>JAKIZM010000003.1 GCA_022708025.1 Bacteroidota bacterium | reverse complement strand
TTTAAGTGTAACAAGTCCTGATTTTGGGATTTGATATTTAATCGTTGTCGAGGGATTAAATGGATTCGGATAGTTATTAGATAAGCTGTAAGTTTTAATTTCACCCGGAATTTCTTCAACATCTGTTGGTGAGTGTGAGTAAAGAGACCTGTGAGTATTCACCCAGTTAGAACCATCCCATATTTGATTTAAACTTTCAATCAAATTATTATTTGAATCATAGGTATTAATATATTTAAATAAATTCACCCAATTAGAACCAATCCAATATTGAGTTATTTTTTCAATCAAATTATTATTTGAATCATAAGCATAAATATTTCTATTATAATTAACCCAATTAGAATCATACCATTCTTGCCCAAGCTCTTCAATCAAATTATTATTTGAATCATAGGTATTAATATATTTAAATAAATTCACCCAATTAGAACCATACCAGTCTTGCCCAAGTTTTTCAATCAAATTATTATTTGAATCATAGGTATAAGTTTCTTTCCCATAATTCACCCAGTTAGAACCATACCAGTCTTGCCCAAGCTCTTCAATCAAATTATTATTTGAATCATAGGTATTAATATATTTAAATAAATTCACCCAATTAGAACCAATCCAATATTGAGTTATTTTTTCAATCAAATTATTATTTGAATCATAAGTATGAGTATACTTCCAAGAATTCACCCAGTTAGAACCATCCCATTCTTGTTCTATTTCTTCAATCAAATTATTATTTGAATCATAGGTATAAGTTTCTTTCCCATAATTCACCCAATTAGAACCATCCCAGTTTTGCCCAAGCTCTTCAATCAAATTATTATTTGAATCATATGTATAAGTATTTCTCGATGAATCCACCCAGTTAGAACCATCCCAGTCTTGCCCAAGCTCTTCAATCAAATTATTATTTGAATCATAGGTATAAGTGCCTTTCCATTTATTCAGCCAATTGGAAACATCCCATTCTTGGTATATCTCTTCAATCAAATTATTTTTTGAATCGTAGGTATAAATATATCTTTGATAATTCACCCAGTTAGAATCCCGCCATCTTTGCTCTATCATTTCAACTAAAAGGTAACCATTTTCTAGTGCTTTTTTGTTTATTATTGTTCTGATCTCAGAATCATTTGAAACTTTTGTTTGCAAACCTTGCTTTTGATGTTCTTCAGGTTTAATGATGGAATTGATGCTCCCTTTAAATTGTCCCTCTGGAAATGCTTGATATTTGCTGTCTGTTTGAGAGAATATCGGTAGAGATAGCAGCAAGATTACAATAAATGTAATTATATAAATATTTTTCATTGAACACCTCCTTTATTTAAAATAATTAAATTATTTTTAAAACTTCCGATTGTCCAGGTATTGGGAAGCAGAACTTAATAAGAAAATCTTTGGAGTCTCCCTTGTGTTCGCGAAGTTTAAAAGTTCTTAATTAAACTAACAATAAACTTTCTTCATTGTCAAGAGAACCTTATTTAAGTTAGTTAATAAATACTACTTTATTAAAAAATTAAACCACATTTAACCTATAAAAGCTGTTTTTGCGTATCTAAGCTTAAATTTACTTTTAAAAAAAAGGATGGCAAAAAACCGTCCTTTATAATCTAAAAAGTAATATGCTTACTTAAGCAGAATCATCTTCTTAGTCTGCTGGAAGTTGTCGGCTGACAACTTGTAAAAATATATTCCGCTTGGTAAACCTGATGCATCAAACGTAATTTCATAACTTCCTACTGACTTTTCTTCATTTACAAGTGTTATAATTTCCTTACCTAAAACATTAAATACTTTAAGTGTAACAAGTCCTGATTTTGGAATTTGATATTTAATTGTTGTTGAAGGATTAAACGGATTCGGATAGTTATTAGATAAACTGTAGGTTTTAATTTCACCCGGTAGTTCTTCAACATCTGTTGGTGAGTATGAGTAAAAAATATTTTTATAATTTACCCAATTGGAACCACCCCAGCTTTGCCAAATCTCTTCAATCATATTGTTATTTGTATCATAGTTATATGTATAAATCCAGGTATCCATCCAATTGAAACCATCCCAACCTTGCGATAACATTTCAATCATATTATTATTTGAATCGTAAGAGTATGTATACTTAACAAAATAATCCCAATCGGTAGAATTAATATGCCAGACAAACCACATTCTTTCAATTAAATAATTACTTGAGTCATAAGTATAATTATACTTCCAGTAATTTCCCCAACTGGAATCATTTCCGGCCTGCCATATATGTTCAATCAAATTATTATTTGCGTTATATGCATAAGTATGCCTTTCATTATTTCTCCAATTTGAATTTTCCCAGTCCACCCGAGTTTCTTCAATCAAATTATTATTTGAGTCATAGGCATAATTATACTTCCTGAAATTTGCCCAACTTGAACCATTCCAACCCTGCCAAAAATATTCAATCAAATAATTATTTGAACCATAGGTATAACTATATTTCAAATTATTCTCCCAATTGGAATAAATCCAGCGTTGGTATATCCTTTCGACCAATTTATTATTTGAATCATAGTTATAACTATCTTTCCATTTATTTACCCAATTGGTTGCAACCCATATGTGATATACTTTTTCAATAAGTTTATTATTTAAATCATAGGAATAAGTATAATTCTCTTTGTTCACCCACGTAGAACTACCCCAGCTTTGCTGAATATATTCAATCAAATCATTGTTTGAATTATAAGTATATGTTTCTTTTACAGCATTCAGCCAATTGGATTCATACCAGCCTTGCCATATATATTCAATCAGATTATTATTTGAATCATAGGTATAATTATACTTTCTATAATTTATCCAATTAGAACCATCCCAGTTTTGTTCTACCTTTTCAACTAAAAGGGATCCATTATCAAGCACATTTTTATTTATTATTGATCTTATATCTGAATTACTGGAGTCTTTTATTTGTAAACCTTCTTTTAAATGTTCATAAGGCTGAGTGTTGTAATTGATTCTTTCCTTAGGTTGTTTTTCAGAAAAGAATTGATATCTACTGTCTGTTTGCGAGAATATTTGTATAGGAAACAATAAGATTACTATAAATGTAACTTTCGTGAAAGTTTTCATAGAGCAACTCCCTGATTGTATGAAAAAACTATTTCTAAAACTTCTGCTTCGTGTGGGTATTGGGAAGCAGAGCTTAATAAGAAAATCTTTGGTAGCTCCCTTGCTCTCGCGAAGTTGAAAAGTTCCTTAACAAAATTAAAAATAATCTATTCTTATTGTCAATAATAATCGATTTGATTTTTATATAAATAATATTAGTCTAAAATAAATGAACTCTCTCTAAATCTCTCTCTTAAAAAGAGAGAGACTTTTTGAGATATAAATAGTTTACCTACAGTAAAATTAAGACTCTATTTTATTAATGTTTTTTCAAAATTTGTTTTGCTTTAAAAATAAAAAGGACGGCAAAAAACCGTCCTTTAGCAACACGATCTTTGACTATTTTACTTAATAAGAATCATCTTCTTTGTTGAAGTAAAAGCAGGAGTTTCTATTCTGTAGAAATAAATGCCGCTTGAAAGTTTACTTGCATTAAAGTTTACTTCGTGATTACCTGCAGATAATTCACCGTTTACTAAAGATGCAACTTCCTGTCCGATGCTGTTAAATATTTTTAAGCTAACATTAGTCTGTTCAGGAATGCTAAACCTGATAGCTGTGCTTGGGTTAAATGGGTTTGGATAGTTTTGAGAAAGAGAATAAACTTCGGGAATTCCGGTTTCAGGTTTAACATCAGTAACCCAGGAAGAATTGTCAAAATATACATTCAGTGAATTTGATCCAACGTATGCAAATACTGCAGTTCCGGTAGATAATTCAACTACATTTGATTCTTGTAAACCTGTTACATTTCTCGATTCGTCAGATACTTGTATGCTACTGTTCCAATTTCCAGAGCTGAATTTTCTATATCTAATGGCGCGAGGTGTTGTATTACCTAGACCAGTGCGAGTAAAACTTGCCTGAAAAATAGTATTAGAACTTTGTTTTTTACAAAAAAGATTAACTAATTTGTTATCAGTATTACTATATGTAGACCAATTTGCTGGTACACTCCAACCGCTTCCACCTGTTTTAAAAGAAGTTCTTAAGTCATTTCTCCCATTATTCAAAATTGTATATACCATCATTACGGTTTGTTGTGATGTATCTTGTCTTGTTGCGATAATTTCTGGAGTAAATGTTGTATCAGTTGAACCGGTTTCAACTGTTCGTTGATTTATAAATGAAGCAGGATCACCATAATTATAATTATTGAACTGATATAAGTTGCCAGAACTCCTACCCACATAAGTTAAATATAATGAACCATCAAGCCCATAAGCTATATCAGGATCTTTACAATTGAAAATTTCACGTGGATCTTGCCAAATAGTTGCATAGCTGGCAGGATCACTTCGTTTATGAAATTGCGTACCTGTGCTATCATAGAGTACGAAACAACGATAATTTGCTGCGCTATAAGTCCTGTCTATTGAAAAATCCGTACAACCACTATTTACAACTTTACTATTAGTATAACTTGATGAACCGGTTTCAAATCTTGTGCACCATAATGTCCCGTTATTATATAATGTAAATAATAGAAGATACGATGGTCCTGAGGATCCGTGAAAACCATCAAAGTCTATTAGTTCAATTTTACTTGCTTGAACACTAAAACCGCTTCGGAATAATGACCATGTACTTCCACCATTGCCGGAAGCATAAATGTTTACTGCTGTTCCAGAAGATTCCAAAACACCAAGATATAGTGTATCGTTTCTTGATACGACCAAACTCATATCTAAAACACTACCGCTATGAACAATAATATCATTACCCCAAAGAGGACTCTGGATTTGAGAGGAGTAAGGAGTGGTAAACTTTGGAGCTTCTGTGTTTATATTATCTTGTTCAGCATTATTTGTATTTCTGTAAAGATTCGCAATTTCTGGTTTAGCATCATTCCATGCGGTTATTAATTTAGGTCTTAGAGAATAATATAAATCCCAATCTTCATTATCTTCAGCCAATTTAATTTGCTGCTGTAATGATTGAATGTGCTCGGGAACTTGAAATTGAAAGTTTTGTCCTTCAATCTGATCTTCTTGAGCTAAAGTAGAATAATATGGTATTGCTCCCAAAAGCAAGACGATGAACAAGTATAATATTTTTTTCATTTTGTAACCTTTATTAGTTATTGGATATATTTAGTTAGTTAGTTTATACAGTATTTTTTTACTTTTTTAAACTTATTTTTTTTAAGTGATTTTAATTTTTCATCTAATTATATGATTAAATAGTAAATTCATTGTCCCGTACCCGTTACAAACTTTTTTGTGCTTCAAGATCAGAATGTTTTATATCTGCTAATCAATAAAATGACTTTAATTTTCTCTTATTGATTTTAAATTTTATTAAATTAGCAACAGAACTTTGATAGAAAACAAAATGTTAAACGCCGCAATGTCAGATAATTCCTTTATTAAAATATTTCAAATATTTATTTTGTTTTTGCTTATCGGTGAAGTATATACGCCAATTTTATGCCAAAATAAAAAGTATGCAATTATCTCAGAGATTGCTTTTTTTGGAAAATCTGACCGAAATAAAATTGAACTTCTTACAACTTTACTTAAAAGAGAAAAAAATGTTAACACTATTCTGTTATCAGGTAATGTGGAATCAGCAAATTCTTTGCATGAGTTGAGACAGCTAACTTCGTTTATATCTGAAAATAATCTTAATGTAAAAATAATTGCGGGTTACAATGATTATTCAAATAGTATTCTAAGCCAATATCTTGTCAGGCAGGAAATTGACGAGCAGACTTTCGTTATTAATTATGAAGATGTCTGTTTATTTGGATTTAACTCTGTTATACCATTTGAGAAAGATATTGGATATGTAAATATTGAATCGCTTGTTTTATTGGATGAAGAAAGCAAAGCGCTTAAAGGGAAACTGATATATTCTTTTTCAAATTTACCTTTAAATAAAATAATTAATCGTTCGCAACTCCTTAACAGGATTAAGAATAACAAAATGATTTATTTTTATCCTGAGGAAAATAAATTTACTGTAAAGATTGATCAGGCACTGGAAATCGGATTACCTGGGATTGATAAAAACAACAAACCGGTTTATCATCTTATTGAAAATAAAAATGATTCAATCTTTGTAATAAAGAAATATTTTGATAATGATAATACTGAATTCCTGTTTGCAGAATCTTTAAATAAATTAAAGGTTATAACCGAACAAACTACGGCTTCAAAAAAAGATAATCCTACTTATAAACAGATAATCCGGATTAATTACAACTCAACTTCTACAACAAAATTAAATCTTGCTGATAATCGTATTTACATAACAATTGATAATGGTTTACTTTATCTTATTGATTTTACCGGAAAGGAAAAATTTGTTTCTGAAATATTCGGCGATGTAAAATCTAATCCGATTCTTTACAGAGATCTCTTTCTGGTTGCAACTGTCGGCGGAGATCTTTATTCCATCAATTCAAACAATGGTGAAGTAATTCAAGTTGCAGGCATTGGTGAAAATATTACTTCGGATTTAAATGTAATTGATCTGGATAAAACAATTAAAAGCGTTGTATTCGGAACATCCAAGGGAAGAATACTTTCCTATGATGCTTTTACATTTGAAATTCTCTGGGATAAAAAATTATCCGATAAACCTATCATATCAAAAGCAGTTTATGAAAACGATAAATTAATTTTTATCGATGCTTCATATTCAGTTTATTGTGTTAATGCAAAATCCGGAGTATTGATATGGAAGTATTCACAAAAGTCTTCCGATAATCCAGCCTATAATTTTCCGATATTAAATGCATCAAAAGTTTTTACTTTATCACCTGAAGGCAATGTTATTGCTTTGGATTTACTACAAGGCAAAAAAGTGTGGTCAGCAGATATAAAAACAGATATTAAAAAATTATATATCAACAAAACCAAAACACATATTTTTGCTCTTAACTCATCAGGAAAACTATTTGCAATATCCACAAAGGATGGTAAGATTGATTTTAATATTGAATTAAATAAAACCAATATCTTCTCTTTTGAAATTACTGAATCAGATAATGATATTTTTATTGGCTTATCCGATGGTTCGCTTTACAGAATTTCTGACAACAAAAATGTTAAACAAATCATTGAACCAACCTTTTCACCGATAACAGGTCTTGCAAAAATTAATCAGGATCAGTTAGTAATTAAAAATATTGATGGTAACTTAAGCATCATAAAAATTACAGAATAAAATGAAATCTCGATTTAAAGGAATTATATTTGATGTTGATGGAACACTTACATATACCAATCAACTTATCTTTGATTCATTCAATCATATAACACAAAAATATCTCGGCAGAACTTTTTCCGATGCGGAAATAATTGCTTTATTCGGTCCAACAGAAGATGTTATACTTAAAGAAATGTGTAAAGATGAATATGAATCTGCGCGTGCAGATTATTACAAATATTACAAAGATAATCACGCAATAGCACAGCTTTATGAAGGAATAAAACTATTAATTATTGAAATAAAAAATTCCGGAATACTTCTTTCGGTTTTTACAGGCAAAGGAAGAACATCAGCACTTATTACTCTTGATGAGCTTGGATTAACAAAATACTTTGATATGATCGTAAGCGGTGATGATGTTGAAGATCATAAACCCGCTCCGGAGGGAATAATTAAATTTCTTAAAAAATATAAACTCAATCCTTCTGAAGTTTTAATGATTGGTGATGCGCCTTCAGATATTATTGCAGCAAAACAAGCCGGAGTTGAAATTGCTTCTGTTCTTTGGGACAGTTACGCTGAAGAAAAAGTAAGAGAACTAAATGGTAATAATATTTTCCATTCAGTTGATGAACTGCGAAGTTTTATTTTTGGATAAAAAGTAAATAATTGCGTTAGTCATCCTGTCCGCCGTAGGCGGATTGTTTCAGGATCTATCTCTTTAATCAACTTAATGATTAAAAATAAAAAGGATGCTGAAAATATTTCAGCATAACAACTTACTTTAACCTTGAAAAGAAATTAACAGTCTTATTATCTTTTTTATAAATCACAACACTATCAACACTAACATAACTTATCATGGGTGAAGTATTTACTTCGGTAATAGAATTATTCTTATCTAATATTTTCCAATTTCTATTTATCAATGCATACCACACATAAAAAGTATCAGAGATTTGTTTCACGTCTTTCACCGGCACAGGATGTTCTTCATAACTGCCAAAAGAAACAAATAATTTTATTTGAACAGTATCATTATTATTTGCCTCAAATGAATACGGAACATTTTGCTTCTGAAGATGATTTCTCCACTGTTCCAGAATAATATTAACTGTATCAGATGTGCTCAAGATATTAACTGAGTCATTAAAAGTGCCGGTATAATACGTTCCCAAACCATCATCATCTTCCGAACTGCAATAACTGAAAACCAGGACAATAGCTAATAATAAAAATATTTTGCTTATTGTTTTTATTACTTCTGTTCCCTTACTTTGTATTAAATATAAGTCAATTAACTTATAAGAATATCTTTAAATTTAAAAAGTATAACCTTTCTAATTTATAGCCAGCATCTCTATTACTTCCACACTTATGAGGAAGCAGAAATATTACTAAGATTAAATTCAATTTCATTTGTTACCTCCTTTATTAAAAAGTGAATCGGAGCGGCAACTCATAAGCAACTATCTTGTTTTTAATGATTATGTTAAATTCAACTGAAAATATTATTCTAACTATTTAAAAAGCTCAAATAGATAAGAATCTTTTATGTGTGTAAAGTAGTTTTTATTTAAAACAGAATCAACAAAACAATTATACAAGAACACTTTACTAAAAACTCAAAAATAAAAACCAACAATCCAAAACCTAAAAATCCCGACCTACTCTATTCCGTAATTGAGGCACTGGCTATGTGTATTATTTTTGACCAAATAATATAGACAATAATCTAAGATCTCTTTTCTTAAATTGATTCCCTACAATAGTTGGATCTTTTGCAGGCATTTTAGATCCATAAACTCTATTATTTACTTTTATATAACTTGATAAATAAGCGAAACTATAAGAAGGGAAAGTGGAAGCAATATGACCTATACCTTTGGAATAATTTGCACTTATTATGTTATCTAATCTGTAACCATAACAATTATTAAAAGTACCGGCAAAAGTATGCTGTGTTCCTATATCTTGTGCAATGAAATATAGTGAAGAGCTATCGCCAGGGATACTTTGCCAAGTATCTCCATTATTAGGATAAAGCTTAGCAAGTTTTTGTTCAAAGTAAGGATTAGAGGGTAAATAATAAGATGAATCTCTAACAGTATCTAATTTGGTTGAAATGAAAAATCCGTCTTTTATACCATAGTATTCTATGTTAGGAATTGTATCGGTTCCATAATACCAAGAGTATTTATAAACTTCCATTCCATCACTTCTATTAACGGTTCCAGTTACTTCGTAAAATATAGTTGAGCTATCCTCAGTAAACACAATTTGTCTTTCATCTCCAACTGTTATAGGAACATAAGAAAGAGCAGATTTAGTTGGCTCAACTGATTCAGAACAAGAGATTAATAAATTATAAATTGAGAAAATTAAAACAGATAAAATGATTTTCTTGCTACACATAAATCCTCCTATGCATATACACATAACTTTTACTTATACCGAATTGGTGGTCTTCAATTCGGTTAGTATTTAAAAATGTTTTTCTGACTTAACTTTGTTTATACTTAAAACAGAATCAACAAAAACAATTATACAAGAACACTCTGTTTAAAATTTAAACGGATAAACAAACGAGATTCTTGGTTCTATTCTTTTCTGAGGCTCAAATCCGATTATTTTATCATCTTTGCCTCTCACCGGAGTATAAGTCCAACTGTAAACTATTGATATAAGTAAGAACTCAACAGGTTTATATCCGAACTCAGTAAACAGATAAGAACGATCATCAAGAGTAAAGAGATCTTTTTCATTTTGAATATTTATTTTATCATATCCTGCTCTTAAAACAAACGGAACACCTTCAGGCTCAATTGCAGCTCGTAAATTCATTATTCCGCTTTTTGGTTCCTTATCCAGACGCTGATAGCCGCCATAAATATCAAACAAACCTAAAACTCTGATGAGTAAATCACCGTAAAATCCATTTTGATTTTCTGAGATAGAATTTAAAGCGAGAGCTTTACTTGTAAATGTTCCTGCTGATGAATCTACTTTAAATCTTTCAATCTCGTATAAGGAATTAAAGTAAGCAGGAATGTATTTACCATTATTGAATCTTCTTTCAAGTTTTGCATTTAAATTAACGAGTGAGCTTAAATTAAAATCAAACTTAACACCGGTTGCAACTCCGCTGCCGAATCCGGATATTTTTGAGTAATCAGCATATAAAGTAATTTCAGTTATACTGGAATTAAGTAACGGAAGTCCTATATCAAATCCTAAAATACTTATTGAGCCTTTATCTTCAGTAACATTAAATTCTTTCAAACTACTATTGTAGTTTCCATTAATGATTCCTGCATCTTTATTTAAATCGGAAACAAATGAAGCTCCGAGTTCAAGATTGCTTATAATCGGAATATCTGCTGCGGGAGTTAATTGCAAAGGTCTGATATAACCTCTTAGACCCAAAACTCCGGCTGGAGAGAAAGATCCCATAATAGATTCAAATCCGAATTTTCCAAAATCAATATCTGCAACGAGTCCTATTCTTCTGTTATCAAATGTGGGACTATTATTATAATGCTGCATTATGCTTCCGTGACCGAGTGTGTAATAATCAAGTGCTCCGATTTTAATAAAAACAGGATCGTTTTTTACTCCATATCTTATATACCGGATAATGCTGAGGTAATCGGATGTCTCGTTAAAATTTTCTTTTCTTAACTTCCCTTCCGAATCAAAATCCAGATTAAGATCCAAACCAATTCCAAAATCAGAAAAAGAAATTTCAGGTCTGAATGCGATGCGATAATGAGGTTTTCCATCAATCCAGGTTAAACCCAAACCGCCGTTAATAAAGCCTTCATCAGGTCTTGGATATTTATCCCATTGAGCAGTTAATTGAACTGAAAAAAATGTGATAAAAAATAAAATGAGCGCTGTCTTCATATAATTCTCCATTAAAAAAATTCTATTTTACTATTACTAATTTTTGAGTAACCGATTCAACTTTATCATTATTCTTTATGAACACTTTGTAAATGTAAGTTCCGTTTGCAATAATATCACCATCTTCATCTTTTCCATCCCAATAGATTCTGTTAAGATCAAAATTTAATTCTGATGCGCTACGGACAATTTCTTTAATCATTCTGCCTGCAATTGTGTAAATTCTTATTTTTATTTCCTGCGGTATCTGGCTTAATCTAAAGGTAAAATAAGTTTCATCAGAAAACGGATTCGGATAATTATAAACCTGATGCAGTTTAGTTTCTGATGACACTACAAAATAAACTTCACTGGAAGCGGAATCAGCGATGTTACCGCTTAAATCTTTTCCAACCACTCTTAATAAATAATCTCCGTCTTCAAGTCCCGGTTTGTAATCAACAGTAAACTTAGGATTATTAGGACTCGTAGAATATGAAATATTATTTTGAGTAACTCCGTAATAAACTGGCATTCCATTCAGATAAATTTTAATTGCAGTTGTATCCGTAATAGGAATCGGAGAATCATCGCTTAAAGCAATTTTTATATTTGGCTTGCTGGAGACAAAATCACCATTTATAACTTCCATCTCATCAAAAGTTATTTTAATTGTTGGAGGAATAATATCACTCTTAATATAAAATGATTTTGTAAAGAAGTTATTGTCTTTAAAATATTCACTGATTTTATTTTCCGGATCAATATTGATTACAAATTTTTTCTCATCATCTGAACCAGACGGTCTATAATTCAGATTAAATTTCTTTCTTCCCTCAGCTGATACTGAAATTGAGTTGAAGTTATAACTTGTATCTAATGTATTATTAGCATTTAATACATCAACCTTTACATTAAAAGAATCCGCATTTGCCTCTCCGACATTATAAATCCAAAAAGTCAGATTGACATTTTCACCTGAAAGAACTGTATCTTTATCTATTCCAACAACCTGATAATTTGTACCAAGTTCTGGTAAACCAGCGTAATCAACTCCTAATGATATAAGTTCGGGAGATATCCCTTCCGGATTTGCATTAAAAGAAGATTTAATTCTTATCTTCGGATAAATCTTTGGATTAATAAAACCAAGATTTGCACTGTTATTGATAAAATTCAACGCACCAAGAGAATCAATTTGTGAATTTGACTTTATTCCATAAACTGAATGTTGGATTCCACTTCCTGCAGGAATTGTTTGGCTAACATTAGCTGTCTGCCAGTTTGTTGCAGGTCCAATTTCAATAGTTTCAAAAGTTCCTTCTTTTTTAGGAATTACAAAAGTCGAATCGATATAAATAAGTCCATCATATCTTCCCTTAACTTCTTCCACTACTTCGCCGGGAACAGCGCCTTTTTTACCTATCAATGCCCATGAACCACGGAAAGAAATCTGATCAATCTTATTACTACCCAAAGTTTTTATCGCATCCTTTAATGCTGTGGTAATATTATTTGCTGCGTCATCTGATACTCCCATTGCAACAATTTTCCCTTGAGGAATTGAATTAATGAGATTAACCAGCGCAGTCATATTTGTGGGATTATTAAAAAGGTTAAACCAGGTTGATGTATCAATTTCAAATGTAACATCATCAAAAACAACAATACCCATTCCTGCAAAAAAAGTATTTGATAAAAGATTTATACCATCTTTAGCAATAATACAAGTTGCACCTGCTTCAAATCCTGCAGAGGTAACAGAAATATTTATATCTTCAGGAACAATTGAAAGTTGCTGATTTTGATATTCAAGGTCATTAAGTGTCTGATCTGATAATGAAACAGAATCTGTTAACAAAAAATCAGAACCCGGTTTATTCACAAATGATTTTATATTTGAAAACACAGAGTTCGATTCATCTAATCTATATCTGAAATAATATCTTTTATTATTTTGTAGTCCGCCAAGGTTTATTGAAGTGAAAAATGAATCAGCAGGAATTGTGTTTTCTATGGGATTTTGAAAATTATCGTATTCAGATATCTGATATCTGATATGAAATGTATTATTATTTAATGAAGGATTCAGAATTTTGATATTATTTAAAACAGGATTTTCAACTCTATGTTTAACAATATCTCTTAACTCAGTTGAATAAATATAAAAATTGAAATTCAGATTATTATCATCTTCATAGATTTCACTTATCTCATTATCAGTATCAAGATTAACTGTTATAGTATTTTCTCCGGCAAGATTCTTTGTTGAAATCCAGACAGATATTGTATCTCTGAATCCGGGCAAGAATCTTCTGCCTGTAAAACTTTTCTGAACGACTCCTGCAAAAGAATGATTTATACTGTAATTAAACTTAGATGTATCTTTAATACCATAATTATTAATAACAACTTTCACCTTAATTGAATCTACAGCATCATTGATAAAATTATTACTGAATAATATATCGGATTCAGATATCTTGAGATTTGGTTTATCAGGTATTTTAATTTTTATTACAGGATCGCCCAGCAGAGTATTTGTTAAAGCAAATAATTTGTAAACAGGAGATGAACCAAGATTGTTAAACATTTTGATTTTTGATTGCAGATGTGTTGAGCCAATCTCTTTATCCAAACCAGTAATCATCTCTTGGTAAAAATATATTGGTAATGTAAGTGAAGTACTTGTAAAGCCTAAAGATGAATTTCCTATATACCCTATTGCCTGTCCTTCATTATTAATTAAAAATCTTTCACCAAAAGAAACTATATCGGGTTCTGCAAATTTATTGGTTGAGCAGCCAAAATCAGTAATCAACGGATTTCTATTCACATTATTTTTTAACTGGGTTATTTCGCTGATACTATTATCCCAGGTTGCTGTACCACTATGTCCTATATAAGAAATAAATACTCCACCTGCTTTAATAGCCGTGGATATTTGATCCGGCGTATAAGGTCCAAAATCAGTCATTGGATCAGATGTTTTATAAAAATGCGAATACGCACCATATAATGGTTCCGGTTTTACAAAGTTATTTATCACCTGATCATTAACCCCCTTTAACATTGCAATTTCTCCCGGCTCATTTGCTCTGCCGCCTGAAAAGAACAGATATTCTTTATTCCATTCATCAAATCTTTGATTAAAATTATTCTGCACTTTAGTTAAATAGAAATCCAGTTCTTCGCTTTTATTTATCGGTATTCTGCCAACCTTTAATTGCGGAACAGGTACAACGCTTTCATCCCAGACAACTAACCAGTTATCACTGATTGGATTTCCAAATCCCGGTACATAATTACCACCGCCTTTTACGCCATCTGATTTGAATCTGTATAATTTATAATCATAGTTTGCATCACCAATAAGTAATAAATATTGGGGTTTAGGACTTTCTCTGTTAACATAAGTAACATTCGTAAACAATCTTATTGCTTCAGGTTGCGGATATCCAAAACTAAATTCGTCAAAAATATCCTCGACAGAAATCAGATCAGATGTAACTTCATACATAGAAGAAACAGAATTTACATAGTTCTGCGCAGATGAAAAGAACTTTGGATGTGTTATTGCTAAATAATCAATCTGTGCATTCTTTGATCTGAGATTTACAAATTGCTTTTTATAATAATAAACCGGATCCCCAATACTGTTTGGTGTTTGCACAATGTACTGATCTCCAATTCTCACAGTATCAGTAAACAGCAATTGATTTGATATTATCTGATAGTTTTCAATTTTTTTAAGATAGGGTTTTACTTTATAAATCTCATAATTTGCTGCAGCAGCACCCTGAATTTTTATTGTCATTAATCCGTTTGTAATATCGTCCGGAACAGTAAATAATAAAAAATTATTTTGTAGTTTCAAATATCTCGGATATTCAATATCATACCAATCAGGCACCACAACATTTACAGAACTCGAATTTGCATAATTTTTTACGGAGAGAACATTTTGGTTTGCTACAAATTGATTTGTGTTAATACCTCCACTTAACAAAATCTGATTATTTCTATTAATTGACTGTGAATCAATTAAAGCATTGTTAATTTTTAATATTAACTGATGTGCATCACTTATTATATTTGATCCAAAACTAACTGCTTTATAAAAGAACTTTGCAGTTTTGTTAGCAACATAATCTGTAACGTTAAAATTATAATTTCGGATAGTATTACTGTAAAACCACACAGTTTGAATGAAATACCAGGTTTTATTTCTCAACCAACCAGGCGTTTGATTTTCAACTTCATCAGTATAACAATTTTGATAAAGAACATTGCTTTCTATATGTTCAAAAAATTTAAAGTAAGTTAATGAATCAGAAATGCCCGGATTGAAAACATTCTGATTTACAATTCTTTTTCCATTTTGTAAGCCCCAGGTTAAAAAATAAAAAGTTGTATCACAATAACGATTCAGATATTCATTATATGGTTCATTAGGCTGATTAATTATGCGATAAGATAACTTTGGATAATTAAGTGTTCCATAAAATTGTATGTAATCATTACTATCGAAGGCATTATCTTCTTCACCATAAACTGTAATCGGTACTTCAATACCCGATTCAAATAATCTGAATGTTTTAGGATTTATTGAAGAAACATCTATACCCATTGCTTCAAAATCACTTCTTGTAATTCTGAATAGACCATCTTTTGCAGTTCCGATTTTTAAATATTCTGAACCGTAATCAATCCAACTGCCGGTTGTATCCTGTAATAATAATGGTTGACTTGAAGCAAACTGATCCACAATGGCTGAGTTAGCAATTAATTGGGTGTTATCAGTAACAAAATTATTTTGAGCTTCAGTTTTACTCTTCAATTCAAATAAAAAGTTGCTGCCTAAATCAACATTAAGTTTAAACGATTTTAATCTTGTAATTTGATTTGAGGAAACATCAAACTTATACGTATAGACCTTAATTATCGCACAATAATTTTCTCGATACCAGGTAAAACCAATTAATTCAAAATCGTTCTGTGGGAGATTGTTTAGCTTTGCATCTGTATAATCAACTTCTTCAAATATAATTACCGAATCATTAATTGCTTTAGCTACTGGCTGAATCTTAGGAATTACATTTTTAGTAATTTCTTCATTTTTATCCGTCAAATAAAAAACAGGTTTTGCATCTTTTGGAATAGCAACCAAAAATGTTTTGGAAGGCAGCTTAAATTCACCTGATTTTGAAGCATCAGTGAATTCATAAAAATCTCTTATTGTTAAAAAATTATTTGTTATATCCTTATATTTTTCTTCACCAATTTTAAATTCAATAGAAAATCCGTTTTCGATTTTTTCAACCCTGTTTTGTGACAATCCATAGAAAGATATGAGCACAAAAAGCAAAGATATAGAAATATTTTTCATGCTATTTCGTGTTTTTATAATTAGAAAACTTAAATTTTATTACCCTGAATATAAATAATGGAATTCCAATAAAATATCTCTTCCATAGTCTTTTAGGTTCATATAAAAATCTCACAAACCATTCTAGACCTATTTTTTGTATAATTTTCGGACCTCTTTTTTTTGTACCTGCAAAGATTTTTATTCCGTCACCAACGGCGATGATGACTTTGGCATTAATATAATTTTTATAATTAATTATCCAATCTTCTTGTTTTGGTGAACCAAGGCCAACAATTAAAATATCTGGGTTAGAATTATTTATTGCTGAAATTAAATCATCATTGTTATAATTAAAACCATCATAAATACCCACTAGTTTTAATTTTGGATGCAATTCAGATATTCTTTTCAACGTTGCATCGGTATCACCAAAGATAAAAAAAGACCAATTATTTATTGTTGCAAATTCAATTAGTTGAATATAGAGATCAGAGCCCGTTACTCTTTTCGTGAATCCTTTTTTACCACACAAAAATCTGGAGGCTAAATAAACACCTATTCCATCGGGGTGAATTATATCAAATTGATTGAAGATCTTTGTTAATTTAGGATTATTATAATTTAGATTAAATGAGTTTGCATTAAAATAAGTAATACATTTCTTGTTTTTATTAACAATACTATCGTTTATTGATTCCATTATTTTTGAGATTCCCGCAATAAATATTGTCGAATCTATAAATTTCAAGTTACTCATTATTAACAACTCTTTTTATAGCACTAATAAATTCTTCACTATTGAGATATTGAAGTGAACCAACACCAAATTGAATGGACTTAGAGTAATTGATGAGTACGGACTTAGCATTTGTAGGGCCAAAAAGCCCAATAAAGGAAGTATTATAGGCATCAGCTAAATGGATAGGGAACGAGTCTATTGCTAAAAATAATTTAGCTTTTTTGATTAAAAATATTAAGCTATCAATTGTTAAATCAGTAAGTAATCTAATTTTATCAGAAATAATGGAATGCAAAAATTCATAATTTTTATCATTTTTAGAACCAATAAAAATTATGTCATAATTAAAAGCTTCATTTAAATATTCAGTTAAAGATATTAAATGTAAATTACTTAAAGCTCTTTCACTTGTTTTTGAACAAGAATGAATCAAAATATAATTATCAAAATTAAATTGGGAAATATTAAAATTTGAATATCGAAATTTGTTATTAACTGATATTGGTAATTGTGATTTTTTAAAAACTAAATTTATCCGATCTAGATAGTTGTATTCTTTTAACCAAATGAATTTATTTGCTTTATTAAAATTGGAGTGAATGTTTTGATTAATTGTATACCAGTCTTTCAGTTTAATAAAGTTCCAATAACCAGCTTTATAGATCGCTCCCGAGAGTAAGTTTAATATGGTATTAATTCTACCAGGGAAATAGTTAAAGCAATAATCATACTTTCTAACTCTAATTTCTTTTTTTAGTTCGTTTAGTTGTCCAAAATTATCAAATATGATTATCTCATTAATAAAATTTAAACCGGAGAATAAAAATTCGGAGTTCTTTCTTATAATAAAATCAATTTTTGCCTCTGGGAAGTAATTATTTATTGCATAAGCTCCACAAATAGATAAATAAGTATCTCCGATTGCATTAACTGAGATAATCAAGAATTTCTTCACTTTTATTCTGACCTCTCTAAGTAGCTAATTCTTCAATTAAAAATTTTTCTGCCTTCCTTATTTTCAACGAAAAGAATTTCTTCAACTTAAAATATATTAATAATCTAAACCTTCTCTGGAGAATCCATTCAAAGCGTTCATCATTTAAGTGTGTTAGCATTATAGCCAATAAAATTCTCGGATTATAAATTAATCTGAAGCCTAAAGCATACCATATTTTTCTTGCTTGTGTCTTATTCCCATAAAAATATTCACGCCATCCGAATATTACTGATTGTTTGTTGACATCCTTTATTCCAAAGTAACCATCAAGATTAGCGTATTTTTTATGAATAAAATTAACTTGATTTTTTGTTCTGGATAATTCGTGCTGACTTAGAGAATTTTTATGAATTCTAGGAAATAACAAATATTCTTCACATACTTTAAATCTACTTATATTTAATAACCTCAACCATAATTCATAGTCCTCAGAATTATACAACTTTTCACAATATTTACCATTTTCTATTATTAGCCTTCTATTAAAAATTACACTGGAATTACAAATAAATGAATGCAGGGCCATCTTACTCTTAAACTCACTAGAATTAACCGGGGTCCTTATATCAAATTTTAATTTATCATTATTAAAGTATATCGACCAAGTACATAAAACTGTATTTTCTTTAAAATCAAAATTCTTGAGCTGAAGTTCTATCCTTTGAGGATGACATATATCATCAGCATCCATTAATGCGATTAAATCATTTGAAGCAATTTCTAATCCATAATTTAATGACGCTGATCTACCAACGTGATTTCTTTTAAAATATTTTATTCTTTTATCTGAAATTTTACTAACAATTTCTTCTGTATTATCACTTGATCCATCATCAATAATAAGTAATTCAAAATTTTTATAAGTCTGGTTTAAAATACTCTTAATCGCTTGTGAAATATATTCGCCGCAATTGTAAGTTGTCATTAAAACTGTAATCAATTAAGGATCTCACTATAAAAGTTCAATGTTTTATCAACCATTTTATTTAGATCAAACTCTTTAACTGCTAGTTCGTACATCTTATTGATCATAGAGTGCAAATCCTTAAAATTTTGAATTGCATAACTTATTTTTTCAGCTAATTCCTGAGCATCATCAATGTTAAATATCAAACAATTTATGTTATTTTGTAAAATAGAATCATAACCAAGAAAATTAGAGCTTATTATTAAATTCTTATTAAGCGCTGCCTCTATTATTGTTAATGGAAATCCTTCAGATTGACTGGCAAGTACGAATATATCCGTTGAACTCAAACAGGCATTAAAATCTTTTACTTCTCCAATAAAATTAATTTGTACATTAAGTTCATTTGATAGTTTTTTCAATTCCATTTCATATTCTCCACATCCGGCAATTAAAAACTCAGCTCTTTCTAAATCGCTCACCTTAAGTTTGCGAATTGCCTTAATAAAAACATCAAAACCTTTCTCAGGAATTAATCTGCCAGCTGAAATAATTTTTAATTTTTTATTTGTTCCTTTGGTAGTCAGAGCTTGGATAGGAACTCCACTTCTAATTAATCTAATTTTTTCTATTGATTTCCTTCTCTGTTTAATCAGATAATCATAAACCTGCTCATTAACAGTAATAAAATATTCAGAGGGATAATGATTGAGTCTTCCAATTGGTTCAATTAAACCATGAACTGTCTGTACAGTTTTTATTTTAGAAATTACTGATACTATTTTTGCAATATTTGCAGCATAATGATTATGAGAATGGAAAATATCAAACTTCTCTTTCTTCTGTAATGCTAATAATTTATAAAAAGATTTAGAAAAACATCTAAAGGATCTATTGTTATGAAGTATCCAAGGCCAGACGAAAATTTCCTTTACTAAATTTCGATAATCATTAATTGCATCCCCTCCCCCGCAAATTAATGTGAATTCAAAATCCGGATTTTTTTTAGCTTCCTTTAAAAAATATAACAAGTGCTTTGAAACACCGCAGGTAGTTAGTAGCTGATTCGTTAAAATTAATATTCTCAATGCAAAGATAATTTAGATAATAAACTATAATTAAATATTTTTTTTGATCTTAATAAAACAAAATATGAAAGAGGAACTTTTTGTCTGAACTTTAAAGGGAAAGTTGAAAACACAATCCTTAAATATGAAAAAAACCATCTATGTCTTAATGACCGTGTAAAATAAAATAAAATATTTTGAACGTAATAAAATATTACTAACGAATACGGGATATATTCAGTAATAAAAAGCAGAGTGTTTTTAAAATTCATCTTATCATTGAAAACAGAATAACCATGCTTAATTTTAAATCTATGGAAACCTTTTATCTCCGGAAAGAACATAATCTTCCTTTTGTGTATGTATATTTCAGCCGACATTGGTAATTCATGCTGATAAATAAAATAATGATATGGAAAGGTAAAAGAATCAGGCAAACGATTTTTCATTATCATAAATGCGCAACCAACAAATACAGGCCATTCTGTTTTTTCTGTTTTGTTTTGCGGCAGCCAATTATTTTTATAATATTCGTTTGTTTCTACGTTTATTAGATTAAATGTGATACAAGCAATTGAATCATTAGAATTAAATTCATTCAAAGAAAGATGAATTGCATC
The DNA here is from genome assembly GCA_022708025.1 of Bacteroidota bacterium. Classification (GTDB taxonomy): domain Bacteria; phylum Bacteroidota; class Ignavibacteria; order Ignavibacteriales; family Ignavibacteriaceae; genus IGN3. Next base: position 81,608 of record JAKIZM010000003.1, on the reverse strand, counting down.
ACGTTCAGGATATGCATCATCATCCAGCACTAAAACATATTCCCCTTTTGCGATTTTAAATCCTTCGTTCCAACCGGCAATTCCAATGTTCTTTTCCATTTGTATTAACTGAACTGATGGAAATTCTTTTTTAACCATTTCACCACTTCCGTCTGTCGAAGCATTATCGACAACAATCACTTCAATATTTTTATAATCCTGTTCAAACACTTTAGTAAGAGTATTTCTCAACTCATCTTTACGATTGTATGAGAGTATGTTAACAGTTACCAAGGGATGTTTTTTCATTTCAAAATTTAATATCCAAAAAAACTTTTTTTATTAAATACTCTTCAGTTGGACCAAACGCAAAGTGGAAAATAATATTTTCTGTTGTTACATATTGTTTATATCCATTTTCCTGAGAAAAAGTAAATAAACTTTGTTCATCATAACCTAATTCGGACGTTTCCATACCGGTAAACAACTTTATTAATTGTTGAACCCTTTTTTGCTCTGGTTTTCCCCTTAAGTTTGCTATTTTTTTATTAACTTTACTGAGTAACTTATAGTTCCTTAACCCTTTTGAAAATTCTTCACTTACTTTCCAGCCATTCATTTTCTCCCAAAATTCATGTGAAAAAATTATGCCTCCAATCGAATATCTATATGGTACCTCATAATCTTTATAACTCTTCTGAGATTTTAAAAAATGCTTTGCTGTTGAATCTAAGTCCAAACATTTGGACCAGAAATATTCATTAACTTCAGGATTATCCCAAATTGCGGGTTCAGTACATCCCTGAATGAGTTTTACATCGGGAAATCTAAGAATAAAATCTTCTTCAAGATTCATTATTTTAAGAAATATTGTCCATCCAAAGCCATTAATCGGTATTATCACAGAACCGATGCTAATATTAGTATAATTTCTTTCATAAACATTCAGAAAACTTTTTGACCAGTTATCAGTTACAAAAATATCATCATCAAGTTTTATATAAATATCTCTTCTAAGTTTCTCAATTAAGCTATTCTGAATTAACGCAACCTGGTTAACTTCCTGATGAAACACGTTTATAAATGGGAACTTACTTTTATAAGCTTTAATTATTTTTTGATTTGATATTGTGGAAGAATTACTACATATCCAAAGCTCAAATTCATTCCAATCGGTAAATTTTATTAACCTATCCAAAACCTTCCCAAGTAAGTATGGTCTATCGTGAGTTATCAATAATATTGGAATTTTATTTTTCATTTAAAATAATTCCATATAATCTCAATGTATTAGCAACAACCTGATCCATATTATAATACTGATACTCTGCTAATCTTCCGCAAAAAATAATATTATTTAATTTATCAACTTCGTTCTTATATAAAAGATATTGATGCCTGTTTTCCTCAGTTGGAATTGGATAAAATGGCTCTCCATTGCCTTGTGGATATTCAATTGAGATACTTGTAGAATCAACTTGTTGTACACTTAATTTTTTATGCTCAGTTATCCTTGTGTAAGGGACTCCCTTGTCCACAAAGTTGATATGAGATGCTTCTTGATAAGAATCAATTTTATAATTCTTATACTCAAATCGAATTGATCTGTAAGGAAGTTTTCCATATTTGTAATCAAAAAAATAGTCTATTGGTCCGGTGTAAATCATTTTATCAAACTTTACTGAATCTAAAATACTTTTATAATCAGTATTCAAAACTACTTCAATATTTTTTTGATTTAACATTCTCTCAAACATTTTAGTGTAACCGTCTTTAGGCATAAATTGATATTTGTCTGTAAAATATCTGCAATCATCATTTGTTCTTACGGGAATTCTGCCACAAACTGATGGAGAAAGTTCCTTCGCTTCAAGATTCCATTGTTTTTTAGTGTAATGTTTAAAGAACTTTTCAAATAAATCATAACCAACCTGATTAACAATTATATCTTCAGAATTTGTAATCGGATATCTTCTTTCTCTTACTTTTTCGTAAAACTCCTCAACTTCTTTATCTGTTGTCAGATTAAGATTATAAAGTTTATTAATTGTAATTCTGTTAATCGGAATCGGATAAAGATTATTTCCGATTTTTGCCAATACTTTATGTTCGTATGGTATCCACTCAGTAAATTGTGAAAGATAATCAAAAACTTCTTTACTGTTTGTATGAAATATATGAGGTCCGTAACGATGAACTAATATTCCGTGTTCATCATATTCATCGTAAGCATTACCGGCAATATGATTTCTCTTTTCAACAATCAAAACTTTCTTGTTTAATTGAGAAGCTATTCTTTCAGCCATAACTGAACCGGCAAATCCGGCACCTACAATTAAAAAATCATATTTCATACAATCTGAATATTTTTTCTTTTAATAAAAATAAAGAAAGAAACTGTTACAAATATTTCTGTAATTAAAACAGAAATTGAAGTACCAATTGCCAAAAACATCGGAACAATTAAAAATGAAATAATAAGATTAATCACCGCAGCAAAAAATAAAATCTTAGCAAAATTTTTATGATAATTTAACGGGAGCATTGTTTGAATACCAAATACATTACTTAAAAATATTATCAAAGGCAGCCAGGCAATAATTCTTAATACAATTATTGAAGCTGAATATTCACTACCTAAAACAATATTTACAATCGGTTCAGCAAACAAGAATAGAAAAACAGAAATAATAACTCCAACTGTAACTGAAATTTTTAACAACTTTTTATTAAAACTGATAAACTTCTGATAAGATTCTGATAATAGTTTATTTACATAAGGAAATACACTCTGTGACATCGAAGAAAGTATTCCCTGAAAAGCAATTCTGATTTTATTAGCTGCGGCAAAGTAACCGACTACATTATTCGGAGCAAACAAACCAAGAATAAAAACATTTGAAGTAGTATAAAGGTTAATCCAGATTGAAGAGAGGAAAAGATCCCAGCCTTTTTTCAATTGATCAATTAGCTGATTTTTTGATGACAATAAATATTTTAATTCATATTTCCTGATTGCAAAGATTAGTCCTATAATTCCAATTAGTAATTGGGTTACAGTATAAATAATCGCAAGAAGTAAATAATCATTTTCAACTTTCACTATTAGAAATATAATAACAATCGATATTGCTCTTACAACAACATTTATTATTAGAATATATTTCATCTGTTCTATTCCCTGATAAAACCATAATGGGAATAAAACTGTTCCAAGAACTCCAATAAATGTTATTGCATATAAATCATAATCGCTTCGAAACAATGGAAATATAATAACGACTAAAAATAATATCACAGTTGATAAAAGAAAGAGTAATATCTTTATTATTAAAACTGATGAAAATATTTCAGACACTTTTTCTTTATTGTTCCTATTAACTGATACTTCCTGTGTAGCTGATAGATTAAATCCATAATCTGTTATGATATTAAAATAAGCAGTAAAAGCTGTAGCAAAATTTATTAGTCCGTATTTTTCCGGTCCAAGAACTCTTACCAAATATGGTAAAGTGATAATAGGAAAAATGTAATTAGCTAATTGCAGAAGTGATAATGAAGTAAAGTTTCTTACTAAAACCTGATTGTTACCGATTATTTTTAATAATCTTTTCAATTAAAGAAGCTATTTTTTTAACCAAGTGATAGGGTCAACATTTTGTCTTCCATTCCATACTTCGAAATGTAAAATATTTCCTTCAACTCCTTCATTTATCTTTCCAATAACTCCGCCTGTATTAACTTTATCGCCTTCTTTAACAAATACCTCTGATAAATGTCCGTAAACAGTTCTGAAATTTCCTTTATGACTCATAATTAAAACTGTTCCGTATCCGGGGAGCCATTCGACAGCAGATACAACACCTTCCCCAACACTTTTAACACTTAGATCACCGCTCGCTTTTATGTCAATTCCATAATTAACAGTAAGTGTTTTTAATTTTGGATTAAGCGATTCGCCAAAGCCTCTAACCACTTTGCCTTTTGAGATAGGCCAGTTAAGTTTACCTTTCATTTCAGCAAATGAACTAAACTTTACTGTTGAAAGATCAACATCATAATCAGATGCTACTATTTCCTTTTTGGTTTTCGTTTCATTAGAAGCTAAGGTTTGAGATCTCCTTAACTCTTCTTCAGCTTTTCTTTTTCTTTCAGCTTCATCAACAAGTTTAACGATCAAATCTCTAATCTTTTTTTCAGATTTTCTTTTTTCATTAACACTGTTGGTTATAAGCTTTTTATCCTTTTTTATTTCATTAAGGATTTTCTTTTCTTCGGTAATTTTTTGTTTTAATGTTTTTTCTTCGGATTCCTTCTGCAAGGTTATTTTATGCTGTGCTTCTAATTCCTGCTGAAGTTTTTGTTTAGCAGTAATAAGATCAGATTTATTTTTCTCAAGTTTAACTAAATCTTTTTTTCTACTGGCAGAAAATCGTTTCAGATATTCAATTCTAATAACAGCTTGCTGGAATGAAGCAGCATTTATCAGACTTTCCCAATCAGTATAACTGCCATTTTTATAAGTTGAGGTTACATATTTTGCGTAATTATTTTGTAAAGTTTTAATTGTGTTTTCAATTTCCGAAATGGTTTTTATCTGGTTATCGATTTGATTTTGTTTTTGTTTTTCTTCTGCTCTTAAATCTGCAAGCATTTTATTAAGCAAAAAGTTCTGCTTACTTATATTATCTAAAGCTGAAAGAGATTTTTTTTCTTTTTTTGTTTTTTGTGCAAGCTCTTTCTCAAGGCGTGTTATCTCCTCTTTAATTTTTGAAAGTTCCTGCTTACTTTTTTCAATATCATCAGTTTGTGAGAATGATAAATCACAAATAAGAACTGCAAGAATTAAGAAATATTTTAAAAAATATTTTACCATTTAATAATTGTTGCATCATCAGGCACTTTAAAATCAATCCTGATGTTATCTTTGTTAACTCTTATTTTTTTGTAATCTATGTTTATCTTTTGTTCATCAATTTTGTTATCAATAATAATTTTATAAGGAACTGCTACATTTTCAAGTAATTCAAAATCTTTATAATTGCCTTGTAAAGCAAGTTCGTCATTAAGATCGAAAAGCTGATATTCTGTAATTCCCAATTGTCTTACATCTACTTTATAAACTGTTTTATTTTCACGGGCAGTATCATAGTAGGTTAGAACATACTTATCACCCTCTACAAAATATTCATCGGGAGCGTGATATAAATTATTTGTAAGATTAACTGAGCCAATAAAAGCATCCACTAAATCATCGAAGGAAAGATTAATTCTGAAAATACTGCGAAGAGCATTTGAATTTACATCTCCAACATAAGCAGTATTTTGAAGTGCATCGTAAAAAGTAAATTTATTTTTTGTAACAAGCGCTTGAGCCAATTCAATTCCAAACGGACCCATTATTGTAAAATAAATTGAATCAGGTTTTAATAATACAACTCTGAATGTTGCACTGTTTTCTACAGGAGAATTTACGGTAATGGTTCCATTGCCTTCAAAAGTTTTTATCTTTCTTCTGTTAGCTTCAAGTTTGTTTGTCAATCTTTCGGAAGGCAGAAGTTCAAAATCTTCAGTCGGCTGCGAAGGAACACAAGCAGTTATTAAATAAATAAAATTAATTATTATCAGATATTTCAATAATGATATTTTCAAATAGCACCTTTATCAATTTTATTTTGTATTTCAGTTTTAGTCGGATCAAGCTTAATTGCTTTTTCCCAAAGCTCAATTGCTTTGTTATGATTATCAAGTTTGAATTCAGTGTCTCCAAGATGATCTAACATTACAGCACTTTCACCGCCGGTTTCAATTGCTTTTTCCAGATACAATTTAGCTTCTTTGTATTTTCCAAGCATATAATAAACCCAGCCGATCGTATCCAGATATGATGAATTAAGTGAATCGGCTTCAATCGAAATTTTAACCATTCCTAATGCTCTTTCTAATTGAATGCCGCGTGTTGCAAACGAATAAGAATAATTATTGTTAATCAAAGGATCATCCGGAGATAATTCCAGAGCTTTTTCATAAAGACTATCACTAAGTTCAAATTTTCTTAAACCATTATAAATCATTGCCAAAGTTCCGATCAACTGAACATTATCAGGTTCAATCTCTAATGCACGATCCAAATAATATATTGCTTTGTCATCTTCTTTAATCTGGCTTAAAGTAAAAGCATAAGCAGATAAAGCAGTAATGTCTTTAGAATTTAAAATGGTTGCTTTCTTAAGATATTTTTCAGCTTCTTTATGTTTTGATTGCTGTGCAAGTGATAATCCCAAAATCAGATTAACATAAAAATCTTCTGGAAATGATATGATAGCTTCGTTCAAAACAACTTCAGCTTCATCATATTTTCTGTTGTCAAAATAAAGTCCGCCAAGTCTTATCCAAGCAGCTACATTCCAATTTGCATTTTCAGTTACATATTTAAAATTATCAATTGCAATCGAGTCTTCCTTTTCACTTAAAGCAATTGCACCGAGATACATTTTAACTTGCCAGTCAGTTGTATCACGATCAAGTTCCTGGAAAAATGATTTTGCAATCGGCAGCAAAGTAGAATCAGTAATTGATTTATTAAAATAGTTTGCTCCGATACTGACTTTTGCTTCAAGATCAACATCCGGTTGAGCCATAATATAACCGAATTCATCCGCTGCTTTCTTCCAATCATCTTTTGCAAGAAATATTTTTGCTTTTGTTTCTCTTGCTTCAAGATCATAAGGCATAATCTCAATTATCTCATTTACAAGAGTCATAGCTTCATCATATTTTTTTGCCCTGAACAAATACTCAATCACTAACTTCTTTAATTGAATGTTAGAAGGATCAAGTGTCAATAGTCTTTTAAGAGTATTTATTGCTTCTTCGTTGTTACCAAGTTTTTCTTGTAATTCTGCAACTCTTGTAAGTATTGACCATTCAGGACCAAGCTGATTTAATAATCTTGTATAGATAGTAACTGCTTTAGCAGGTTTATTATCTTCATACAATCTGGCGAGTTTGTAGTTAAGCTCAATATTCAAAGAATCAAGCTTTAATGCCTTTTCGAGAGTTTGGATTGCAGATTCTTTTTTGTTGCCGTAATTATAAATATCAGAAAGAAGATCGTAGTAATCTACTTTTTGAGAATCAAGATCAAGAGCATTGCGCGCATACTTTAACGCCGGAGCTAATTTGTTTAGATAAAAATTACATTTTGCCAAAGTATAATAAAGTCCGGCAGATGTATCATACATAAGTGCTTTTTCATATTGCGTTAATGCAGCTTCATAATTGCCGACGGTTTCATAAATACCGCCATTTATAAAATATTCTAAAGCTTTTTTAGGATTTTTTTCTGCTTTTTCGGTAGTTACAATATTCTTATTGTCGTTAACTACAGCAGTTGATCCTGAACAACCGTTAAACAAATACAGAACGGCAATTAATATTAAAACTATGTTTATAAAATTTCTTTTCACGGTCGTGAATATATTTATGATGTTCTGTAATAACAAGACTAATAGGTTTTCAAAAAGGGAGATAAATTTGAATACCTAAACATACAGCCGTAAATTTGCACAAAAGTATTTATAGAAAATTATGATTTTTGATTTAGCAATTGCTTATGTCTGGGAATACGATGAAGAATTTGTCTCTATGATCGAAACAAAACTTCAGCAGACCGGACTTACAACTTTCAGAGTAACTGAAAATAATGTTTTCGAGATAACTGATTTAGTTAAACAGAAAAAATTAAACTTCAGATGTTATTTAGACAGAGCTTCTGACCAGGATGATGATTTTTCAGAATTAGCGAAAATATTAACGAGAAGAAAAACAAAAATCTTTAATCCGTATAAAAAGATTGAGCACGCAATTGATAAGGCTAATATGCATCTTGAATTTATCTCTGCAGGAATCAATGTTCCTTATTCGATAATAATTCCTCCGCATAGTCTTACAAAAGATTTGTTAATATCTGTTGATGATCTTTCAATACTCGGAAATCCGTTTATAATAAAGCCTTGTAATACAACCGGTGGTGGAATCGGTGTTGTAAAAGGTGCAGAATCACTTAAAGAAGTTTTACAGGCAAGGCAAAAACACGATGAAGATAAATATCTTATCCAGCAAAAAATCCTTCCTGTAATTTTGGATAATAAAAAAGCATGGTTCAGATGCTTTTGGGCTTTTGGAAAAACAATTTGTGCCTGGTGGGATGATGAAACACATGTCTATGAAAATTTATCAGAAGATGAAGTTGAAATGTTTCAGTTAAAAAAATTATTCCAGATAACCAGAACAATCAGAAAAATAACAGAACTGGATTTTTTCTCAACTGAAATTGCTCTTACGCCAAGTGGAAAATTTATTGTTATTGATTATGTAAATGATCAATGCGATATGAGATTAAAATCTCTGCATTACGATGGTGTGCCTGATAATATTGTTGAAGAAATTATTTCAAACCTACAGAAAGCTGTAAAGAAGGAAATTAAAACTAACTGGCAGGAATGAAAGTCCTTTCTATATACTTGGTAATATTTTTTATTCTGTTGCTGTTAGCAGGATATTTTTTTCTATACAATATCTACGGAGTTGAAATAAAAAAATCTACAGATAATCTTTACGCTGATTTTGATTCTGAAATGACAATAAAAGTCTATCCTGTCAATGCTTTAGGAAAAAAAGCCTGGTTCAGAAAAACTTCCGCACATTTTGAAATTATCGAAGGTTATGATTTGATATCAATACTTGAAAACAATCCTGATGATGGAATCCTTAAAATAAAAGCCAATGGTAGAACAGGAATTGTTGGAATAAAAATTAAATCTGTCCATTCGCTCTTTCCAGATTATGTTGAATTTGAAATTTTACCATTGGCTGTTTAAATAAATCTAACATAACATTCTTCACAAACTAAATTCCTCTTAGGAATTGGGTTTATTGTTCAAATTAATCAGTCTGTTCAGTGTCCCATTATAAAAACACTTTATAGCTATAATTTTTACATCTGTTAAAAAAAATCTGATCAATTTATGAAAAAGTAATTATCCTAATTGTCTCGTCTAATTAAGCATCAATAAAAAATAATATTTATCTTGCAGCTAAATAAAATTATATTTAGTAAAAATGAAAAATCTTATCGGTGTTATCTTAATAATAACCGTATTTGCTAATTTCACCATTGCACAAGGTACAGCAGGTGAAAATGCAAAATATGAATACAGATATTTAATTGATATGCCGTCAGCAGGAATAATGGAACGAGGTTCTGTTGGTATTACAACAGAGCTTTTACCCTTTGGCACTTTGATCGCAAAAGTTGAAGCGGGAATTTTTAACGATATAAGCATTGGACTTTCTTACGGCGGAAATAATATTATCGGTTCAGGAAAACCTGATTGGTATCCATTCCCACCCGGAGTAAATTTAAGAGTCAGAGTTATGGATGAAACTATTCTATTACCCTCTTTAACTCTCGGATTTGATACACAAGGCAAAGGAGAATACTTTAAAGATGAAAAAAGATTTGCTATAAAAGCTCCGGGAATCTTTGCTGCTGCGAGTAAAAACTTTTCTATGCTTGGTTATTTGAGTTTACACGGTGCAATAAATTACTCAGTTCTTGAAGATAAGGACGGAGACAATTTCGTAAATATTATGGTCGGACTGGAAAAAACTCTAGGAAGTTCCTTTTCAGTTCTTTTTGAATACAATTTTGCTTTTAATGATAATTCAACAAATAGGTATGGCAAAGGTAAAGGTTATATGAATTTCGGAATACGATGGTCTATTGCTCCGGGAGTAACAGCCGGTTTTGATCTAAGAGATTTATTAGAAAATAAAAGATGGAATCCTACTTCCGCTGATAGAGCATTAGTTCTTGAGTTTGTGCAGAAAATTTAACCTTTTTGTTGTGTGATTTATTATACAACAAAGTTTATTGAAATATACACTTCTGCTCTACAATACTTGTTTTCTTTCTCATCGGAAAAGAATTTATCCTTTTAATTAGGCTCGATATTTGCAATTTTATTGTTAGTTAAATCAATAAAGGTTAATGAAATGAAAAAAAATAAGTTAACATTACTTGTTATGCTTCCGGTTTTGTTATTATTCTTAACCGGATGTTATACCCAGGTTGCTACAAGAGATTATGATTATGGTAACTGGAGCCGCGAAAAATCCAAGCCCTATTATGATTATGAAGAAAATAAAGACACATTAACTGAGCAATACAACGATGAGTATGTGTACGATGATCAGGATTCTTCAATTGATGAAAATAAAACTGAAATTAATTATTACTTTTATGGTTATCCTTCATACAGAAAATACTTCTGGAATTATTATCCTTCAGTTTCTGTAGTTATCGGTACCGGATGGTATTATGATCCGTGGTGGTATTGGGATCCTTGGTATCCATCCTATTGGTATTATCCTTCAGTGATTTGTTATTACCCAACTTACTGGTATCCCCGATATTATTATGGCTGGTGGAATCCATATCCATATTACGGCGGATATAGCGGATATTATACTTCAACTTATAAATATAGAACTAACGATATTGGTAAAATCAGAAACAGTTCCGGAGTAAGAAATTCAGGCAGCGGCAGAGATTTATTTGCTACCCGTGATGGCAATTCACAATTAAGAGATCAGCTTAAAACGCGTGAAAGACAAATTGTAAGCGGAAGAGATGAATTAAAACGTGAAAAAATTGGTTTGAGAGATAATACCAGAATAACAACTAGAGATAAAAATACAACTCGAGATGTTATCAGAGACAGAGAAACAATCCGTAAAAATGATGATCGCATAAAAACATCTACCCGTACAAACGAAATTATCAGAAAAACTGAAACACAAAGAAATACAGATAAAGATGTCATCAGGGATACTCGTAAAAAAACTAACGATAACAGAATTAATACTCAGAAAAGAACTGAAACTGAGAAGAAAGGTCCTGTAATTAAAAGAAACAACACTAATAAAAACAATGAAACCAGAAAGAAAGAAGCTCCAAAAGAAAACAGGACTAATAATCCTACAATAAAAAAGAACCCTGAAACAAATAAAAACAACACAAACAGAAATTATACTCCGCCTAAAACAAATAATACACCAAGGAGTTATTCTCCGCCAAAGACTAATGATACGCCAAGAAGTTATTCGCCACCAAGAGGCAACACAACATCTCCGCCACGCGGTAATACGAATTCAAGTCCAAGAGGTAATAGCGGTAATAATAACTCAGGAAGAACGAGGTAAATAAAATGAAAAATATAATCGGTCTTTTAGCTTTAATTTTTCTGGTAAATCTAACTATGACAGGCTGCTATACAATTATTTGGGATCCAACAGAAGAAGCATCATATTCAAATGATTATGATAGTAATGATGAATTTTACGGAGAGGTTTATTTTGGTAATTACGGTGGATTTTATGAATCTCCCTGGTGGATTTCATATCCGGTTTTTATAGGCTCCGGCAGTGTATCTGGTACTACAACAAAAGACAGAACCAACGGACGAAATGATGAAACAAACAGCTTTCGAAATGATGGAGGCAGAGGTAACAATGAAAGAAATTCAGGTTTGGGCAATAATAATTCAGGAGATATTATTAACACTCCGCCGCCTACAAGAAATGTTACACCTGAAAATACTTCTGAGACACAAACTCCAAGTTCAACAGGAACCAGAAACTCTTCATCAGATAATGGGACAAGAAATTCCAGTTCAGGTAATTCAAATGATAATTCAAGTGTCAGAAATTCTGGAAACGGAAGGAGATAAAAATGAAGATGCACATTTTGAAAATATTCAGTGCAATAATTTTATTTTCATCATTTATCAGCGCACAAAATTATAATGATGCAATACGATTAGGCTTACCGGGTTTAGGTTCTAATGCGCGAGCATTAGGAATGGGAAATGCTTTTAACGCTTTGAGTGATGACGCTTCTGCAGCATTTTTTAATCCTGCAGGTTTCGGATTGTTAAAAAGAATTGAATTTTCAGGCGGACTCTCATTTACTAATTTTGATAATACAACAACATTCTTTGGCAATCAAACAAAAGATAATACAACCAACACAAGCTTAAATCGTGTCAGCTTTGCACTGCCATTGCCAACATATCAGGGCAGTTTGGTATTTGCTTTATCTTATTATAACACAAAAGATTTTACATCAGTTGTTAAGTTTAATGGTTTTAACCCAAGTAATACTTCCAAAATCCAAAGCCTGCTTGATACTGATATCCCTTATGACCTGTATTTAACAGACAATAACTACAACACAATTATTAATGGCAATTTAAATCAAAGCGGCGATATTCTTAACTCGGGAGGAATTGATCACTGGACTCTTTCAGGCGCAATTGAAGTTCAGAAAAATCTTTTTATCGGAGGAAATCTAACCATTATTAGTGGAAACTTTGAATCAGTTAATGATTATTACGAAGATGATACCAAGAATATCTATCAGGGTGAAACTGCTGCTGGTGAACCACAAACAACTGACTTCAGAACATTTTATTTTAATAATACTCTTAAATGGGATATTGGCGGCTGGAATGCTAAACTCGGATTCTTATATCAATTTGAAGATTTGGCAAGATTTGGAGTTACGGTTCAATTCCCTAAAACATTTACTATAAATGAAGAGTTTTTAGTTAGCGGAAGCAGTGAGTTCGGAACAGGTCAGATTTACAAATTAGATTCAGATTATTATAGTGATAAAGTTGCTTATAATAGCAAAACTCCTTTTGAAATTACAGGTGCATTCGCTGTTAACTCGAAAGGAATTATTTTAAGTGCTGAAGCAACTTTAATTGATTACTCACAACTAAAATTTAGTAAACCTGATGGTTTAACTTCAGCATATATCTCTGAAAAGAATAAAGAAATAAAGGATGTTTTAACAGCTACTTTCAATTTTAATCTTGGTGCTGAATATACTATTCCAACAATTGGTCTTAGAATTCGTGGCGGTTTTATAACCCAACCATCACCATTTAAAGAAGATGCATCGGATTTTAACCATAAATATCTTACAGGCGGTTTAGGTTTTATTGCAAACGGAACCGTGGGAATAGATTTAGCTTATGCTTATGGCTGGTGGAAAGATATCAGCGATAATTATGGCAGTAATGTTTCAAGAACATTTCAGGATATAAAAGTACATACTGTTATGTTAACTACAACATATCGTTTTTAGCTCCTTTAATTGATTAAAGTTAAGAAGCATCATATCTTGGATATGGTGCTTTTTTATTTTTAAAGGAGTTTGTTATTCAAGGTATTATTTCAAGATCAGAAAGCAAAGATTTTTATGTTTTAAAAGAACCTGATCATACTTTAATAAGATGTACATTAAAAGGAAAGTTTAAGAAAGACTTTAATCTTAAAAAGGATAAACTTTTTCATACAGACTTTGCAGTAGTTGGTGATATCGTAAATTTTGATATGAATGAAGATGGTACAGGAGTAATTTATCAGGTTTTGCCACGCAAGAATTATCTTTCCAGGAAAGCAATTAAAACCAGAGGAGCTAGTTACAGAGGCGAACGCCTTGAACAAATTATTGCTGCAAACATTGATAACATTTTTATTGTTACAAGTATTCTTGAACCGGATTTTAATAACAAAACTCTCGATAGATTTTTAGTTACTTGTGAAAGCGCAGGAATCACTCCGATAATAATTATTAACAAATCAGATCTTGCTGATATAGAAATATCAGAATACTGGAAAAAATTATATGAAGAAATTGGCTACGAAGTCTTTTTAACATCTGTCCTTTTAGAATCAGGTATAAAAGAAATAAAATCTTTTCTTCATAAGAAAAAAAATCTGTTTTGGGGACAATCTGGAGTTGGAAAATCTTCTATTCTTAACGTGTTGTTTCCGGAACTGGAACTTAAAATCGGAGAAATAAGCAGTTACACTAGCAAAGGAACTCATACAACTGTAACAAGCACTATGTTCAATGTGGAAAAATCAACTTATATTATAGATACTCCCGGTATAAGAGAAATAGATCCTTATGGTATTAAAAAAGAAGATGTTGGACATTTTTTCCCCGAGTTTAATAAACATTTGAGAAACTGCAGGTTCAACACCTGCACTCATAATCATGAACCTGGTTGTGGAGTGTTAAATGCTTTGGAAAACAATGAGATAAGCGCCGAAAGATATGATAGTTATCTTCGAATACTGGATACAATAGAAAAAGATATTAATTTCTGATTTGTATTGTATGAAGTTTTAAAGCATTAAGTTAATTTTACTATCAAGACTTTAAATTAGAATATTTTCACCATGCCGTTAAATAAACAAGAGTTTTCAGATAATCTCAATGATCATAAAAAAATCTTTTTCAGTTATGCTGTTAAAATATCTCCTGTAAATTTCACGTTATTACTGGAATATTTTGTTGAAAAAGCAGATGACGTTTTTTTCTATATCGAACCGGAAAATAAAATTTCATTTTTATCTTTTGATAGTCTAAGCAGACAATCATTTGGTTTTGATGAGATTAATTCGCTTGCCGGTATGATTGAACTGCTAAATAGTAAACTGATATCAAATCATTCTGATTATTCAGGATATAATCTTCCCTCTTTTATCTTAACTTCAAAATTCCCGATTAAAAGAAATTCAGAAGAATGGAAAGATTTTGGAGATGTTGATCTGATTGTTCCGAAAATTATTTTATATCAGAATTCTGATACTTGTTTTCTAATTGCAAATCAGTTTACTGAAAATTTTGTCCGTCAGGGTTTTTTTAATGATTTTTTAGAAACTCAAGCCGGATTGATTTATAATCTTGAAAATAAACTTACTCCCAAAAATAATTCTCCTTCAGGGATTAGAGTTAAAGAAGATCAAGATGAGTTGAGTAATTGGACAAAAGATATAAATCAATTATTAACAAAACTGCCTGAACAGCAGATTGATAAAGTTGTTATTTCAAGAAGAGTTGAAGGAGAAATAATCAATGAAATTTCCTGGAAAAAAATAATTGATGAATTGAGCGGTAAATATCCCAGCTGCACTAATTTTCTTTATAAATCATCTGATTCAATTTTCTTTGGTTCAACTCCAGAAGTATTAATCAAATTCAACCAAAATAAATTTTCAACCGAAGCACTCGCAGGCTCTATAAAAAGAGGTCTTTCGGCTGATGAGGACAAAACATTTGAATTGGAATTATTGAACAGTAAAAAAAATATTAATGAACATAACGCTGTATTGGATTTTATTACAAACGCACTTAAAGATTTTTCAGAAAATATTAATTATTCCAAGGCTCCAGTAGTTAAAAAACTGCCTAATATTCAGCATCTGCAAACAAGCATTAATGGAACACTTAAGAAGAACGCAAATATTCTGCAAGTAATTAAATCTATGTTCCCTACTCCTGCTGTATGTGGAATTCCTAAAAGCAAATCACTTAAACTGATTGAAGAGACTGAAAACTTTGACAGAGGTTTATTTTCCGGAATGATCGGCTGGTTTAATAATGATGGTTATGGCGAATTTTTTGTTTCAATAAGATCAGCACTGGTTAATAAAAACAAAATTTATGCTTATGCCGGATGCGGAATTGTTGATGGCTCTGATTCAATTGAGGAATTTGAAGAAACAAATCTTAAGTTAAAACCAATATTATCTTTGTTTAATAATGCAGATAAAAGTTAACCGTAATTTTATTTGGTCTAACATTTTAGTTGATCAGCTTGCTGAATGCGGTGTAAAATATGCCTGCATATCACCGGGTTCGCGAAGTACTCCGTTAACATATTCAATTTCACAAAATTCAAGAATAAAAACTTTCGTTCATATTGATGAGCGAAGTTCAGGATTTTTTGCTTTAGGATTAGCAAAAAAGTCCAATAGTCCAGTTATAATATTAACAACTTCTGGAACTGCAACTGCTGAGTTGTATCCCGCAATTATTGAGGCTTATCAAAACAGAGTTCCTTTAATAGTTTGCACTGCAGATAGACCATCATATCTCAGAAACACAGGTGCAAATCAAACTATCAATCAGGATAATATTTACAAAAATCATATTCGCTTTTTTTATGATGCAGGATTGCCTAATCTTAAAACAAAAAATATTAATAAATTTAAAGAGATAGTTGTCAAAGCTTTTAATATTGCTAATTCTACAGATAAAGGACCAGTGCATTTTAATCTGCCATTTGAAAAACCATTAGAACCTGACTCTTTTACTGATTCAATAGAAGA
The DNA here is from genome assembly GCA_022708025.1 of Bacteroidota bacterium. Taxonomy (GTDB): domain Bacteria; phylum Bacteroidota; class Ignavibacteria; order Ignavibacteriales; family Ignavibacteriaceae; genus IGN3. The sequence continues at coordinate 65,372 of JAKIZM010000003.1, read as the reverse complement.
AAAAATATTATTTGAAACACTTGCTGAAGAAAATCCAATAAAAGTTAGTAATAAAGTTATTCCTCCAAACAAAAAAGCAATTGATACTTTGATTTCATTTTTACGAAAATCTAACAGAGGATTAATTACTGTTGGTGCAGGAAATTTTGATCAGAATTTTTTCAAATTACTAAATGATTGTTCTCTTAAATTTTCATTACCGGTATTTGCTGATGCAACTAGCGGATTGCGATTTTACAAAAGTGAATTCCCGAATCTTATTACAAACTATGATTCTTTTTTACGCTCGGATAATTTTATCAGAATTTTCAATCCAAAATATATTATTCATTTTGGGAGACCACTTACTTCTCCAAGGTTTGAAAAGCTGACAACAAAAAAATCTGTAAATATTTTTATTGTAAATAAATTCGGTGATTTTAGGTTCAGGCAATCAATAAACTATATAATAAATTCTGACGAATCGGTTTTACTAAAAAAAATAACGACAGAAAAATTCAATAAAGACACTGAACCACTTCTTAATGAAATTAAAAACATTGATCTGTTGTTAGAGGAATCAAAAAATAAAATTTTGTTCAATGCAAATAAAATAAATGAAGTCCAGATCATATCAGAAGTTTTAACTTCTATTTCACCAAACAGCAATGTTATGATTGGAAACAGCGTTCCGATTCGTGATTTGGATTTATTTAGCTCATCATTAAAGAAAGATATCTGCATATATCAGAATCGTGGTGCAAGCGGAATTGACGGAATAATTTCTACTGCTTCAGGTATCGCATCATTATCTAAAACACCAACATATTTGATAATAGGCGATCAATCGTTTTATTATGATATGAACACATTATTAACTGTTAAGAAATTAAAAATACCGTTGTTAATAATTCTGATAAACAATAATGGCGGAGCAATATTTAAATCACTACCTATTGCTAAACACAAAAAAGTTCTTGATAAATTCTTTTTGACTCCCACAAATCTTGATTTTGGAAAGATTATTCAGGCATTTGGAATTGATTACAAAGAAATTAAAACAAAACAGGAATTAATTAATCATATAAAAGTTTCTAATGTAAGAAAGCAACCGGCTGTATTTGAGATTAAAACAAATTCTGATTATTCTTTGTCGTTAAGAAAAAAATTTTGGAAGACAGCAATATCCACAATAGATAATTATTTGAGGGAATATGAAGTTTGATATAAATGGTTTGAAGGTTAATGTTGAAATTCCTTCTGAGGTTGATCAAAACAAAAAATTTCTAATCCTTTTGCACGGATTTACAGGTTGTGCTGAAGATTGGCTGCCGGTTATTGAGCAGATGCCAAATAAGTATAATTATGTTACAATTGATCTCATTGGACACGGAAAAAGTGATGCTCCAAATAATAGTTCACTTTATTCAGTCGATTCATTGGTGCAGCAACTAAAATTTATAAAAGATAAGCTTACAAAAGAGAAGGTTTTTTTACTTGGTTATTCAATGGGCGGACGTTTAGCACTAAACTACGCTGTTACTTTTCCTGAAGACATCAGAGGTTTAATTTTAGAAAGCTCAACTGCAGGAATTAAAAACGACGACGAACGCAGCAAAAGATATGAGTCAGATATGAAACTTGTTGAGTATATAGAATCTCATTCAATTGAAGAATTTATAGAATTATGGAGCGATCAGGAATTATTTTATACTCAATTAAGGTTTTCGAACGATAAATTAAAAATGATGAAAAAGAAAAAAGCTGCTGCTAATAAAACGGGTTATGCAAATTCATTAAGAGGATTTAGTTCTGGAATAATGCCGCCGGTTCACGATCAATTAAAAAAAATACCAGTTAAAGTATTATTAATAACGGGAGACCTTGATAGTAAGTACACAGGTATTAACGCAAGAATTGCAAAAAGATTTTTTAAAGCAAAACATAAAATAGTTCGTAATTCAGGTCACAACACACATCTTGAAGAACCGAAAAGATTTATTGAAATTGTAACCAATTATTTAGGTCAGTTTTAAAAAGGAAATTATGAAATCTAAATGGAAAAAAGTTAAAGATTATAAAGATATCATCTACGAAAAGATGGATGGTATTGCAAAGATTACAATCAACCGACCAGAAAAAAGAAATGCATTCCGGCCTGAAACAGTTTTTGAAATGTATGAAGCTTTTTCTGATGCAAGAGAAGATCAATCAATCGGTGTAGTATTATTAACCGGTTACGGTCCTGCAAAAGATGGTAAGTATGCTTTTTGCTCTGGCGGTGATCAAAGCATTCGCGGTGATATGGGTTATGTTGGTAAAGATGGAGTTCCAAGATTAAATGTTCTCGATCTTCAAAAACTTATCAGAAGTATTCCTAAAGTTGTTATAGCTCTTGTCGCCGGTTATGCAATCGGAGGCGGTCATGTTCTTCATGTTGTATGCGATTTAACTATTGCCGCCGATAATGCTGTATTCGGGCAAACCGGACCAAAAGTAGGAAGCTTTGATGGCGGCTATGGTTCAAGTTATCTTGCAAGATTAGTAGGACAAAAGAAAGCAAGAGAGATCTGGTATCTATGCAGACAGTACAATGCAAAAGAAGCTTTAGAAATGGGATTGGTTAATAAAGTTGTGCCTGTTGAAAAACTGGAAGAAGAAGGTATAAACTGGGCAAATGAAATCTTGCAACACAGTCCAATGGCAATCCGATTACTTAAATCAGCTTTTAATGCAGAGCTTGATGGACAAACTGGTATTCAGGAACTTGCAGGCAATGCAACCTTACTTTATTATATGAGTGAAGAAGCTCAGGAAGGTAAAAGAGCTTACAACGAAAAGAGAAAACCAGATTTTAAAAAATATCCGAAGCTTCCTTAATGACTGAAAAGAAAACCGATATCTCAAAGATGCAAAGCTGGATATTAGCAAGCAGACCAAGAACATTACCTGCTGCTTTAGTTCCTGTTATGGTTGGCTCATCATTAGCATATTATAAAGGAACATTTTATCCGCTTTATTCTTTAATTGCATTAATTTGTGCTGTGCTGATTCAGATAGGGACCAACTTTTCAAATGATCTTTACGATCACTTAAAAGGATCAGATACCAGGGAAAGAAAAGGTCCGCAAAGAGTTTTAGCAACCGGATTAATATCAGTTAAAGAAATGGAAATCGGAATTATTATTGTTTTTGGTTTAGCTTTTCTTTTGGGTTTATATCTTGTCTATTCTGTTGATCTTATTATTCTTTGGATTGGAATCTTATCAATAATATTTGGATTAGCATATACTGCGGGACCATTTCCACTTGCATATAATGGGCTTGGCGATATTTTTGTGTTCATATTTTTTGGTATAATTGGTACTGTTGGGACATATTATTTACACTTGAAAGAATTTTCTCTGCTGGCATTCATTATTTCATTACCTGTTGGTGCGCTGGTTACAAATATTTTAATTGTAAATAATTACCGTGATATCGAAGAAGATAAAAAAGCAAGGAAAAATACTTTAGCTGTTTTACTCGGGAAAAAATTTTCCCGTCTTGAATATATCTTTTTTATGCTGCTCTCTTTTTTCATCCCATTCATTCTGCATTTTAAATATGATTTCGGATTTTTTGTATTCTTACCATATATAACATTGCCTTTAGCAATTACTCTTATAAAAATGTTATATATATTAAACGGCACACAACTAAATAAGACACTTGAATTAACTGCAAAGTTCTCCGCTCTTTTTGGACTTCTCTTTTCAACCGGAATAATTCTGGGAAATTCCTATTAGAATTAAAATGAAAGACTCTTTTAATAATAGCCTATTTAAATATTCTGATAGGAAAGATTTAATAGCTATTAAAAATTCTGAATTTGAAATATCATATTATTCCCTATTCAAATCATCAGCAGACTTTTCAGAATTTTTTGTATCAAAACAAATTAAAGAAAACGATTATGTTGCAATTTTATCAGATGATCAGATTCTTTTTATTAAAAGTGTGATATCTCTTTGGTTAATTGGTGCAGTGCCTGTTCCGATTAATACAAAACTTCTTAACTCAGAAGTTGAATTAATTATAAACGATCATCAAATAAAATTTTTAATAACCGATAAAACATTTTTTAGTTTTGATAATTTATCTGATACTGAGATAATTAAGAAAAATGATATTGAAATAAATCCGGGATTGATTACTGATCTTAAAATTCCTGAAGAAAAAAACGAAGCTGTTGTTATCTTTACTTCCGGTTCAAGCGGCAAACCAAGAGGAGTCGTTCACACTTTTTCTTCTTTAATAAATAATATTAAAAACGGAAATGTTCTTTTAAGACAAGAAGAAAAAGACAGATGGTTAGCTTCCCTTCCCTTTTATCATATAGGCGGATTTCAAATAATCTGCCGCTCATTATATTTTGGTTCAACTTTGATTATTCCGAAATCTATTCAGACTAATGATATTATTGATTCGATCGCATTATTTAATCCAACTCATTTATCATTAGTATCAACACAATTAGAAAGATTGCTTAATATAAGTATCTCTCCCGGAAAATTTTTAAAAGTTGCACTTATCGGCGGTGGATTTATTGATGATGATTTAATGATTCAAGCTGATAAATCAGGTTGGAATCCTTTTCGTGTTTATGGATCATCTGAAACAGGATCAATGATAACTGCTATTTCCGCAAAGGAAATAAAAACCAGACCGTTATCTTCAGGAAAACCTTTTCCGAATGTTGAGTTAATAATATCAGAAGAATCTGAAATACTTATTAAGTCAAGCAGTTTATTTAAGAATTATCTTAATGACAGCAATGAAACAAATAATAAATTCATTGATAAATATTATAAATCAGGGGATATTGGATTTATTGATAATGAAGGTTATCTGTTTGTTGAAGCACGAAGAAATGACTTGATAATTACTGGTGGCGAAAATGTAAATCCGATTGAAGTTGAAAGAGTAATTCAAAAAATTAATGGAATAAAAGAAGTTTGTGTGTTTCCTCAGCAAAATAAAATATGGGGACACATTGTTGCGTGTGCAGTTGTTACTGATGATGAATCTGTAAATGAAAAAATGATTAAGGATTTTTTAAAACTAAAGATTGCAGGATATAAAATTCCTAAAAAGTTTTTCTTCACAACTGAACTGCCAAAAACGAGTCTTGGAAAATTTGAGAGAGAAAAAATTAAAAAGATTTTTAAATAACATGTTTTTTTAATCCATCTTTCAAATCCTTATACATTTCTTTTTTCTTCCAGCTCTTTTTATCTACAAAAACATGAACAGTTTTAGCATGGCTGCATAAAACTTTTTCTTTTTTTATCGTATAAGTTAATTCAAAGGACGAGTCGCGTAATTGTGAAACCTGAACATTAATGGTAATCTCATCGCCATATTTAATTGGTTTTACATATTCGCTTTCTGAATGAATAATCGGAACGACATAATCATAATTTTTCCAATAATTTTCTTTTATCTGAAAGCTTGAAATCATTTCTTCATAAGCTGAATGACAAAATTCAAAAATCCGTGAATAAAAGATTATCCCTGCAGGATCACAATCAAAAAAATTAATCTTTCTTTTTATTGTAAACATTTTAATTAACCAATCGTTCTAAAATTATTTAATAAGTTTGTTTTTAAATTGTTTAATGGATCAGATCATTCTTATATCATTTAAAAACGGAAATTTCTTTCGTGTTTCAGAAACTAAATCTTTATCAATCTCAGTTATAATTACTTCTTCAGAGTTTTCAACTGAAACTAATTCTTTTCCCATCGGATCAAAGACAGAACTAAAACCATTGTACTTTACAAAAGGATCAGGACCGACTCGATTTACACCAATTACAAAACACTGATTTTCAATAGCACGGGCTTTTAATAATGTCCGCCAATGCTCAATTCTTGTATCGGGCCAATTAGCAATATCAATTATAGCATCAACTTTCTCTTTGACATAATATCTATAAAGCTCAGGAAATCGGAGATCATAACAGATTGAAAGACCAAACTTAAACCCCTGAGCTTTGCTTATTACAGTTTCTTTTCCTTTACCATAATTTTTGTCTTCTTTTGAATAAGAAAAAGGATGAATCTTTCTGTATGTATTAATTATTTTCCCCTGATTGTTTAAATGAACAAGAGTATTAAAATTTTTATTCTTTCCTTTTTCAATTATTCCATACATTACTGAACAATTTTTCTCTTTAGCTATCTCTGAAAAAAATGAATATGATTCACTATCAGTCTTTTCAGCAAACTTATTTGAGTTCATAGTAAAACCGGTTAAAGTCATTTCCGGAAAAACCATCAGATTTAAACTGCTCGTTTTTTCAATCAAACTTTTTATCTTTTTCTGATTAGCAGATTTATCTTCCCAAACCGGAGAATATTGCACCAATCCAACTTTTAATTTTTTATTCATTAGAATAATTCCTTTCTCTTTATCTTAATATCAATAATAAAACTGCAATCAAAACGCCTATAAAACATTGAATTAGAACTTCACTTTTCAATAAATCACCTTTGAAAAAACCCAATGGAGTCCATTTCATCCAGGTCCACCTATCAGGCAGTTTCATTTGCAGGAAAAAGTAATATAAAACATCCTGAAGTCCGAAATTCTTCATTATCCAGCCTGCTAAAGCAGCAATCCAATCAAAAACAAATCCGATAATCAGCAATAGCAGCACATCAAATAAAAACTGATTTATTCTATAAGAACGAATAATAATTTTTTCAGGCAGTTGTGTCGTTCTTCTAATAAGAGCAAAATGATATCCAAAGATATCGAACAAATTACTAATTAAAACATAAGCAAATGCAGAAAATTCATATCGATAAAATGAAACTAATAACACGATTACGGCGGCTATAACATTAGCCCAAACAAGTTTATATTTTAATATGTTAATAAGTTCTTTCATAATATTATTTTGATTGTCAGAAATTTACAAATTTGTATAAAAAGTGCACTATTTTGGGTTTAATAAATCGGTACGGATTGTTTATTTTAGCGCAATAGTTTTTATAAGAAATTTTTAGCTTAAATGAATAAAAATATCACATTAGATTTTTCTCTGTTTGATGGATTCCCTGATATGTGTTTTTTAATTAACGATAAGGGAGATATCAGATTTTATAATAAAGCATCGAGTGAAAAATTAGAAATCTTAAATGGTAAGACCGACATCCTTTTTGATTATGTTGAGTTGTGTGATAGAAATGAAACACAAAACCTGTTTAATAAATCATTAAACCTTGGAAAACCTGAAGAGATTGAAACCAGACTGTTTTTTAAAAAGAATTTCATCAACGTAAAACTTTCTTTTGTGCCTTTTAAAAGTCAGGAATTCAAAGAAAGACTGACGCTTGTAACTGCAAGGGATATAAGTGAAGAGAAAAAGAAAGAGATGGACCTTATCAGGTTTTTTAATGTTGCAGAAAATACTGTTAATCCTTTACAAATAACTGATCTGAACGGTAAAATGATTTATGTTAATAAGGCTTTCGAAACTGCAAGCGGATATTCTAAAGATGAATTGATTGGCAGAAATCCCAGCATATTAGCCAGTGGAAAAAATTCTGCTAAGTTTTGGGATAAAATGTGGGATACAGTTTCCAGTGGTAAAGTCTGGGTCGGTGAAGTTGAAAACCTTAAGAAAGATGGTGAACCGTTTTTTACTCAGTTGCTTGTTTCCCCTATTCTGGATAAAGATGGAAAGGTATCAGGATATTTTGGAATTCATCGCGATCTGACTGAAAAAAGAACTTTAGAAAGGCAGTTAATCCACACTCAAAAGATGGAAAGCATTGGAACGTTGGCTGCAGGTATTGCACACGAAGTTGGAAATCCTTTAGCTTCTATTTCAGCTTTGGTACAAGTTGCACAAAGAATTTCCACCGATCCTTTTGTAAATGAAAAGTTAGATTTGGTGAAAAGCCAGATTACAAGAATATCTAAAATTATACGAGACCTTGTTGATTTTTCCAGACCATCGAATTATGAATTAGAACTGACTGATATAAATCTGGTAATTAAAGAAGCTGTTGAAATAACCAAGGTTGGTACTAAAGCTCAGAACATAATATTCGAAACAAATTTAAGTCCAAACATACCATTGTTACCTTTGATATCGGACCAGATACAACAAGTGTTCGTTAATATTCTGTTAAACTCTGTTGATGCTATTATTGAGAAAAAAAGAAATAGTAAGATTGAGAAGATCTCAGTGAAATCTGAAAGCACCGACAACGAAGTTACGTTGACCTTTTCCGATACTGGGATCGGAATCAAAGAAGATAAATTAAATAAAGTATTTGAACCGTTTTTTACTTCCAAAACTGAAGGAAAAGGTACCGGTTTAGGTTTATGGGTAAGTTATGGAATTGTAAAAAGTTTTCAGGGAGATATAAAAATAAAAAGTAAATTAAATGAAGGAACATCATTTATAATAAAGTTACCTATTAATTAATTTAGGATAAAAATGGCATATAAAATTTTAGTTGTTGACGACGAAGAAATAATCAGGGATTCTTTATTCTACATTCTTGAAAAAGAAGGTTATCTGGTAGATAAAGCTGAAAATGGTAAAACTGCTTATGAAAAAATTTTAGATAATCACTTCGATTTAGTTATAACCGATATTGAAATGCCTTTAATGAAAGGAACTGAACTCCTTGAAAAAATTAAAACTATAAATTTTCAAACTTCAGTAATAATTATTACAGCTTTTGGTTCTTTGGATACAGCTATCAGCGCTTTAAGAAACGGCGCAAGTGATTATATTTTAAAACCTGTGGAATTTGATGAATTATTAATAAAAGTGCAGCGGCTTTTTGAAGTTAAAGATCTGTTAAGCGAAAATAAGATCCTCCGTGAAGAGATTCACAGGAAATATGATTTCGAAAATATTGTTGGTAAAAGTGCCAGCATCAAAAAAGTTTATGAAATGATTGAAGCTGTTGCGGAAACAGATTCAACTGTATTAATCAGCGGAAACAGCGGTACAGGAAAAGAATTAGTTGCGCGTGCTCTTCATTATAAAAGTCACAGAAAAAATAAACCATTTATTGCTGTTAATTGCGGAGCTATCTCAGAAAACCTTATTGAAAGTGAATTATTCGGACATAAAAAAGGTGCTTTTACAGGAGCTATTTCTGATAAAGAAGGTTATATGAAAGCTGCTAACGGCGGTACTTTATTTCTTGATGAAATAAGTGAAATGCCGCCACAATTACAAGTTAAACTTCTCAGAGCAATTCAGGAAAAAGAATACACACCTGTTGGTACAACTATTTCATTGCCGGTAAATGCAAGATTCATTACCACAACTAATCGTAATCTGGAAGAAGAAGTTAAAGCCGGCAGATTCAGGGAGGATTTATATTACAGAATTAATGTTGTAGATATTCACCTTCCATCATTAAAAGAGCGTGAAGAAGATATTCCTTTATTAGCAGATCACTTCCTTGATAAATATAGAAAAGAGTTAAACAAAAACATTAAAGGAATTGATAATGAAGCAATGAGAGCAATTCTTAATCACGAATGGAAAGGTGAAGTTCGTGAACTCGAAAATATTATTGAAAGAGCAGTAATCTTTTGTAAGGGCGATATGATAACAATACAGGAACTGCCTGCTTCTTTTAAGCCAAAAGCTGATGAATACGATTTCTCATTTAACGGCTCACTTGATGAATCAGTTAGAAAATTTGAAAGAGATTTTATTCTGCGTGCACTTGAAAATAATGAAAATAATAAAGAAAAAACTGCAGATGCTTTAAAGGTTGGTTTATCCACACTTTATAGAAAATTGAAGGAATTAGACATAAAAATCTAAATCCAGTCTATACTTTTTTACCCTTAATTATGGTTTAGATATATTCTCAATAGTTGAAATGCATTTTTTTACATTACCATTAGCGAGAATATTAAACCCCATTTTTATAGCTTTTATTCAACAAATCAACTGATTACTCACAATATTTACTATCTATCAAACTTGGCACACAAATAGTAAAATCAATAAAACTTTTCCATAGGGGAAAGTTCCAATAATTAGAATATGAAAAACATAGTAATCTACAGCCCTGATTTCAGTTTATGTTATAGTTTGCTATTATATCTGCAAACTCAGTATAAAGTTGTAACCACTACAGATCTGGAAGTAGTGTCATCGCTGGTGTGTAGTAATTCTGCTGACCTGGTAATTCTTGACACCGAACCAAATAACGAAATATTACAAATATGTGAACAGATAAAGCAGTGTAAAGGTGATCTCCCTTTAATTTTAACTTATGTATTCAGTGATAAAAATCTGAGCAGAGAAAATGAAATTAAAAAATTTGTAAATGAAATTTTTTATAAGCCATTTGACCTTAACGATATTTCATCAAAAATTCCTATATTGCTTCCAGCAAATTGATATTCAAATTGTACTTTTATAAATGCACTTTTGTAGTTAATTAAAAACAATATTTTAAAATTATTGTCAGCACGCAACAATAAAAAAATTATTCTAAAATATGCGAACTGATGCGAAAACAGCTCTCAAAGCTGAGAATTTAACAAATCTGAACAATAAGAATATTAGATTTTTAGCAAATAATAATAAATTTATTTTGGTATTCTAATTGTTAATAAGCAAGCAAAAAAATCGATAACTAACACAAATAAAAGGATAGATAAATGAAGAACATATTAGTATATTTTGGTTTAATTATAACAATAGTAGCTTTGTATGGTTTTGCTTATGTAGTAGCCGATCAAGCTGATGGCGATGGCAAAAAGGTTTTTACTGATAATAAATGTCAAATGTGCCACACCGTTAAATCTGTTGGTATAGAATCAAAGAAATCGGATGCTTCTGATCTTTCTTCAGTTGGAAAAGATAATACAGCCGAGTTTTTAACAAAATATTTGAAAAAAGAAGCTAAGTTAAACGATAAAGATCATAAATCATCTTTTAAAGGAACTGACGAAGATCTTAAAGTATTAGTTACCTGGTTATTAACACTTAAAGGAGAATAATCAGGTTTAAGTTTATCAACTATGGCACTTAAATCATCATCAAACGAGAAAAAAATAAGATGCTTCCCAAACATCTTAAATATAATACAAACCCTCCTTGTAATCGGATTAGTTATTTTACCCTCAAAAATATATGCTCAATCGAATGATGACTGTTTAATGTGCCATAGTGATAATGAACTCACTATGGAAAAGAAGGGAAAGGTAATTTCCCTTTTTGTTGATGAAAATATTTTCAAAAGCTCTTCTCACTCAAAATTAAGCTGTGTATCGTGTCATAAAGGTTTCGATCCTGAGGCAATGCCGCATGCAGAAAATATTCAGGAGGTTAAATGCATCAGTTGTCATCAGAAAGATCTTACTAAGCATTCATTTCATCCTCAGATTATTAAATCTTTAGGTAATGGAAAATCACCTGATACATCTTGTAAAAACTGTCACGGTATCCACGATGTTATTAGTATTAAAAATTCAAAGAGTAAATGGAATCAAAACAACTTAATAACTTCCTGCGGTAGTTGTCATAAAGAGGCAACTGAACAATATTTAATTTCAAACCACGGCAATGCTTTTAAGAACGGTGATAAATCAGCACCTAACTGCATTACCTGTCATAAATCACCGGTAACAACATCTGCATTTGGTGAAAATAAAGTTGATAAAAAAATTACACAGGAAAAGCTTTGTTTATCCTGCCATCTTGATGATGAAGATGTAAAGAACAGAACAACTCCTTCTGCCGGTTTTATTCATGCTTATGATAAAAGCGTTCATGGTTTGGCATTAAATAGAGATAAAAACGGAGATGCCGCAAGTTGTGTTGATTGTCATGAATCTCATAATATTTTAAAACCTACTGATTCACGTTCAAGTGTTTACAGATTAAATATTCCAAACACTTGCGGAAAATGTCATAGCGCGATTAAGAATGAATTTTTAGAAAGTATTCATGGTCAGTTAGTTATTAAAGGTAACGGTGATGCACCATCTTGTACTAATTGTCATGGTGAACATAATATTCTCCGTGTTGATGATCCTAATTCACCGGTTGCATTTCAGAATTTATCTAGACAGGTTTGTTCACCTTGCCACGAATCTGTTGCACTCTCTGAAAAATACGGATTATCTGCTAACAGATATAAAACTTTCTCGGAATCGTATCATGGATTAGCATTAAGCGGCGGATCTGCTACTGTAGCAAATTGCGCAAGCTGCCATGGTGTACATAATATTAAACCATCTTCTGATCCAACTTCTACAATTTATAAAGGTAATCTTGTAAAAACCTGTGGTTCTTGTCATCCGGGTGCAAATGAAACTTTTACGAAAGGTACTATTCACGTAACACTGGATAAAGAAGATGAGCCAATCCTTTACTGGATATCTTATATTTATATTACTTTACTTATCTCAGTTATTGGTGGAATGTTCCTACACAATTTTCTGGATCTGATTAAGAAATCCAAGATTAAGAAATTAAAGCAGCGCGGACATATCGTAGAAGAAGAATATGGTCATGCTTTATATTTGAGGATGACACTGAACGAGAGAATTCAGCATGGTATAATGGCAATCAGTTTTATAGTTTTAGTTCTGACGGGATTTATGTTAAGGTATCCAAATGCGTGGTGGGTTTCACATATTACAGATGTCTGGTCAGATGTTTTTGTTTACAGAAGCTGGGTACACAGAATCGCTGCTGTCGTGATGATTTCAGTGAGCTTATATCATATTTATTACATTGCATTTACACAAAGAGGTCGTGAGTTAGTGAAAGATCTGTTCCCTACTCTTAAAGATTTTACTGATGCTATAGGAGTTGCAAAATATAATCTCGGTCTATCAAAGGTAAAACCAAAATTAGATAGATTCAGTTATGTTGAAAAAGCAGAATATTGGGCTCTGGTATGGGGAACAATAGTTATGTCAGTTACAGGTTTATTAATGTGGTTTTACATTGATTATATCGGTTTATTCTCAAAACTTGATTGGGATATTGCAAGAACTATTCATTTTTATGAAGCCTGGTTGGCATTTTTGGCAATAGTTGTCTGGCATTTCTACTTTGTTATCTTTAATCCCGATATTTATCCGATGAGTTTAGCCTGGTTCAAAGGTACAATTACTGAAGAAGAAATGGCGGAAGAGCATCCGCTTGAACTTGAAAGAATCAAAAAGAAACAAGCTGAAGAAAGAATGAAATCTGAACAAAGTTCAGAGGACGCTTGATCTTATTTCTACTTTAATTCTGAATTTAAATATCGATATCGTTATTTGTTTTCCTTAAACTATTATTGAGGAATAATATGAGAAAAATATTTCCCCATTATGTTTATAATCCAATTACACTTACCGGCGCTGGTATTGCTTTACTGAGTTTTGGACTGATTGTTTTTCTTTTCATTTTGGATTTATTCAGCAGTGAAGAAAACACTTATATGGGGATTCTTACATACATTATTCTTCCTTCAATTCTTATTGTTGGCTTGTTGTTGATTGCGTATGGAATTATTCGTGAAAGGAAAAGAGAAAAACACGGCAAATACAGATCACAAAAGCTTCCGGTAATTGATTTAAATGATCCGAAGAAAAGGGCAATGTTTGTAACTTTTTCAATTGGAACTATTGTATTATTACTTTTTTCTGCTTTTGGTAGTTTCAAAGCTTATGAATATACCGAGTCGGATGAATTTTGCGGAACAGTTTGCCATGCTGTAATGGAACCTGAATACACTGCTTACTTAGATTCGCCTCATTCAAGAGTTGGTTGTGTTGGCTGCCATATCGGTTCAGGTACAAGCTGGTATGTCAAATCCAAGTTTTCGGGAGCTTATCAGGTTTATTCTGTTATCTTCAATAAGTATTCACGCCCTATAGGCACGCCTGTTAAAGAATTAAGACCAGCAGAAGGAACTTGCGAACAATGTCATACACCTTCGCTTTTTTATAACGAAACCAAAGTTGATTATACTTATTACCTTTCTGACGAGAAAAATACAAAATCAAATATTAGTATGTTGATAAAAATTGGCGGTGGAAAAAGTAAGTTTGAATCTATCGAAGGAATTCATTGGCATGCAAATGCTGATAATTTAATATCATATATTCATACTGATGAAAGAAGGCTCGAAATTCCATGGGTAAAAGTTAAAACCAAGGATGGAAAAGAAACTATTTTCAGAGACAAACAAGCCGGTTTTGATGAGAAAAATTTTAATCCACAAAATTTAAGAACAATGGATTGTATCGATTGTCATAATCGCCCTTCACATATTTATCATCAACCTGATAAAATGATGAACAAAATGATGGCAAGTAATCAAATAGATGAATCGCTTCCCTTTATAAAAAGTATTGCTGTGGAGGTTCTGGAAGATAAATATTTTACTAAACAACAGGCATTAGAAAGCATTCAACAAAGAATCAATGATTTTTACATCTCAAACTATCCTGATATTTACAAAGCAAAAAGTGAAAATATTTCTAAAAGCATTGATGTTGTAAAAGCAATTTATTCCAGAAACTATTTTACATATATGAACGCAGACTGGAAACATTTTCCAAATAATATTTCGCATGTTTATACACCCGGATGCTTCAGATGTCACGATGGAAATCATGTGAGTGATGATGGTAAAGTAATTTCAAATGATTGTAATAGCTGCCATAAGATTATTGCACAAACAGACAATAATGGTGTAACACGTGTTGATCTTAATGGATTGGAATTCAAGCATCCTGTTGATTTAGACCAGGCAACCGAAAAACAGCTTTGCACAGATTGTCACTGGAAAAGTGAATAATTTTTTCTATTAGTTTGATGAACAGAATCATTTTTATAATTGTTGCGATATTATTCCTAGCTTCATCTTCTTATTCTCAGAATATTCCTAAAGGATTTGTTGAAATCAGAGAAGTAATTCCTGATATAGTTCTTGATTTAAGATATGCAACAAGTCATAATTTTCTCGGTGTACCAGTAAATGGATACAATGCACAAAAATGTTTTATAACCAAAGCTGCAGCAGACTCCTTATTAAAAGTTCAAAACGAATTAAAGCAGTTTAATCTTTCACTCAAAGTTTATGATGCTTACAGACCTCAACGAGCAGTAGATCATTTCGTAAGATGGGCTGAATATCTTGCCGACACCTTAACTAAAAAAGAATTCTATTCAACTCTCGATAAAGATCGTTTGTTTATTGATGGATATATTGCAAAAAAGTCCGGACATAGCAGAGGCAGCACAATTGATTTAACGATTGTTCCAATACCGCTTCCCTATCAACCTGAATATGATATTGAAAATCAATGTGAATGTTTTAAATCTTATGACGAGAGATTCAAAGACAACTCAATTGATATGGGAACCGGATTTGACTGTTTTCATCAACGGTCACATACATTAAATAAAGAAATTTCTGTTCAGCAAAAAGCTAACCGCTTATTACTTAAAACATTAATGGAAAAATATGGTTTTAAAAACCTTGCTGAGGAATGGTGGCATTTTACATTAAAAAACGAACCTTTTCCAAATACTTATTTTGATTTTGAAATACAGTAGGTCAAAAATCTTTCCATTATTTCTTTTCTTATTAAAGCTGGAACAAACCTCAAACTAATTTTGTTAAAGCTCCAAATAATAAATACATAAATGCTCTTGATAAAGTAAGAATAAATTAATTTTTGCATAGATAAAATGAGTATTTAGTAAATCACTAAAATGTCACGCTGAGCCTGTCGAAGCGTGTTATTTATTCTTTAGCTGATTCAGAAAAATTAAGGATGTTTTACTATGAAAACTAAACTTCAGATTTTAGCTTTTATTTTGTTTGTATCTACTAACATATTTGCAGATGGATTCATCGTTATTCCCCGCCCACATCCATTACCTCATCCTTTTCCATTAGAAGTTGTTTATCACAATGTTGATGTAAAGATTAATGATCAAACAGCGATTACAAAAATTGAGCAATCATTTTATAATCCTACTAACTATCAACTGGAAGGTTATTATATTTTTCCAGTCCCAAAAGGAGCAGTGATAAATAATTTCACTATGATTATAAACGGAAAAGAGATCAAAGCTGAGCTATTAGATTCTGAAAAAGCAAGAAAAATCTACGAGGATATCGTCAGACAAATGAGGGATCCTGCATTATTAGAATACAGTGAACAAAATATTTTTAAATTAAGAATCTTTCCTATTGAACCAAGAAGTGAGAAGAAAATCTCAATCAGTTATTCTCAAATGCTTGAATCAGATAACAATCTATTCGAATACATTTATCCATTAAATACAGAAAAGTTCTCTGCTAAACCATTAAAAAATGTATCTGTAAAAGTTGATATTAAATCATCTGAACCATTAAAAAATATTTACTGCCCAACTCATAATGTTGATATTGTAAATGAGAGGGATACTCACTCTATAATTTCATTTGAAGAAAAAAACACAAAACCGGATAATGATTTTAAACTTTATTTCTCAAAAAGTTCTTCAAAAGTTGGTTTATTGTTACTTACTTATAAATCAGGTAACAATGATGGTTACTTTTTGTTTAGTGCAAGTCCGTCAATTGAGATTGATAAATCAAATATTGAAAGCAAGGATATTACTTTTATTCTTGATGTTTCAGGTAGTATGAGCGGAGATAAACTTGAACAGGCTAAGAAAGCTTTAACATATTGTGTAAATAATCTTAACTCAGACGATCATTTTAATATTATAAGATTTTCTACAGAGGCATTTTCATTATTCAAGAATCTCAAACAAGCTGATAAAGAAAGTAAAAGCGAAGCAAATAAATTCATAGATGCTCTAAAAGCTATTGGTGGAACCAATATTGAAGAAGCGTTTGCTTCAGTATTTAATAGCTATACAGAATCAGAACGACCGCATTTTATTGTGTTCATTACAGATGGAAGACCAACAATCGGTGAAATGAACGATGAAAAGCTTGTTAAAAAAATTTTGAAATTAAATAGTAAACAATCAAGAATATTCACCTTTGGTGTTGGAGATGATGTAAACACTCACATACTCGATAAATTGACTGAAGCTACAAAAGCATGGAGAACATATGTAAATGATGATGAAGATATTGAGATTAAAGTTTCAAATTTTTATGACAAAATTCAGTCGCCTGTTTTAAGCAACCTGAAACTGGACTTTGGTAATATTGAAGTTTATCATACTTATCCAAAAGATTTACCTGATCTTTTTAAAGGTTCAAATCTTCTTGTCTTTGGAAGATATAAGAATAATGGAAAAACAAAAATTACTCTCTCTGGTAAATTACAAGGAAAACAAAAGCAGTTTATTTTAACTGATGAGTTTACAAAATCGAACGAAGATTACAGCTTTATTTCTACACTTTGGGCATCAAGAAGAATTGGATATCTGTTGGATTTAATCAGATTAAACGGAAACGATAAAGAGTTGATTGAAGAAATCACCACTCTTGCACGCGAACACGGAATAATAACTCCTTATACAAGCTATTTAATAATGGAAGATGAAGAAGTAAGAGTTCGCAACGGAAGATTAACTGATGGGTTACAAACTTTGCCGCCGAGACCAGAGTTAAAGAAATCAGCTCAGGAATATTATTTTAAAATGAATGAAACAACAGGAAGAAGCAGTGTTGAAATCAGTAAAGATTTTCAGGGATTGAATACTGCCGCAAATTACAGTCAAACTCAGCAAGGTAATGAGAGATTTTTCTACACAGATTCAAAAGGACAAAAACAGAATTTAAATCAACAAGTAAAAATTGTGTCTGGCAGAGCTTTTTATCAACAGGATAAATATTGGATAGACAGCGAATTACAAAAACAAGAAATAAAAAATGTTAAAAGAATTCAATTTGATTCAGATGATTATTACAAACTGTTAAAGAAACAACCACAAGTATCTCAGTTTTTAGCTTTGGGTAAAAATGTAAAATTCTATTATAGGAATGTCCTTTATGAAGTATATGAATAATCATATAGTTAACCCGCAGTTGATTCTGCGAGGTTAAACCTTTTAAAACATTTATAAGATTTCTTTAAACTTTAATAAATATTTTCTTTGCATAAAGTATCCACATCAGCCCTAACCAAATGAGAATATAAACAATTGCCCATGCAAGAGATGCATTTATCGGTTCCAGCCAGGAAAGAAAAAAAGTTTCGAATAAGTAATTTTTTAAAGTGATTGGGTTTCCATCTGCACTGGTCCATTTAATCATATACATAATTCTTCCAACTATTCCGGAAAGAAAGAAAACAGTAATTGCATTCATTCCATAAACATGAAAAGGTTTTATCCACCAGGTTACTTTTTTCACATCAATGAACCAATAACAGAAAGCCAAAAATACTAATGCAAGTCCGCCGGTATATAAAACATAAGAACTAGTCCAGATATTTTTATTGATTGGAAACCATCCGTCCCAAATCCATCCAGCAGCCATTAAAATAACTCCCCAGGTATAAAGCCAGACAGTTTTAGTAGTTTGGTCTTTGTCGCTTCTGAGTAAATTTCCGGCAAATATTCCGATCATTGCTGAACCAATAGCAGGCAGTGTTGATAAGATTCCTTCAGGATCCCATACTTTTGAAGCTGACCAAAGATGATCTTTTAATAAAAGATAATCCAGCCAGGCTGCAAGATTTGTTGTGGGTTCATAATTTGCATAACCAATTCCGGGAACAGGAATCAAACTCATCAGCGCACAATAAAGAACAAGAATAATAGCAGTAAACCAGTATTGGAATTTTGTGCTCGTTGAAAGAAAAAGAATTGCTGAAACTAAATAAACAATTGCAATCCTTTGAAGGACTCCAGGAATTCGAATTGTGCTCCAGGAAAATTCGTGACCAAATAATAATCCGAATGGAAAGCCAGCAAGAATAATTCCCAAAGCAAAAAGAATTATAGACCTTCTGAAAATATTCAGATAAAGGCTTTTCATACTTCCACCGGCAGCTTTCCTTTTACTTAAAGAATATGAAACGGCGACACCGACAATAAATAGGAAAAACGGAAAGATAAGATCAGTCGGAGTGCAGCCGTGCCATTTTGCGTGTAATAGAGGCGGATAAACAGCGCTCCAGGTTCCGGGATTGTTAACAAGTATCATTCCCATTATTGTTATTCCCCTGAATACATCTAGTGAAAGAAGTCGTTCTGAAGTTTTCATAGGATCTCCATTCTTGAAAATCATTTGAGTAAAAATAAATAACTTTGGTGAATATTGTATAAAGCTTCGTTATTTTTATATAGTGATTCTTTAGTTGATTGGAATTCTATGATAATTAGGAAATTTTTTAATAACTTAAGATCAATCCGATAAATTAGGAGTGATAATGAAAATATATTTCTGGATTTTCTTATTAACATCTATGATAGCAGCTCAAACAAAATTTAATGATGTGAACGAATTAGTAAATTCGGGTGAATATACCAAAGCAGCAGAATTGATTGAAAACAAAATCAAATCAACAACGATTACATCTGAAGACAAACTTGATCTTTTATTTGAAAAAGAAAGACTTGATAGAATAAAAATAGACTTTAATAAAACTGCGGATGATGTTTTAAAATTTATAAATAAATATTATCCTGATGTTAAAGAAAAAGATCTGGCTAAATGGGAAAATGACGGTTCGCTAGAATATAAAATTATTGATGGAAAGAAATGGTATTTCTCAAGATCTGCACCTAATCTTTTTCGGATAAATAAAGAAGCAAAGGAACAGAAATTAAAAATTGATGGATTTAAAAAAGATCCAAAAGATGTATTTCTTGAGGAACATATTCCATTGATACTTGATGAATCTGCAAACGGCAACGAGGACCTAGTAAGACCAGTAACTTTTAAATTAGATTATACTGTAACAGTTGATGCAAACGATGTCCCTGATGGAGAAATTATAAGATGCTGGCTTCCTTTTCCAAGGGAAGGTCATCGGAGACAGGTTGATGTTAAACTACTTTCCGTAAATTCAGATGAATATGTCCTTGCAAGTAACGATAATCAACAGCGGACAGTTTATATTCAGAAACCAGCAATAAAAGATCAGCCAACAATTTTTAATATGGTTCTTGAGGTAACAGGTTACAACGAGATTAATTTTATTCAGCCGAATCAAATTAAACCTTATAATAAAGAATCAGGATTATATAAAACTTACATAGCTGAAAGAGCGCCTCATATAATATTCAGTGATAAAATAAAAGAGCTTTCAAACAAGATTGTCGGTGACGAAGCCAACCCTTATCTGATTGCTAAAAAGATATTTACCTGGATATCAACAAATATTCCCTGGGCTGGTGCAAGAGAATATTCAACTCTTGAGAATATTCCTGAATATTGTATGAATACCGGTCATGGTGATTGCGGAATTAAAACACTTTTGTTTATGACTCTCTGCAGATATAACGGCATTCCTGCTAAATGGCAAAGCGGCTGGATGCTTCATCCGGGAGAAATCAATCTGCACGATTGGAGTGAAATATATCTGGAAGGATACGGCTGGGTTCCGGTTGATCAGTCTTTCGGATTGGTTGATTCTGATAAAGAAGATGAAAGATATTTCTTTTTGGGAAACATTGATGCTTATCATTTAATTGTAAATGATGATTATTCAAGACCGCTATTCCCAGCTAAGATATTTCCAAGAAGTGAAACTGTTGATTTCCAGAGAGGTGAACTGGAATGGCGCGGCGGAAATATTTATTTTAATCAGTGGGATTATAATATGAAAGTAGAATACAAATAATTATCAGGAACTATTATGAAGATTTTTTTAACATTATTCGTTTTAATAACTTTTTATGTAAATACGCAGGCACAAAATCAAATGGAAAATCTTAATACAATTATTCAGAATGTAAAAGATAAATTTGCTCCGGATAAAAGAACAGCTTTATTTAATGTTGAAGCTGTTGAGGATGAAAACGTCGTTATAATTAAAGGCGAAACAAATTTACCCGAAGCAAAAGTCGAGCTTGATAAAGGTCTTAAACAGACTAAGATAAACTTTACTGATAAAATTGAATTGCTTCCATCTGAAAAATTAAACGGAAAGATTTATGGGGTAATAAATTTATCTGTTGCAAACTGCCGCTCAAAACCAGATCATCCTGCTGAATTAGTTACTCAATCAATTATGGGAACTCCTGTTAAAGTTTTAAAGAAAGGACAGGATGGATACTATCTTGTTCAAACACCTGATGGCTATATTTCCTGGTTGGATGATGATGGTGTGCAATTTATGGATAAGGATGAATTTAATAGTTGGATCTCGTCCGATAAAGTTATTTTTACAGCAAATTACGGATTGTGCTATTCTAATCCAGATGATAAATCCCAAACAGTATCAGACTTGGTTGCAGGAAATATTTTAAAATACTTAGGTGATGAACAAAATTATTTCAAAGTTGAATATCCTGATAAGAGAATTGGTTACATAAAAAAAGATGATGCAAAATTATTTAATGATTGGTATAAATCTCTTAATCCCAAAGCAAATGATATTTTAAGCACTGCATATCGTTTTATGGGAACACCTTATTTGTGGGGCGGAACATCAACAAAAGGTATGGATTGCAGCGGATTTACTAAAACAGTTTTTTTCTTGAATGGAATTGTTCTTAATCGGGATGCTTCCCAACAAGTTAATTTTGGTGAATTGGTAAATACTGATAATGGCTGGGAAAATCTGCAGCCCGGAGATCTTTTATTTTTCGGGTTCAAAGGAACACCAGAAAAGAAAGAAAGAATAACACATGTTGCAATTTATATCGGTGACGGAGATTTTATTCACGACGCAGGCAGAGTAAGAATAAACAGTTTCAATCCTTCAAAACCTTATTACAGTGATTACAGAAAGAGCGGATTTATAAGAGCGAAAAGATATTTAGGTTCTATTGGGAATTCAGGAATTGAAAAAATTATGGATAATGGTTTTTATAAAATCCAATAGAATTTATTCCTATACATTTTTAATGTCTTTGCATGAAAAACATATTTCATGCAAAGACAAAATAATTTCAGATCAATTAAATCCTAATTTATGAATTAACGCATCCGGTTTTGGTTCTCTTCCTCTGAACTTAATATATAAAACCATCGGGTCATCGCTCCCGCTTTTTTCCAGAATATTTCTACGGAAGCTTTCAGCAGTAGCGTGATCATATAATCCGTGTTCCAGGAAAGCGCTAAATGCATCGCTGTCCAACACACCCGACCATTTATAACCATAATATCCTGCAGAATAACCATCACCGCCAAAAATGTGGTTGAAGTTTGTGCTTTGATAACGCGATGCAATTTCAGGAATCAATCCAATTTCGTTCAAACATTTTTCTTCAAACTTTTCTACATCAATATCTTTAACATCTGTAAGCATATGCCAATCCATATCAAGAATAGCAGCAGCAAGATATTCTAAAGTTTCAAATCCCTTATTGAAATATTGTGAGTTAACAATTTTCTGAATTAGCTCATCAGGAATTGTTTCACCTGTTTGATAATGCTTTGCATACATTTTAATAACTTCGGGATGTGATGCCCAGTTTTCCATTATTTGTGAAGGAAGCTCAACAAAATCAACAGAAGATCTTTGTGCCCCTGGATAAGTGGATTTTGTAAATAATCCGTTCAATGCGTGTCCAAACTCGTGGAACAAAGTATTTACTTCATCAAAGCTAAGTAATGCAGGTTTATCTTTTGTCGGCTTTGAAAAGTTTCCAACATTTACAACAAGCGGAGTTATAAACTCTCCATCCATATTCGATTGTCCACGGAAACCGCTCATCCACGCACCGGCTCTTTTGCCGCTTCTCGGATAATAATCTGTATAAAAAATTCCGATATGAGTTCCGTCTGCTTCTTTAACTTCAAACACATCAACATCGGGTTCGTAAACAGGAATATCATCTCTTTTAATAATCTGAATTCCATATAATTTATTGGCAACATCAAAAGCGCCTTGCCTTACATTTTCCATTTTGAAATAAGGACAAAGCATTTCTTCATCAAGCGCATATTTATCTTTCTTAACTTTCTCAGCATAATACCACCAATCCCATCCTGCCAATTTAAAATTGCCACCTTCAGCATCAATTATTTTCTGCATATCAGCAGATTCTTCTTTTGATTTTTTTAATGCAGGCGCCCAAAGATCAGCTAAAAATTTATTAACTATTTCAGGATCTTTTGCCATATTTTTTTCGAGTTTAAAATCAGCAAAAGTTTTATAGCCAAGCAGATTCACCTTTTCAATACGAAGCGCAATCATTTTTTTTATAATTTCTTTATTATCAAATTCATTATTGTTATTTCCTCGCATCAGATATGCTTTATAAAGTTTTTCCCTGAGATTTCTTTTTTCAGAATACTGTAAAAACGGAGTAAAGCTTGTTCGCTGCAGATTAAAAGCCCATTTCCCTTTTAATCCGTTATGCTCTGCAAGCTCAGAAGCACTTTGGATTGCAACATCAGGCAAACCAATCAAATCATCTTTGTTATCAATAACTAAAGCGATTGCATTAGTCTCTTTACGAAGATTATCACCAAACTTAAGACTAAGCATACTTATCTCTTGGTTAATTTCTTTCAGTCTCGCTTTTTTAACATCATCAAGTCCGATTCCATTCCGGACAAAATCGGAATAATAATTATCAAGAACCTTAAGCTGTTCAGCAGTAAGATTTAAATTGTCTTTCTCATCATTGATAGCTTTAACGCGCTGATAAAGTTTTTCGTTTAGAAAGATATCGTTATTCAGTTTTGATAACTCAGGTGTGATAGTTTCCGCAATCTTTTGTGTTTCATCATTTCCATCAGAACCGCTAAGATTAAAAAACACACTTGATACTTTCCTAAGCAGTTTACCGCTTTTCTCAATAGCAGCAATTGTATTTTCAAAGGTCGGTTTATCAGGATTATTGATGATTGCTTCAACTTCTGCTCGTTTAATTTTGATTCCTTCTTCAAATGCAGGTAAATAATGTTCTATCTTGATTTTATCAAACGGCGGAGTTTGGAACGGCGTAGTATATTCAGTGAAAAACGGATTATCGTTATTCGCTGTTTGTGATTGTATATCAGCAGACATAATTCCGATAAATAGAATAAGTGAACAGATGAAATATTTCATTTCCTTTTCTCCCTTTATTAAAAGTAACTTGAAACATAGTTTATTAAAATTTAAGCCTTAGCGACTTCCTCTTTCTTCTTCCCAAATTCAGAATCAATTTTTACAAGTGCAGCAACTATAAATCCGGGTATTGTTGATAAAGCGACCCAAACAAAGAAATGATTATACCCGATTTGCTCTTGCAGCCAACCACTGAACATTCCCGGCAGCATCATTCCAAGCGCCATTATTCCAGTGCAGATTGCGTAATGCGCAGTCTTATGTTTTCCCTGAGATATCATAATCATATACATCATATAAGCAGTAAAACCAAAACCGTAACCGAATTGTTCAATAGCAATTGATGAAATAATCAGAAACAGATTTTGTGGCTGAAAATAAGATAAATAAATAAAAATTAAATCAGGCGTATGCATAATTATAACCATCGGCCAGAGCCAGTATCTTAATCCTTTTTTTGAAATAGCAATACCGCCGAGAACACCGCCAAATAATAAAGCAATTACACCAATCGTTCCATATACAAGTCCAAGCTCTTCTGTGCTTAATCCTAATCCACCTTTTTCAATTGGATCAAGAAGAAACGGTTGAACAAGTTTTACAAGCTGAGCTTCTGCGAATCTGTAAAAAAGTAAAAAAGCCAGAATAACCCATATCTCTTTCTTCTTAAAGAACAAAACAAATGTATCAGCAAATTCTTTCATTACTGTTTTAGATTTGTCCTGAAGTGTCGGGAAATCAGTGGTTGGATAAGGCAGAATAAATTTATGATAGAAAAATAAAAGGAAAAAAACTGAAGCCATCACAATAAAAACAATTGACCACGCACTTTGATTACTCATCCGGTATTCTAAAAATCCTGCTAACATCACCATCAAACCTTGCCCTGCAATTGTAGCGATTCTGTAAAAGGTGCTTCTGATACCTACAAACTCAGCTTGCTTTGCTTCATCGAGAGCAAGCATATAAAAACCATCAGCAGCTATATCATGAGTTGCTGATGCGAATGCCATCAAACTAAAAACCAGTATTGTAAAAAAGAAAAAATGAGATGTAACTAACGCAGCAGCTATTCCGAATAAAGCAATACTAATTAGAAATTGAGTTGATGTTATCCATAACCTTTTTGTTTTAAACATATCAACAAAAGGTCCCCACAAAAACTTTATAGTCCATGGCAGGTAAAGCAAACTGGTAAAGAATGCGATATCAGTATTTGAAATATCAAGTTTTTTATACATTGCAACCGATACTGTCATTACCATTACATAAGGAATTCCTTCTGCAAAATATAAAGATGGAACCCACGCCCACGGATTTCTAAAAGTTATTTTTTTATTCGGCATTTAAACTCCGTTTTTTCTTTATGAGTTTTTGTTTTAAATATTTTATTCAAATTAATTGCTTAGCTAATAAGGCAGCACCAAATTCCGGAGAATGTTCTGCTTCCATAATTTTCACATCATTAAATCGTCTTATTACTTTTTCATTAAACAAGTAAGAGAAATAATTTGGTTTGGTTAATATACTTCCGATCAATGATACTTTAAGTAAATCAACTTTTAATTTTTCCCTCATTGAATTAATGTGAAGTAAAAGTTCATCTGCTTCGTTTTCAAGAATCCTTTGTGCAACTTTATCACCGCTATCGGCAGCATCAAAAACAATAGGTGCAGCAGAAGCAATATCAAAATTATTTCTGTAAACTTCAGTTATTAATTGCTCAGATGTTGAGATAGAGAAAACCTGTTCAAGCAGATCAGCAATTTTTGTTGGCTTTGCCCTGCCATCCATAAATCTGGCAACTGCATTTAATCCTTTCCTTCCGATACGATAACCGCTTCCTTCATCGCCGATAAATCTTCCGAAACCACCGACACGATGAATTTCGCCCTTATAATCTTTACCAAACATAATTGATCCGGTTCCAGCAATAAGAATACTTCCGGCTTTACCTGAAAAGGCACCTTCTAATGCAATCCTAGCATCGCTTTCAACCTTGAATTTATTTATTGAAACGGATTTGCTTTTTGCATCAGCAAAAATTTGTTTTTCCAGAAGTTCAGCATCACTTCTTCTTCCTCCGCCAGTAGTTCCGAGAACAATTGCTTCAAGATCTTCTAATGATATTTTAGCTGCCGTCACACATTTGTCTATCAGATCAAAAACAGTTTGGGATACTGTTTCAGTTCCAATAACTAAGAAGTTTGAAGCTCCTCCAACAACTTCATATATCTGATTGAGGTTCTCATCGGTAAGAATGCATTTTGTTTTTGTTCCTCCCCCATCCATTCCAATAAAATATTTCAAATCATCACCTTCAGATTTTTTTAAAAAATAAATTTTTAGTGAATAATAAATCCAAGTATCAAATACAATATACCGGAAATAACTGCGGCAGTTATTGCATAAGGCAATTGTGTCTTAACATGATCTATATGATCACTCGCTGAAGCCATTGATGAAATAATTGTAGTATCAGAAATCGGTGAACAATGATCTCCGAAAACTCCGCCGCCAAGAGCAGCAGCAACCGCTAAATACAAGTTTGCGCCAAGAGCCTGAGCCATCGGAATTCCAATCGGAATCATTATTGCAAAAGTTCCCCACGATGTTCCGGTTGAAAATGCAATAAAACAAGCAACCAGGAATATTATAACCGGAACTAAGTTTGGTGATAACCATTGCTTGGATAATTCAGCAGTATAATACCCTGTGCCTAATTCTTTACACACAGTTCCAATTGCAAATGCAAGCATCATAAGCAATGCAAGCGGAATCAGTCCACTGATACCTTTAAATATCAAATCAATAGTTTCAGAAAAAGAAAATATTTTTTGTGAAGCATAAAGAAAACTTGCAACAATGATCGAAGTTAAGACAGAATATAAAACCGCAGTTGAACCGGATCCTTTTCCAATTGCGAAAAATATTTGTTCATACCATGGATATTGAGAAATATTTTCAACTTCTCCCCATCCTGTATAAAGCAACATCAATGGCATCATTGCAACCATAACAGCAATAGGAAGAATCATATTTATCGCTCTTGGTTTAACATTTTCTTTTTTCTCCAATGAAACAACATCAGCAGAAATAAGCGGCACAGCACCATCCCGAATTACTTTACCTTCTTTTATTGCTCTCTCTTCAGCTTTTTTCATCGGACCAAAATCCTTTCCAGATAGAATCACAAAAAGGACCATCGCCATTGCAAACATTGGATAAAAATTTAATGGGAATGAATAAACTAAAACTGTAAGCGGACTGCTGAATCCTTGTGCAGCGATCAAACCCATTATGTAAGCTCCCCAGGCATTTAACGGAATCAGAATACAAGTCGGAGCAGAAATAGAATCACCAATGTAAGCAAGCTTTTCTCGTGGAATTCTTAGTCGATCAAAAACCGGTCTGAATACTGTTCCAACTGTTAAAGTGTTAATACTGGATTCAACAAAGATTGCGGTTCCAGTTGCCCAGGCTAAAAGCTGAACTATTTTTCTGCTCTTACCAATCTTTTTATTTTCAAGATATGTAAGTAACCTGTTAACCAGATGAACAAAGCCTGCAACTCCGCCTGATCGTTGGATAAACGCAATCAAAGCCCCGACAAGACAGCTAAACATAATAGTTCTTGTGTTGCTTGCTTCTGCAAAAACATTTACAAGTGCTTGTATTGTTGCAGTAGTGCCGGTAATAAAATTTCCTCCGCTTAGAATAATCCAACCAAGCCAGATACCGAATAATAAGGAAACAAATACCTGACGGGTTTTAATTGCAAAAATAATTGCAAGTAAAGGTGGAAGAAGTGACCAGAAACCGTAATGATCCATAAATTAGCCGCTAAATTTGGTAGTAATTAATTTGTCTGTTAAAGATCAAAAAATTTTCCTTTATATGCTGCAAAATATTGAAAAATACTTTGGGGTTAAAATTATATTTTATTGAACCAGCAGTTCTTTAATGTTAATTTTGGCTATTAAAAAATTGTTTTTAACTATTGAAAGAATTGATTCTTTTAAATCGAATGATAACGGAAATATTATGAAATTACGCTTTACTTTATTTACAATTATAACCGGATTTATTTTACTTGGATGTTCTTCCACAGAGATAATTAAAACAGTTAACATTTCTGAACTTGAATATCCTGATGATTTGATTGTAGTTAAAAGAAATGATTGGGGATGGGTTCCTTTTGACAGAATTGTTCCACAACATAAGATAAATAAAATTACAATTCATCATGGCGGTGAATATTTTGCTGAAGACAAAGATATGATTCAATATCTCCGTAATCTTCAAAGCTGGAGCAGAAGAGAAAAAAAATGGTCGGATAATCCATATCATTTTATGATTGACCTTAAAGGAAATATTTATGAAGCTCGTCCGATAAATATTCCCGGTGATACAAACACAGATTATGATGTTACAGGGCACGCATTAATTTGTGTAGTTGGAAATTACGAAGAGCAAAAAATAAAAGAAGTGCAGCTAAATTCGCTTGCAAAGTTGACAGCGTTTCTTAAACAAAAGTATAATGTAAGTTATAATGATATTAAAACTCACAGAGATTATACTGAAACACTTTGTCCTGGGAAAGACTTATACAAATATTTTGAAGATGGTTCTTTTTTAAAAATGGTTGAGTCGATAGTATCATCAGGGGATTGTCAACATAAAACAATTGTTAAAACCGGAATAGAAGTTTTACGTGAAAGAAATTTTGATATCCTTAAGAATAAACGAGTAGGATTGGTAACAAATCCAACCGGCGTTGATAGAAATTTAAAATCTACTGTTGATATCTTATTTGAAGCTGAAGGAGTTAATCTAACTGCGCTATATGGACCTGAACATGGTGTTAGAGGAAATTACACTGCCGGAGAGCATGTTGATTTTTACATTGACGAAACAACAAAACTTCCTGTTTATTCTTTATACGGAAAAACTAGAAAACCCAATACTGATATGTTAAAAGATGTCGATGTTTTAGTCTTTGATATTCAGGATATCGGAAGCAGATCTTATACATATATCAGCACAATGGGAATGGTTATGGAAGCTGCAGCAGAAAACAATAAAGAGGTTGTTGTGCTTGATCGTCCAAATCCGCTTGGCGGAAACAGGATTGAAGGTAATTTGGTTGAAGATGGATATTTCTCATTCGTCAGTCAATTTGCGATACCTTATGTTCACGGATTAACCGTTGGTGAATTAGCAAAAATGTTGAATGAAGAAGGTATGCTGCCGAGTAAAGTAAAATGTAAGTTAACTGTAATACCAATGGAAGGCTGGACAAGAGATATGTATTTTGAACAGACCGGTTTACCGTGGGTTTTAACTTCACCGCATATTCCTCACAGATATTCTCCTTTCTATTATGCTGCTTCTGGAATTATTGGAGAACTTAGAGGAGTTTTATCAATTGGTGTCGGATATACTTTACCATTTCAAACTTTTGCAACTGAGTGGATAAACTCGGAACAACTTGCCAATAAGATGAATTCATATAATCTGGAGGGAGTAATCTTCAGACCGATTAGTTATAAACCTTATTATGGATTTGGAAAAGATAAAATGCTAAACGGAGTTGAAACTTATATTACTGATTATTCCAAAGTAAATTTAATTACAACACAATTTTATTTTGCGCAAGCGATTAATGAACTATATGGAAGAAATATTATTACTGAAAATGAAGGACGCTTTGATATGTTTGATAAAGTTTTGGGAACAAGTAGAATTCGTGAGCTTTTTATGCAAAGATTAAAAGTTGAGGATATTCTTCCCTATTTGAATATAGATATAGATAGTTTCAGGAAGCTTTCTAAGAAGTATTATTTTTATAATTAAACTATTGTTACTCTGAGTCCGCCTAATGTGGATCGAGGTGTGAAATTACAGGAAACAAAAAACCATGAAATACTTTGAAACAAACTTCATAAAATATAAAAACAATCAACTCTACATTGAAGAAATAGGAGTGGAAAAACTTGCCAAGGAATTTGGCACTCCACTTTATATTTACAGCAAAAATCATTTTATAAAACAATATCAGGAATTTGAAAAGGCATTTAAAAGCATTGATCATAAAATATTTTATGCAATGAAATCAAATTTCAACCTGAGCGTTATAAATACTTTCGTAAAGCTCGGAAGCGGTATTGATGCAAACTCGGAAGGAGAGTTTTTTCGTGCATTAAAAGCAGGAGCCGATCCTTCAAAAATAATTTTAACAAGTGTCGGTAAAACAAAAAATGAAATTAAGCTTGGATTAGAACATAATGTTTTAATGATCAAAGCGGAATCTGAAGAGGAAATTGAATTGATAAACATCATTGCTCAACAGATGAATAAAACTGCAAAAGTTGCAATTCGTGTTAATCCTGATGTTGATGCAAAAACTCATCCATATATTTCTACAGGACTATCAAGTAACAAATTCGGGATTGATTCTAAATCTGCATTAAGAATTTATAAGTCACGAAATAAGTATAAGAATATCCAATTTACCGGAATTGATATGCACATCGGTTCACAAATAACTTCT
Organism: Bacteroidota bacterium; assembly: GCA_022708025.1. Lineage (GTDB taxonomy): Bacteria > Bacteroidota > Ignavibacteria > Ignavibacteriales > Ignavibacteriaceae > IGN3. The sequence goes on along the minus strand of JAKIZM010000003.1, from coordinate 34,641 downwards.
ATCGATCCATTTTGCGAAGCGGTAGAAAAATTGTCTGAACTTTATTTTGAAATTGAAAAAGATGGATTAAAGTTGGAACACTTTGATGTTGGCGGCGGAATAGGTGTAACCTACAATAATGAACAATCTTTTACTATCGAAGATTTCGCCGAAAAAACAATCCCGCTTTTTAAGAGACTAAACTGTGAAATTATTTTTGAACCTGGCAGATTTTTAACTGCAAATGCAGGAATCTTAGTAACAGAAGTTTTATACACTAAACAGAACGGAGATAAAAATTTTATAATTGTTGATGCAGCAATGAATGATCTTCTCCGCCCTTCTATTTATGAGGCTTATCATCATATTCAACCGATTCAGAAATCTGAAAACAGTAAAAATATAATTGCAGATGTTGTCGGTCCAGTTTGTGAATCAGGAGATTATTTCGCAAGAGATAGAGAATTATCTGAATCGAAATCCGGAGAGTATCTTGCTATAATGTCTGCCGGTGCTTACGGAATGGTGATGAGTTCAAACTATAACGGACGCAGACGCCCTGCAGAAATATTGGTTGACAGTTCTAAATATGATGTTATACGAAGCAGAGAAACTTTTGAGCATCTGTTGTGGGATGAAAAGATTTTATAAAACCACAAGAGATCAAGTTTGATTTTTCTTTAACAGCTTTTTAATCAATGTAACAGGGTGCATCACTTCTACATCTACATTAAATTTTTTAGTACCGTGTTTTATCTGTCCCATACAGCCTGGATTTCCGGTTAAGACAACCTTTGCATTAGTGTTCTTAATATTATTCATCTTTCTCTTCAATTGAACCAATGAATCTTCATATCTGACAACATTATAAATGCCAGCACTGCCGCAGCACCAGGTTGCTTCTTCAAGTTCAGTGTATTCGACTCCGGGTAAAGATTTAATTACTTCTCTTGGCTGTGAAAAAACTTTTTGAGCGTGAACTAAATGACAAGCATCGTGATATGTTACTGATTGAGGATTAAGTTCGGAATTAAGATTTAATTCTGGTTTTTGTTCGCTAATAAACTCAGTTATGTCTTTAACTTTAGATGCAAACTTTTTTGCTTTCTCAGCATACTTTCGATCGTCCTCAAACAAATAAGCATAATCTTTCATAAAAGCACCGCATCCCGCCGAGTTTGAAATTAAATAATCATAATCAATCTTTTCAAATACATCTATATTTTTTCTTGCAAGCTTCAGTGCAAATTCCAGATCACCATTATGCCCCATCAGCGAGCCGCAGCAAACCTGATCTTTTGGCGTAACAATTTTACATCCACACTCTTTCAGCACATCAATCGTATCCATATTAATATCTGCAAACATTGTATTCATTAAACAGCCAAAATGAAATGCAGTTTTATATTTTACGCCACCCACCGGTAATTCAACTTCTTTAATTTCCTTATCTGAAAACTTATCTGAAATTGAAGGTGACAAAGCTTCAATCTCATTAAGTTTTTTGGAAAATATTTTCAACAGTCCTGTTGCTCTGACAAATTTTTGTAATCCAGATTTTTGATAGAACCTTAACAATCGCGAAACAGATTTTAACCCGCTTCTTGATGCAACAATTTTTCTAAGCAGAAATCTTTTTATTCCACGATTTAACTTCGTAGTTCCGAATCCTGCTTCATCAACAACAACGCGCGCAGTTTCAACCATTCGACCGTATTGAACACCTGCAGGACAAGCAGTTTCGCAAGCAAGGCAATCGAGACAGAAGTTCATTTCTTCAGCAAATCTCTCGCTTAATTCCATCTCACTTCTTGCTACAGATTTTACCATTGCTATTCTTCCACGAGGTGAAGATCGTTCAATTTTCGTAATATCGTAAGTGGGGCAAGTAGCTAAACATAAACCACAATGAATACACTGCTGAAGTATATCATCGTGCGGTAAAACTTTTAACAGGTCTTTATAATCGTTTTGTCTATGCATTAAAATTTTTTATTTGTTCGCGTTTTAGTGGTAAGATTCCTTCACATTTTGGTGAGATCGAAAATATCTTTTCAGGATTAAGAATATTATTCGGATCAATTGCACATTTAATTTTTTTCATCATATCAACGCCGGCAGGACCAGCTACTGATTCCAGAAATTGCTTTTTAGATAACCCTGTTCCATGTTCTCCCGTGATGGTGCCGCCTAACTTAATAGCTTCGTTAAAAATATATTCAAACGCCTTATGAGCTTTATCAAGAGCTTTGCTGTCTCTTTCATCTGTTAAACAAGTTGGATGCAGGTTACCATCGCCAGCGTGTCCAAAATTACCAATCATTACATCGAACATCTTAGCAGCTTTGGTAACTTTTTCAATCATAACAGGAAGTTCACTTCTTGGAACTGTTGCATCTTCCAGAATAGTAGTAGGCATTTTTCTAGCCAATGCACTAAAAGCACTTCTTCGTGCAGTTTTTAAATTATTTGCTTCAGCTTCATCAGAAGCTCCTTTAAGAGCGACAGCATTATTCTTAATTGCAATTTTTCTGATTATCTCTGCATCCTCCTGAACTTCTGAACTTCTTCCATCAACTTCAACAAGTAAAATTGCTTCGCTTTTTCTTGGCAGTCCAATATGTGCATAATCTTCAACACAATTAATTGTAGTATTATCCAGAAATTCCATCATTGAAGGAACTATGTGCGAAGCGATAATATCTGAAACAGTTTTACCGGCATCAACAAGCTTATTGAAAATTATTAACAAGGTTATCGAGTTACTCGGTTTAGGTATAAGCTTTACTAAGACCTTTGTTATTATTCCAAGTGTTCCTTCACTTCCGATTATAAAATCTTTCAGATTATATCCTGCAGCATCTTTCATGTTCTTTCCGCCGCTTTTCAATAATTCACCATTTGGAAGAATCATTTCGACACCAAGAATATAATTTTTAGTAACACCGTATTTTAATCCTCTTAGTCCGCCAGCATTTGTTGCCACATTACCACCTAATGTGCAAACAGTGAGACTGCCCGGATCAGGAGGATAAAATAATCCGATCTTTTCAACTTCCTTTTGAAAAATACCTGTAACTACTCCGGGTTCAACCCAGGCTGTCAGATTACTTGAATCAATTTCTAAAATGCGATTCCATTTTGTCATTACAATTACAACAGAATTATCAACAGGTATTGAACCTCCACTTAATCCGGTACCTGCACCTCTGGGAACAACATTGAACTGATTTTGATTGGCAAGTCTTAAAATTTCTGAAATCTGATCCGAGTTTTCAGGGAAAAGAACTGCTTCAGGCAAATGTCTGAATACAGGTGTACCATCATAAGAATAAACAAGTTTATCTTCTTTAGAATCCAAAAAATTTTGTGTTCCTACAATGGATTTTAACTTATCAAGTATTACTTTATCCATATCTATAAAATTTTATTTGTCGCAAATTTACCTAAAATCATAGTACTTTAATAAATAAATCTTCGCGCTTTACTCAGTATTTGAGCTTACATAAATAAAGAGCAACAAGAGAGAAGATATAGTTAAACACTTGCCAATCGTGAAGCATTGATTATAGTCACAATCTAATTTTAGATTATGATATGGGAAAATAAATTCTCAAGACTTAAGTAAATTAGCGCCACATTTTTTTAAATATTCTTATAGAGTTAACTACTACTTCAATATAAATATTTCTAAGTTCATATTCAGGAAATAGATGAAACATAAACTCTCTTTTATTCAACTCATTTTATTCACAATAATTTTTACTACAATATTTTCTGGTTGGAAAATTTCTGCACAGGAAAAAATAATTGGAATTGATGAGGCAATAAATATGGCACTGCAGAACAACCGTGATATATTGATATCAGTAATGAATGTTAAAAAAGCCGGCGCTGCAGTTGATGAAGCATTTGGATATGCGTTACCAAGTGTTGATTTATCCGGAAATTTTTCTCACTTTATTAAAAAACCTATGATGCTGTTCCCGGATTTTCAGGCACTTTTGACCAATGCAACTTATTCTATTCTTTTTAATGAAAATGTTATACCGCGTAATAATAGTAAATTCAAACCGATGTATAATATTCTACAATCCTTCTCTCAATCAAATAATTTTTCAACCGGAATAACATTAACACAAACTTTATTCAGTTCAGCAGTATTTAAGGGCATCGGAGCATCTAAAATTTATTATGAACTTGCAAGAGCAGATTTAAATAGTACTGTTTCTAAAACAGTTTTTTCAGTTCAAAAAACATTTTACGGGGTTTTACTTTCAAAGAAAGTATTTGAGATAACCAAACAAAGCTTTGATAATGCAATGGATAATCTTGATAATGTTAAAGCATTGTATAAACAAGGACTTGTTTCTGAATTTGATATGCTGCAGGCAGAAGTTCAGGTTGAAAATATCAGACCGGTTCTATTACAAATGGAAAATAATCTTAAGACCGCTACTGACGGATTAAAAATTGTTCTTGGCATTAATCAAAATGAAGAAATCGACGTACAAGGTGAGTTTGTTTATAATGTTTTTGATCATTCAGATGAAAGTGATTTGATAAATGAAGCGCTTACTGAAAATTTTGAATTAAAAACCCTTGAGCTTAAAAAGCAGGTTGATGAGGCATTTATTGAACTTGATGTTGCAGGTTATTGGCCCACACTTGCAGCTTTCGGTCAATATACTTATGCAGGCTCATCTGAAAAGTGGGACTTTAATACTTATTCTGCAGCAACTGTTGGTCTTAGCTTATCAATAAATCTTTGGCGCGGCAACAGAACAAAATATGCTGTAGAACAATCAACTATAACTTATCAGCAGACTGAAGAGCAGTTAAACAAATTACGTGATTTTACAATACTAAATGCAAAATCAAAATTGCTGGAATTAAAAAGAGTTGAATCATTACTGGACGCCCAACAAAGAATTGTTGAAGTTGCCCAAAGAGCTTATGAAATAGCAAAAGTAAGATATAAAGAAGGTGCCGGAAGTCAGATAGAAATTCAAAATTCTGATATGGCGTTAAAACAAGCCCGGTTAAATCTGATTCAAATAACTTACAATTATATTGTTGCTAAATTTGAACTTGAACAAATACTCGGCAGAACATCTTCTGAGTATTTAAATATATTTACAGAAATTGAATAAAAATCTTTCCAAAGTATCAGGAGAAATTATTTAAATGAAAAAACTATTATCAAATAAAATATTATCCGGTTCAGCTTTAATGTTTTTAACATTTTTATTTTTAGCAAGCTGTGGAGGTGATGATAAAAATAATAAAACCCCTGAACAGATAAGAAGCGAAGAGGGAATCCCTGTAAAAGTTGAAGAAATAAAATATCAGCCTTATGAAAAATATTTATCATTCTTTGCAAAGCTTACCGGAATTAAAGAGGCTACAAAAGGGGCAATGGTCGGCGGTAATATCACAAAAGTTAATTCACAAATCGGAGACTATGTAAAAGAAGGTCAGGTAATTATTGAGTTTGATACAGATAACCCGGCATTACAATACAATCAGGCAAAAACAACTTATGAAAATTCGGGAAAGAATTATCAGAGAATAAAAGCATTGTATGAAGATGGTGAAACATCGCTTGCAGCATTTGAAGGCTCACAAACTCAATATGAAGTTGCCAAAAGGAACTATCTCTCTTTAAGAAAAATGTTATTTATAGAATCTCCTTTTGACGGTTACATTGTAAATTTAAAAGTAAATCCCGGTGATGGTGTTAAAAGTGAAACACCTTTGTTTACGGTATCACAAACATTTAAAATGCGCAGTAAAATCTGGGTATCTGAAAAAGAAATCATTCAATTTAAAAAAGGAATGAAAGCAATTACTGAATTCGGAGGACAAAAATTTATTGGTAAAGTAATTGAGATAGCATTAGCAATTGATCCGGCAAAACAAGCTTTTTATGTTGAAGTAGAATTTGATAATCCGCGCAGTGTTTTGAAAAGCGGTTTAACCAACGAAATTAAAATCTTAACTTATGAAAATCCGAAAGCAATTGTCATACCCAGAAGCATTGTAATGAATGATGAAAATGGTTCGTATGTATTTATTAACGATAATGGCAAAGCATCTAAAAGATATATATCAAATGGAAGCGAAAGCGGATTAATGTACGAAATCAGCTCTGGAATTAACCCGGGAGAACTATTAGTTGTTAAAGGTGCTTCTCAGTTAGAAGACGGAAGCAAAATCAATGTTATTCAATAAAAGGAAATTCAGATGTTTCTTGCAAAAGTATCAATTAACAGACCCGTCTTAACTATCGTAGGAATTTTAGTTTTCCTGATTTTCGGTTTGATCGCATATTTCGGTTTAAATCTTAACCTGATGCCTGATGTTGAAATACCAATTGTTACCGTCAGAACAATATATCCGGGAGCTGGTCCGAAAGAAACTGAAACTCTTATAACAAAAAGAATTGAAGACGCTGTTGCGACGATTAGTCAGATTGAGCGAATCGAATCATACTCTCTTGATGGTGCTTCAGTTATTATCATTGAGTTTCAATTATCTAAAGATGTTAATATTGCAAATCAGGAAGTAAAAGATAAAATTGATCTTATAATCAATGATCTGCCAACTGATGCATTTAAACCGGTTGTTCAGAAAGTGGATCTCAGACTTACTCCCGTTGTAGATGTTGTATTAAGCGGTAATTTAAATCCAAGACAATTATATGAAATTGCTGATAAAACTTTAAAGGACAGATTTTCTCAGATCAACGGTGTGGCAAATGTTCAAATTACCGGCGGTCAGGAAAGAGAAATCAGGGTTGTACTCGATAACAAAGTAGTTTATGAAAATAATATCTCGCTGCCTCAGCTAAGTCAGATATTAAAATTACATAATATGGATATTCCCGGCGGATATTTTCAAATTGGTAATCAGGAATATACAGTGAGATTACAGGGACAATTTCAAAGTTCAACAGATATAAGTGAACTTGAAATCCCAACAGCATTTGGTCCAAAAAAAATCAGACAAATAGCAGAAGTTCAGGATTCAGGGAAAGATATCAGACAACGTGCTACTTTTTTTAATGCAATTGAAAACTTTAAAAATGAAAATGTTGTACGGCTCGGAATAATAAAAAGCACTGATGGCAACGTTGTAAAAGTTGCTGAGGCTATTCGTAATTCTCTCCCTGTTATAAAAAGCACGCTGCCCGAAGGGACAAAACTTGAAATCGTAAACGATGCATCGGGTTTCGTTCAGAGCAGTTTTGATGATACAATGAGCAATATTTATCTCGGTGTTTTGTTTACATCGCTTGTATTGTTTTTATTTTTGCACGATTGGCGATCTACAATAGTTGTTGCAATGTCAATGCCTACTTCAATTATTTCAACATTTTTGCTTTTACAAGTCTTTGGTCTATCATTAAATATGATGACTCTGATGGGACTTTCAGTTTCTGTAGGTGTGCTGGTTGCAAACTCTGTTGTTGTGCTTGAGAACATCTTTCGTTTCAAAAAAATGGGCTTAACAATCAAACAAGCTACATATAAGGGTACATCCGAGGTTGGTGTTGCTGTGCTTGCTTCTACACTTACGAATATTGTTGTATTTCTGCCTATTGCAAATATGTCATCATTGGTTGGTCTGATGTTAAAAGAATTAGCATTGGCTGCGGTTTTTGCAACACTGTTCTCATTATTAATGTCGTTTACACTAACACCGCTACTTTCTTCAGTTTTTCTTTCAAAGGAACATAAGTCAAATAAATTTATAACCTGGTTTAATAAATTTGATGCACTCCAGATTGGTTATTATAAGACTATGCTCAACTATATTCTTAAATCAAAATTTAGAAGCGGAATAACTGTAGCAGCAACAATTTTAATTTTTATTATTGTAATAATCGTTTTCGGACCAAAGCTTGGCTTTGAATTTATTCCAACTACAGATGACGGTAAAATTTTAGTTAAAGTTGAATTGCCTCCCGGAAATAATCTTGACGAAACTGCAAATACAATTCGTCTTATAGAAGAAAGAATAAAAAAGCATAAAGAAGTAAAATACATTCTGACAAATCTTGGTAAACTCAGTGATCTTGATGTTGGTACCAATATGGCTGTTATGAACGTTCAGCTTAATGATGCAAATGAACGGGATGTTAAATTACTTGAAATGATTTCTATGTTTAATACGGAACTAGTAGATATTCCAAATGCAAATATTAAAGTTGATGTTGGTTTTCGTATGGGCGGACAGGAAGCACCGATACAATTTTTCTTATTGGGACAAGATCTTGATGAGTTGGAAATATTAAAAAATCAGACTATTAAAAAGTTAAAAGATGTTCCCGGACTTATTAATTTTGATAATAGTTCAAGAGCAGGAAAACCTGAAATTACAATATATCCCAGAAGAGAAAAACTTACTGAACTAGGTATGACAATTACTGAGTTAGCATTGACTCTTCGAGCAGGAATTGAAGGAATTCAATCAGCCAAATACCGTGAACACGGTGATGAATACGATATTACAATTACACTTAATGATGAATCTGTAAACTCACCTGAGAAGGTAGGTAATATTTCAATTGCTACTCAGTACGGTTCATTCAGAATTGCGCAATTAGCTGATATTAAGTTTACTGAAGGATTTACAAAAATCTTACACAGAGATAAGTTTACTTCAATAATGTTTTCAGGCGCTGCAGCACCGGGTGTTCCTTTGGGTAATGTTACAAATGAAATTCAGAGAAGATTTGAAGAGATTGATCTTCCGGCAGGTTATTCTTTTTCCTGGGGCGGTAATGTTAAAATGATGAACGATATGATTAAAGACATGGTCTTTGCATTCTTTTTAGCTGTTCTTTTAACTTATATGCTTCTTGCAGCTATACTTGAAAGTTTCTGGCAGCCTGTTTTAATAATGTTTACTGTTTTGCTTGGATTGATCGGTGTTGTATTGGCATTATTTATTACCAATACAGCGTTTAGCATTACATCTTTAATGGCTATAATTATGCTGATCGGAATAGTGGTCAATAATGCAATTCTTATTCTTGATTATACAAACCAACTCAGGCGTGAGCAAGGATATTTACCTAAAGATGCATTGTTAGAAGCTGCGCCCATAAAACTTAAACCTCAGTTGATGTCTTCAATCGCTATTATCCTTGGCATGCTTCCATTGGCTTTAGGTATTGGAGCTGCTGGTAAAGAGATCAGAATGCCTTTGGGAATTGTAGCAATCGGCGGTTTATTAGTATCAACTGCTCTTACATTATTTGTTATCCCTGCTCTTTATTATCTGACCTCAAAGGAAAAATATATTGATCCTATGAGCAGAGAAAAGGTGTAATTGAAATATTTATTTTAATATAAAGGGTAAGTTGCAGACTTGCCCTTTATACTCTCCCCTTCTAAATCTCTCTGTAAAATAAATTATTATTCAACAAATTTTTCGCTAAACTTTTCCAAATAATTTTTAATAATCTATTAAGTTGAATCAGCCAAGCAAATTCTGATAATAACAAGCGCTGAGAATTAAAGATATTTAATAAATAAAAAAGGCTTTCCCGATCATTTATCAGGAAAGCCTTATCAGATTAACTATAATTATTATTTTATTTCATTTCCATCTTTATCCAACAGGATTGGATCACCGAGTCCGAGTTTTTTAAGAGGCTCAAATTGAGTGGCTTGATCACCGGCAACTAAATAAATCATCTTATCCGGATTAATATATTTTTGAGCAAGCATTTTATGTTCATCAAATGTCATTCCTTCAATTTGTTTTTCCTGTAATTTTATGTAATTGAACGGAAGATCATATTTTACGATCTGGGTTAACATTCCTCTTAATGCGCCGATCGTTTCAAATCTTAGAGCATTTGATTTTATTAAAGCATCTTTTGTGAATTTGAGATCTTCATCCGAAATACCATTTCTGTATTTAACCATTTCATCCCGGAATATCTCAACGGATTCTAATGTTGCATTTGTTTGAACACCTGCGCTTGCAACAAAATAACCCGGATATTCATAACCTGAAAAATTTGTTCTAGCTCCGTAGGTATATCCTTTTTCTTCTCTTAAAATCAGATTAACAAAACTGTTAAAGCTACCGCCTAATTTATAATTCATAACAGTTGTCTTAAAATAATCCGGATCAGTAAAAGGTATTCCTAACGATCCAATTCTTATTTCAGATTGTTTTGCACCCGGGAAATCTATGAAATACAATTTTGCATTTTGATAAGAATTAAATTTATCAGGCAGCTTAACTACAGTACCTTTTTTCTTCCATTTATTTTCCAGACCTGAAATTTTATCAATAACTGATTCTTTAGAAATATCACCGGTAATGCAGATACTGGCATTCTGAGCATCAAATGCCAAATCATAATATTTCATCAAATCATCTATGGTAATAGATTGCACTGATACCTCATTACCAATTGTATTGTTTGATAATATATTATCTTTGCCATAAGTCAATAATGCAAATACATTTGTAGCAGTTACACTTGCAGAAGTTTTTGATCTGTTTATGTTCTCAATTATCTCACTTTTTAATCTGTCAAATTCTTTTTCATCCCATCTTGGCTCAAATAAAATTTCTTCGACCAAAGCAAATGTTTCAGCAAATTTAGAAGAAAGACAGTTTGCTCTCAAATCAATCTCATCATTTGTAGCAGATATAGAAATATTTGCACCAAGATCCTGAATAGCTTGTTCAAGTTCCAAAGGAGTTTTTGTCTTTGTACCCTGCATCATCATACGTGCAACTAAATTAGACGTGCCTACTTTTTCAGGATCATCAAGCAGCATCCCGCCTTTTATTGATATCTGAAAGTCAACTAATGGAAGCTCATTTTGTTCAATACCAAGAATTTTAATTCCATTGTGCAATGCCCATTTCCAGATTTTCTGTTCCTTAAGTAAAGCATCCGGTCCGTTAACAGGCATTTGAGATCTATCAAAAGATGAAGTAAGCTTATCAACTTTTACCTGATTTTCCGTTTTATTACGCAAAGCTGCTTGCTCTTCTTCTGTAAATATTTTGATATTATCATCAGGGATTACAAACAACTCTGAATTTTCAGCAGCTAATTCCGATTTACCTTTGGGCACTAAACTAAGCAGCACATACTTCTGATCTTTTACATATTTATTATAAACTTTCCATACATCTTCGCTTGTTACCGAAAGTATTTTGTTTAAGTCAGTATTCAGATAGCCCGGAGTGCCTTTAAAAACATTATAACCAGCAAGCTGATATGATTTACCAAGAACACTGGAGATTGAATTATAAAATTGTGTTTCAATACCGGCTTTGGTTCTTTCAAGGTCCTTCTCTGTAAATCCATCCTTTTCAAACTTTGCGAAACCTTCAAAAATAGTTTTTTCAACTTCAGTTAAATTTTTATTTGGATATGTTCTCACAACAATTCTGAAATCACCTGCTATTTCTGAACTATTATCATAAACAAAAAATGATGGAGCAAGTTTTTTCTCTTCGACAAGCAGCTTATACAAAGGTGACTTTTTTCCTCTTCCAATCAGATCAGCCAGAACATTTAGTGCATAGCTGTCATCAGAATAATTTTCCACAGACGGAAATAACATTGAAAGTTCAGGTGATTGCGCAAAGTTATCTTCATAATATGCTCTTTTTAAATCCTTAAGCTTTACCAACATTGGTTTCAAAGGTTCAACAGGTGCAGAGGATTTAATTTCGCCAAAATATTTTTCGATCCATTCTTTTGTTTGTTCAACATTAAAATCACCTGACACAACAAGTGTTGCGTTATTTGGTCCGTACCATTTAGTGTAAAAATCGTGAACGTCTTTTAAAGCTGCATTTTGCAGATCTTCCAACGAACCAATTGTTGTCCAGTTATACGGATGTCCTTCAGGATAAAGGAGCTTTCCTATAATATAACTTGATTGCCCGTATGGTCTGTTATCATAATTTTGTCTTTTTTCATTTTGAACTACCTGCTGCTGATTGAGAAAAGCATCATAAGTAACCGTTGGGAGCATAAATCCCATTCTATCAGCTTCGAGCCACAATGCTAATTCCAAAGCACTGTTAGGAACAACCTCAAAATAAATTGTTCCATCACTCCAGGTACCACCATTTAAGGTTCCGCCATTTCCCTGAATCAATTTAAAGAATTGATCCTGTCCGACGTGTTGGGATTCCTGAAACATAATATGTTCAAATAAGTGGGCAAAACCGGTTTTACCCGGAACTTCTCTGTTGCTTCCAACATGATATTGAATTGCTACTGCTGTAATCGGATCTGATCTGTCAACGTGTAAGATTACATCAAGTCCGTTTTTAAGAGTATATTTTTCAAAATCAAGTTTAAACTCAGTCTGAGCGGAAATAGTTTGATGAATTAAGATAATAGAAAGCAATACGAGAAAATAATTCTTCAGCATATAACCTCCGCAATATTTAATAATTGATGTTTGTAAGTGAATTAACACTACATTTTGATATCAGTAAAAAGAAAGGCTGCCAGATTAAGTTAATTTATTGTATTCTTCTAAAGCTATTTTTTCCAAATCAGACTTCATTTCTTTCGGTAAGATAACGGTTTCATGAAATTTACCGTCTTTCCCTTTTTCATCAGGTGCAGAAATAAACAGTCCTTTACTGCCATTTATAATTCTGAATCCTTTTATAATAATTTCGTTGTCTAATTGAATATCGAAGAAAGCAAGTGTTTTACTTGTAGTTGAGCTTTGAATTTTATTCATTCGATAAATTTTCATAAAAATTACTCCGGTTAGATTAAATTGTAAAATTTCACAACGAAGTTAATAACAAGTCAAAAACTTGACAAACTAAATCTTTAAAAAAGTAATAATAATTATTTTAACCCTGTATCATTTAAACAGCAAACCTTTTTAAAACGAGAGAGTCCGTTGGAAAACGGACTCAATCGCTAACTAACTACTAACCAACTAATGGAAAGGATTATTTCATAAGTACCATTTTACGAACCTGGACAAAATTATTTGTCTCAAGTTTGTAGAAATAGATTCCGGAAGCATAATTAACAGCATTCCATTTAACACTATAATTACCAGCGGGTTTAACTTCGTTTGTAATTACATCAACCTGATTTCCGAGAGCATCATAAATTATAACTTTAACATTGGTTTGCTCCGGAATTGAGAAATTAATTGTAGTTGTTGGGTTAAACGGATTAGGATAATTGTTTGATAAAGTATAAGAACTTGGTAATTCAGAATTCAAATCATCGATGCTAACTGTGCCGCCTAATTTTCCGATAGATAAATAAAGTAATCCAATTGTAAATCTTGGGTTATGTATTCCAAGACTTCTATCGTGTTCAATAAATCTATAGTTATACAATGCACCTGCTTCATCCTGAGTCCAGGTAGAATCTATTTGTCCAACTACAGGTGAACCATAAGGAGGTAATAAAAGTGCTAATTGATGTAACAATCCTTCAACTTCTATTTGTAATCCTTCAGCAACACCGTTTTTATCAAGATCTGCATTACCATTTATATAAAGTTTTTTCTGATCGAAGTCTGTTCCAATATTACCGTGGCAATTAACACAAGCTTTAACATTATCTTGTCCTAAAGCATTAGTCATATTAAATGTATGCCCGCCAACGCTTAAATTCGGATTAAGAACATTGTCATTTTCATACATATGACAACCAACGCAGGTATTTTCAACATCTTCAAAGTGCGGTGATTGATCAATATTTTGTCCCCAGGTATATCCATTGGTTCCGATCAGCATATCGCCTTCAGGACCATCGTGTGGACCGAAATATGGACCAAGATTCTTTAGATAATTAGTTACATAAGGAGTTGCATTTGCTCTGGAACGATGACAGCTTATACATAAGCCACCAACTCCGGCATTATCAACAATTAATCCATTTTCCAATTTAGCTGTAACTGTTCTGAGCTGATATGTATTAGTTGCATCGTGCGGATCGTGACAAGTTGAACAAGTTATCGGAGCTTTTTCAGTAACCGGGCCAGATACTCCATTTAATTTATTAATGTATGCTTTCCCATAGTGGCAAGGATTACAACTCGGAATATTCGGAACGTGAGATTGATGAATTCCTTGAGCATGAAGTGAAAGATCATATTGCAAAGGAATATCGTTTTCTTCGCCACCTTTATGGCAATAAGAACAAACATCAGCAGAAAGTGTACTTACTATTTTAGCATTATCAACATTAGCAAAGTGATTACTTCCGGGTCCGTGGCAAGCTTCGCACTGAATGCTTGATCTGCCCATAGCTTCAGGATAAAGAGCTACTAATTGATTGTAAACTCCCGGTTGACGTACAGCTGGGAATACAAAAGGAAAATCATCAAAACCATCATTGTTGGCATTTGGATCAAAACCTGTTGTATGACATGGCATACAAGAAGGAATGAAGAAACCAAATTCACCATCGAAAGCTTTTTTGTTATCAAGTGCGTGGCCTGTAGCTGACCAGGGATTGTAAATATCCGGAAGACCAGCAATCGAATATTGATGACAAGTTTTACAGGAAACTGTTCCACCTTCTACACCTAAATAACGTGCAGCATTAAAAACCATTTCAGCAGTCTGGGTACCACTGGTAAACTTTACTTTATAAGTTCCCTGTATATCAGGAATAAAAGTTATAATCTGTTTTGAAGCATCAATTACTTTAACAGCGCCAAACTGAACATTTGATCCGGTTGGCTTTTCAATTACTTCCCAGGTTGGATTAACAAAAGCTTCTGTTGACTTAGCTATTAAAAAGACTTTTGTTTCAATGCCAACATTTCTCAGTCCATTATAAGATCTGTCAAAATAATGTTCAACACTATCGATTGCAACATCATATGATGAAACACCATACGTAGTAACAGTAACTGTTTGAGCAAAGCTAAGCATTGTTCCAACAGTTAAAAGAAAAAAGAACAAGAGTACTGATTTTTTCATATACTATTCTCAATGAATTAAATTATGCTGGTCTTACAAATCAAACCGTGTTCCAAACATTAACAAAGGTTAATTATTGGATTTCGCCAATTTTTCGATTTTTCGCAATGATTTTACAAGCTGAAAAAATTTAAGTTTTAAAATCTTCTCGATTATAGGAATGAGTGAGGTTTTTCTGTCAAAAATGAGGGAAATTTTATAATTAGCAAATAATTCTTTGGCTAAAGTTTGATTTATTATAAGCTTTTTTATTCGTTAATTTTTTGCCTTAATATTCAAGAATAAACTTAAACAAAGCATAATTTTGATTTGATGATGTATGTTTTGCTAAATTTTCTCTTTTTAAATAATTATAAGATACATCAAACAAGAAGCCTCTTATTGGTTCGATGCTAATTCCTAATTTGAAGAAATTGGAATTTACTCTTTCACCATCTAAAAAATATGCTCTATCAGTTTGAATTGAATAACCGTGTGATAATGCAACATCTCCACCAACATTTTTAATCAATATTCCATTTTCATCATATATATTATTCCCATTGCGTTGAAACCGGTATTCAGCATTCAATCTGATCCATTCGTTTAAATTGTAATTTGAACGAACCATTATTTCATCAGCATTCGGGCCTATCCTATGCCCAAGATTAACACCATAAGCAGTATAATTATTCTTAATATCGTAATGGGTATAAACATAAGGTCTGATTCTGGTATATTCTAATATTAATGAGAGATCAGTAATTCCAATTGGTTCATACCAAAATGCACCTAATTGATATGCAGTTTTATTGGTGTATCTTTCAAGATCCGCAAGGTTACTAAGTATATCTTCATCTAATAAAAAAGTTGCCTGAATTTCAAAATCTTTAATAAACTTAGTTTGTAAATCCAGGTAAAGCAAACCGTTGTCTTTATCTTGTGTTTCCATTTCAATAAACTTATAAAAAGTAACAGGTGCAAGATAGCTGAAATCAATACCTCTGCCGGAATATATAACTGTTTCGCCAATGCCAACATCAAATAGTTTTTTGAATTTTAGTTTAAGATGATTGTTAGCAAAATATTTTGTATAGCGATCATTTAAATCCATAGTCATATATCCGCTTGTTGATGCGTGAATTGAAGAGAAACTGATAATTCCATAATCGAAATTAAATTTTATAAAATCCATTGTCGGATTATCACCAGACAAAACGAGTTTGCTTCCATAGCCATAACCAAGTGTGATATCTTCTCTGCCAAGTTGTACTGAAAGATGCATATCATTAACCGGCTCTGAATAATATTTCAGATAGCCATAAGTATAATCATAGTTACTAATGTTCTCAATATTTTCCCTCCATTTAAAATTAGCCTGCAATCTTGGATCAATTATTTCAGCAAAATCCCTATCGCCCCCTGCTCCACCTTTGATTACAGTCATGTTATAACCAAGATGATCAAATACAGTTCCTCTGATTGAAAAACCAATATCAAATAAATCAGAATTTACAGCACTTGTCTGAGAAAAATCCTGACCGTGATAAAAATGCCCGAGTAAATCTATATAAATATTTGCGCCGGGTTCTTTATAAGCATACAAGTGTTTTTCTTTATTCGTAATCATCTGATCCAGATCAGAAAAAAAACTGTTTTGTGGATTGAATAATTGCGTAGTAGTATCTGGATTTATTGATTCTGAAAACTCAACCAGATATTTATTTAAAAGCTTTAATTCAGTATTACTTAAATCTGTTTTGTTTTCGGATATTTGATCAAGTAATTTTTTAACTTCAAATCTTGATAATAGAGGATCATCTTCTCTGATAAAATCTAATAAACCTTTAACTTTCATTTCTTTCAGAAACAAATAGACTCTGTTTTTTAACGGAACAGTTTCAATCTGTGCGATTGTTTGAAACGTAAAAAATATTATTATTATAAATAGCGGTTTAAAAATCAGTCTCATTTTATTTCCAGATTTTGATATGCAAATATAGTTTTATTATAGTTTGATTTGCACAACAGACAGGTAGTTTTTGTTTTTAGTTGTTATACAATATGGTTAATTTTACAAGAAAAATAGAAGAAAATGAGACCGATATACTTGTATGCAAACACAAACGGTATTTTAAGAAAAATTGCCGTTGATATGGCTTATTTACTTTCTCATAAGAAAATAAGACTACCAAAATATTACTTTGAAGACGGCTTGCATTTTATTTACAGCGATTCAAAAAATTCAAATAAAATTGAGCAATACTTTTTAACCAAAGATAAAGTAGTAAAGGAAGATAATGATTTTTTTTATTTCGATATTCCTTTTAATCTGAATCAGGTTATCGGAACATCGATTTAATTTTAATATTGCTTATTCAAATCACAATCATCAGGGAAAACATGAAACGAATATTTCTTTTTATAATAATTGCTTTTTCAATAAATACTTTTGCTCAGGAAATTCCTGACTCACTTCTCAAAAACGGATGGAATATGACAGGCGTAGTTGGTGTAAATTTAAGTCAGACAGCTTTTTCTAACTGGGCACAAGGCGGAACCAATTCATTGGCTTTTTCTGTTTATACAAATTTAGGTGCTGTGTATTTTGATCATCCGTGGAAATGGAAAAACAGATTGAATGCAATATTCGGTCGCACAAGATTAGAGGATGTTGGTTACAGAACTACAGAAAATGATATTTATTTTGAGAGTGTTGGTTCAAGAAATATCGGATGGGCAGTCGATCCATACATATCAGTTACTTTCAGAAGCGCCATAACCAAAGGTTACGACTATGCTGTTGAGCCTGAAGTTCAGATTGTAGATTTCTTTGATCCAGGTTACCTTACCGAAGCAATCGGTTTTACTTACGATAAAAACAAGATTATTACAACCAGATTAGGTATTGCATTCCAGCAGACATTTGCAAATAAATTTGCTGCACTCTATACCGACGATAAGGAAACTCTTGATAAAATAGAAGATTTTAAATTTGAAACAGGTATCGAATCGGTTACTGAAGCTAAATATGAATTTCTTCCTAATATGACTTATTACAGCTTTTTAAGATTATTCACAAGGTTTAAGGCTTTGGATGTTTGGGATGTAAGATGGGATAATATTATAACAGCAAAAGTAAATGATTATATAAATGTAAATTTATCTGTTACTGTTTTACATGAAATCAGCCAGACAAGAAAAACTCAGCTAAGAGAAGCATTACAGTTGGGATTCAGTTATTCACTTTTTTAATCTGAAATAATTTTATAATGGATTGGAAAGAATTTTTACCTCAGTTTCAGAATTATATACCCGGATTTGGAATTCAGATAATATCTGCAATTGCAACATTTGTTATAGGTATCTGGGTCGCTAAATCCGTTACAAAATTTTTAAAGAAGATATTAAACAGAAATAATGTTGATAAAACTTTAGCTGAATTTTTATCCAGTGCATTAAAGTTTACATTATATCTGTTTGTTATTATCGCAGCGGTCTCACGTTTAGGAATTGAAACCACATCTTTAATTGCTGTTCTTGGAGCAGCAGGTTTAGCAATTGGTCTGGCATTACAAAGCTCTTTATCAAATGTTGCAGCAGGTGTTATGCTGATAATTTTCAGACAGATAAAAGTCGGGCAATTTATAGAAAGCGGTGATGTTAAAGGAACTGTTGAAAAAGTTGGAATTTTTAATACAACTCTTATTACAATTGAAAATAAAGTTATTTTCATCCCGAATTCAAAGCTCATTAATGATAATATCATTAATTATTCTGAAAAAGAAAATCGTATGATTGACCTGATTGTTGGTATTGGTTATCAGGATGATATTGATAAAGCAAAATCAACACTTCAATCAATAATCGATGGTGATGCAGATATTCTGAAGCAGCCAACCGCAACTATTGCTGTCGGAGAGCTTGCTGATAGTTCAGTCAGACTTTATGTCGGACCATGGGTTCCTAACAAAAAAGCAGTCGAAGTAAGATTCAGATTAATTGAACAAATTAAAAAAAGATTTGATGAAGAAAATATTTCAATCCCTTATCCTCAAAGAGATGTTTATCTTCATCAAAGTAAGTAATTAAATTTATTTTTCGTTTTAGAGAACCTCTTTATATATTAGAATAAAAACATAATCAGGAATAAATATGAGCTTTGTAGAAAAATTTATCACCTCAATTCAAGATGGATATTCTTTTAAAGGTGATTCACTTGTACTTGGCACAGCAATTTATGAAAAAGAAGCACAGCCAAATCTTCTCGTAAAAATTCCGCTTAGTACAATTAACAGACATGGATTGATAGCCGGAGCAACCGGTACAGGTAAAACAAAAACTGTTCAGGTTTTTGCAGAAACTCTCTCAGAAAAAAGTATTCCTGTACTTCTGATGGATATCAAAGGTGATCTGAGCGGAATTGCTGCAGAAGGTACAACCAATCCAAAAATAGAAGAAAGACATTCTAAAATCGGAATATCATTTGTGCCTAAAAAATTTCCTGTTGAGTTTTTGACTTTATCAGATGAAAAAGGCACACGTTTAAGAGCAACAGTTTCCGAATTTGGTCCAATCCTTATTTCAAAAATTCTAGAATTAAATGATACACAAGCCGGACTGATAGCTGTACTATTTAAATATTGCGATGATAAAAATTATCCGCTGCTTGATCTTAAAGATTTAAAGAAAATACTACAATATGCTGCAGCAGAAGGTAAACAGGATATTTCTAAAGATTATGGTGCAATTTCACCTGCTTCAATCGGAACTATTTTACGAAAGGTTGTTGAACTTGAACAACAAGGAGCAGAAAAGTTTTTCGGTGAAAGATCATTCGAAGTTGAAGATTTGTTACGAATTGATGAAAACGGTAACGGAATAATATCTGTTTTGCGTTTGATAGATTTACAGGACAGACCAAAATTATTTTCCACTTTTATGCTTTCACTTCTAGCGGAAATATATTCAACTTTCCCTGAACTTGGTGATAAAGCCGAACCAAAATTAGTTATTGTAATCGATGAAGCTCATTTAATTTTTAAAGAAGCTAGTAAAGCATTACTTGATCAGATTGAAACAATAATTAAACTGATAAGATCAAAAGGTGTGGGCATTTATTTTTGCACGCAAAACCCAACCGATATACCTAAGGCTGTATTAAGCCAATTGGGATTGAAAGTACAACATGCACTCAGAGCATTTACAGCACAAGACAGAAAAATGATAAAGTTAACATCTGAGAATTATCCGATTTCTGAATTTTATAAAACTGATGAATTACTTACTTCACTTGGTATTGGTGAAGCGGCAATAAGTACATTAAACGAAAAAGGTGTCCCAACACCACTTGCTGCAACATTACTTTGTGCACCAAGATCAAGAATGGATATTTTAACTCCTGAAGAGATTGACAATAATGTAAGGACATCTACGCTTTTTAATAAGTATAAAGATGTTATTGACAGAGAAAGTGCTTATGAGATATTGACAAAAAAATTAGACGTTGCTAAAGATTTTGAATTGAAAGTGCCTGAAGAAACCAGGTATCAGTTTCCACAACCAACTCAAAGAACCACAACCCGCCGCACTGAAAAAAGCACTATGGATAAAGTAATTAATAGTCAGCTGTCTAAACAGGTTGGAAGAACCTTGGTAAGAGAAATAACCCGTGGTTTACTTGGTGTTCTCGGTATGGGCGGAAGAAGAAGATAAATGAAAAAAATATTTTTAATATTATCTGTTGTTTTATTAAATCACTTTTTAACTGCACAGACAATTACAATAACAGGTTATGTTAAAGATTCAAAGACAAGTTCACCGATTGAAAATGCAAAAGTTCAGATTAAAGATTTATCAAATGGAACTGTAGATTCTGTTTTTACTGATTTTACCGGCAACTGGGAATATGATGTTATTGCAGTTTCAGTTGAGCCGCTTACATATCTGCCAAATGATTTCCGGGTAGAACAAAACTTCCCTAACCCATTTAATCCATCAACTAAAATTAATTTTTCTATCCCAAGCGATGGGCAGGTTACAATAACGGTTCACAATATACTTGGTGAACTGATCGATAAAAAAAGTTCTTTTTTACCTGCTGGTGTTTATACTGTTGATTGGTACAGCAGAGGAAGCGCTGCAGTTTATCTTTATACAATTTCGTTTGGAAATAATTCAGTAACTAAAAAAATGGTTCAGCTTGATGGCGGTAATGGAATTGGTATAGGAGAAATCCGTTCGGGAATTGTAAATAATTATTCCGTAAAAAATATATCTTCATTAGATCTGGAAATAGTAATTACAAAATTCAGCTTTGCTGCTGATTCAATTATTACCTCTGTTTTAGGTGGAGAAAATTTTGTTACTGAACTCCAAACAATTCACTCAAAATATACCCTGATTGATCTGCACAATGATATACTTGAAGTTATGGTTAATGACACAAGCTATCATCTGAAGGACCTGCATAATTTTAATCATACTGATATACCAAGAATGCAGACCGGCGAAGTTAATATTCAATTCTTTTCTATTTGGGTCAGTCCAACTGCTTATACAAATTATTTTGATCAGGCTTTGTATATGTATGATATATTCAATTCTGAATTATCAGCGAACACTTCATCGATAGGCAGTGCTACCACATTACAAGAAGCTTTATCACTTAACAGTCAGAATAAGATTGCCGGAGTAATTGGAGTGGAGGGCGGACATCATATTGAAGATAGTTTGGAAAAACTTTATGAGCTTTATAATCTGGGTATGAGATATTTAACTATTACCTGGAATAACAGCACCAGCTGGGCAATTTCGGCAAAAGATAACAGAACACTTACTCAGGGATTAAACGATTTTGGTAAACAAGTTATCCGTAAACTGGACTCACTTGGAGTTATAATAGATGTTTCTCACACGGGAATTAAAACTATCCAGGATATTCTTACCGTTACCAATAATCCGATAATTGCTTCCCATAGCGGTGCCAGAAGTGTTTATGACCATTACAGAAATTTATATGATTGGCAAATTCAGGATATTGCAAACACCGGCGGAGTTATTGGAGTTGTTTTCTATCCGTATTTTCTTAACGGCAGTGCTAACGCTTCAATTGAGGATGTAATTGCTCATGTTGATCATATAGTTAGTGTAGTGGGCACAGATTATGTTTCAATCGGATCTGATTTTGATGGAATTGAAGTAACACCATTTGGTTTGGAAGATGTTAGTAAGTTCCCTGACCTGACATTAGCATTATTACAGCACGGTTATACTGAGCAAGAAGTTGCAAAATTTTTAGGCGGTAATTTTAAAAGAGTTTTTGAACAAGTCTGCGGTAATTGATTTAGACTCAATCAAATATCTTTGAAAGCCGACTTTGTCATTCTGCCCGCCAAAAGCGGATTGTTTCAGAATCTCCCAACTGTCATTCTGTCCGCCAAAGGTGGATCGTTTCAGAATCTTAATATTAGAATTATTTATAAAAATTATCCTCTGTTTCCCTGCTAATTATTCTATCAAACATAAAAAAAGAGGTCTTCCAAATGAAAGACCTCAATTATTATAGCTGCTTATAAGAAAATAATTTTACTTTTTAGAAAGTAATTCCTAATGAGAAGTAGTGAACATCACTTAATCTGCCAAAATCCTGATATGCATAATCAAGCTTAACCTTAACCAGATCAACTAAACGATAGTTTATTCCGATTCCTGCTGTTAAACCTTTTTCAGAATCTTTTTCAAAAAGTGAGTTATACCCAACCCTCAGAAATACAGTTTCATTCCAGGAGTATTCCAAACCGGAATTTATATATTCTGTATGATCATTAGGATGGATAGCATCTAAAGAAGTAGTTAATCTTGATGTTTGATCTTTAATAACATCTGCAGAAAGCCCGAATCTGAACATTAAAGGTAAATCAAATTTATCTAACTCAAGATTAGCATTTATAAGATTTCCTCCACCTGCTCCCGAAGGAAAATTCTGGGTTACATCTCTACCTTCCATCTGCATTTTTGTACCAAAGTTTGAGATGCTTGCTGCTATACGCAGTTCATTCAATACGGGAATTTTATATAATGTACCCACATCTATTGCAAAGCCGGTTGCACTCATATGCCATATAGATTCGTTAATGTACTTTGCATTAAATCCGATTGAGAAATTTTCTGTAAGGTAACGTGAATAATTCACTCCAACTATAATCGCTCCGTAATTAAAAAATTCACCTGTTCCTTCGGGTTTTTCAACTGTACGAACCGGCATATCATCAGTAGATAAAACTGATACAAATGCTCCGACTGTTCCAAATCCTGTTAAATTGGTTGCAATAGCAGCATAATCGTGATTAATGTCCAGATATAACGCTGTGTGATTAAAAAAAGCTTCATTAGATTCTATGTTAGCCGATCCGGCAGGATTCCAGTAAAGTGATGAGATATCATCAGCAACAGCAGTAAATGCACCGCCCATTCCAATTGCCCTTGGACCAACATTAATTTTAAGAACTTGTGCAGCAGTAGTTCCCGTTTTTAGAGTCTGAGCATTAACAGTAAAAATCAGAGAAACTGCCAAGATTAAAAGGATAATAGATTTTGTTGTTTTCATAATTTTTTCTCCTGCTGCTCTTTACTTTATAATTGCAAACTTTATCAATTTTTCACCAACTTCAGGTGCATCTATATGAGCTATATATAGCCCATATGAAACACTGAATCCATCTCTGTTTAGCAGATTCCAATATTCTCTGCCATTATCCATTCCGGTCTCGTGCTCGATAGTAGTTACCAATTCACCGCTTAAAGTAAATATCCTTATAGTGCACTTCATTGGTAAATTTTCAAAATAGATTCTCCGCTCTCCTCTGTTTTGACCGGGAATTTTGTTAGTCGGTTCAATTTCATTTGTAACTATATAAGGATTCGGAACAACATAAATATTATCCAGTTTTGAAGAAGCCATTTGATTGCTTACAAATCCGGCTTCTGTGCTAAAAGTGAAAATATCCTCTTTTGTAAAAGGACGCTGAGTATAAATTAAAAGCGAATAACCATCTCCCGGCTTTACTGAATCAGTTGCAGTAACCTTAGTCAGTGTTACCCCCCAGGTTAAAGTATCAGTAAGAGTTCCTTGCGCACCGGGTGCAAAGAAAATAATTTCATCGCCTCGGGTAAAAGCTGAATCATTCTTTACTTTTTCATTCAGCAACGTCATTATAGGTTTTGATATACCGGTTGAGATTTCCTCAACTTTATAATTAACCGGAATATCTATCATTCGTCCGGAAACCACTTTTCTTGCTGTTGAGATATTTTGATCAGAGAAAGTAAGTATATAATCTCCGGGATATTTTTTCTTTCTCGTTCCGATTGATGCTATATTAATTGTATATGGAATAGTAATAGATGATTCTGACCATTTTGTTTTTTCTTCGTCAATTGCTAAGGCAGGAAAATCCTTCAGCTTTAGTTTTATACCATTAAAAACATTATTATCATCTTCATCATTAAAGGATCTGCTCTGAAATATTGAGTAATATTTATAAGTAATAACAAACTCACTATTGTCAGGCATCGTGCTAGTTTCTGTTCTTTTAATGACTCCTCTGTTATAATTTATTTCATAATCTATGTTTTTTTGATAAACTATCCCATCTTTAGATTTAACTACAAGATTATCATCATTGATTATGTACCGATTATTCAGGCTTGTATTCTTAGTTCCATACAGAAAGAAATTTTCTGTAATTATTTCATTACTTACAACATTGTAATTTTTCCCTGCAACAATTGTAGAGTCATCTACATATAATGAATCATTAAAAGTTATTTTGTAATCAGTAGTAATTATCTTCAAATCATCCAGAATATTGTAGCGAACTATTCCATTAGAATAGCCATTATTATGAATAATATTGTTTCCCGAATTTGAAGGAGCATTATAGCCGCTAGCCCTTGGACCCGGAATAACAGATGCAGTATTGGAATCAAAAACTAATTTTCCAGTAATTGGATCAACAGAAATCTTTTTAGTTGTTTCAGTTGGAGGAATGCCAAGTGAGTCACCATGATCATAAGCAACTAAACCATAATAATAAGTTTGTCCGTTAATTACACCATTTGAGTCAACAAAGGAATGCCTTAAGCCTGCATTGTCACCAAGATAATAATGGACACCTCTTCCTTGAAATGGCACAGGATGATAACCTTTCCAATCATTAGTTAAATCCCATTTTGCATCAAAACCTTCAATATCTTTTAATGGCTCATATAAAAAGCTAGAGCCCTTTCCGTCAGTAATAGTTTGAATATCGCCAAAGTCAGGGCGAGTACTTCTGTAGATAACATAGCCTTCGAAGTCTTCACCAGTTATTGGATCAATACTTTTTTCTGATTCAGTATCCCAATACAAAGTTACTTTCCTGTCATCAGGTACAGCAGTTAATTTTGGTAAAGAAGGCGGGCGGAAAAATCTATAATTTTTGTTATAAATATCTTGTACTGTTTCTGCAGTAGTTAAAAGATCATTCAAGTCCTCACCAAAAAGAAATGCCATTGATATTCTTTTTGACTCGCCTTTTTTAAGTGAAATATAACCTGAACCAAATGTAAACACTATATCAGCATCATTAGTTATTTGATTAAAGCTGCCGGGAATATTTCTATTCCAGATTACATTATCATCGCCCATTTTTAAATCTGTATTCCAGGTAGAACTGGCAAAACTAGTTAAACCAATCTGATCAGATTCATCAAGGTCTGTATATTCAAAATTTGGTTCACCTGGTGCCAATGGATCAGGTCTGCCATCCGGCAATCTCCGCCCTGCGGTTGGAATTCCATCGCCTTCTCCTTCATCTCCTGTATTTGGAATTCCATCGACACCCACATCATCTGTTTCGGGATTCCAGTCGCCATCGTTATCAATCCCATCATCCTGTCTTTCATCTATCATCCCATCACCATCGTTATCAATTCCATCATCAGAGTTACCCGGACTTTCCAAAAACTTACAACCAAGATAATAAACCGGAAGTCCATTCAAACCAGTTGGTGTAGCCGGGTTATCAAAAAAGTAAACCATACTTCGTGCATAAACAGGTATATTCTGAACATCACTGCCATAAGGTTTTATAAAAGCGCCCCAGTCGTCTTTATTATCAACCTGACCGCCAATATCGGGATCGCCGTAAATACCAAATAATACAGTATCCAGATCTTTATCACTTATATTGGTAATTGTCCATACAAAAAACAAAGCATTTGCTGCAAGTGAATTACTCCATTGAAATGCTCGAGCATCAACTGAAACTCCCAAGCCGCCTCGTGTAGGATCATTAATAAATGGATGATAAGTATATTCAAGATTTTCTCTGATAAACTCCAGGTTATCTCTATCATCCATAGCCCAATAAACTTCCAGATCTGCGTTATTTTCTCCCACTGTTAGATATCCGGGCCAAACATATTCACCAAGCGATTCGTGATACCATTCTCTTGGCCAGCTATCAGGTTTGCCATCGTGATCAGAATCAAAAGTTGGATTTGAAGCGATAAATTCCTGATCAGGATCAGCATAACCGGGTAACGGTTGAAAAGTCCATTTAAATCCTGTAACAGGATCTTCATCTCTTAATCCAGCATAACTATAATCGTACATACCGTCAGAAATTATTTTAAGTCTTACATTCGGATCCTGGTCTGATGGAACTGATGCTCCAACGAACGGAGAAAACTGAAATATATACGGAACATCTCTCCAAACCATATCAAGTTTTTCTCTTAGACCTTCACCACCCAATCCTGCTCCTATACCGCCATAATTCCAAACCTGGCAGAGAACATTATTGCCATTCATTATATAATATTTTCTGTCTTCTTCACCGGTAATTTTTCCTAGTCTTCTGTTATTAGCATCCTTGGATACTGTTGATTCATTATTCCGGCTTCTCGGATATTTCTCCATTAATGTATTCAGATAATCTTTAACAGCCTGATGCTCTGCTTGTCTTTGTTCAGGTGTTTTTTGTGCAAAGATTAAAGTACTGAACAGAAAAAACAGAAAAAAGGACTTAATTATTTTATAATAACTTTTATTTTTCAACATTTTAATCTCCATTAAATTAAAATTCCAGCATCATTCCGAGCCTAAATTCACGCGGAGCTGAATAAAATTGTGGTTGGTTAAAATACTCAGTAGCCGATGATATAAGCGGATTTTTTTCAGACAATTGATTTGCTGCTTGCGGACCACCTTGATTAAGTTCTAAAGTATAAGTTGCTCTTCCTGTATCTTCATAAACAAATCGTTCATTTTTCGTATCAAACAGATTATAAATTTTCAGAAAAGCCGTTATAACTAAATCAGTAAGATTAAATGATTTTTCAATTAACAAATCAACATTCGTCTGAAGAGGTTTTCTTTCACTATTTGCCCGCAGATAAATTTGTTTATCATAAAGATACGGTGTATATGGCAGCCCGGTACTTATATTGCCAACAAAGGTAACGAACCAATCTTTATCGTTGCCAAATGATACAACACCATTCAACGTATGAGCCTGATCCCAATTTAACGGCACAGGAATTTTTTCACTTTGTCTTCCTGAAGCTAAATCCAGAAAGAAAGCATCGGCACCTGTTTCATTACCTTCAGCCACCTGAAATGTATAGTCTATCGATAATGAAAACAATTCGGTTGGCAGTCTTCTTTTTGTCAGTGAAAAAGTAATACCTTTTATATTTCCGTAATCTTTATTTACATACTTAAAGTAAAAATCACTTACACTTGTTCTTATTTTTTGCAAAGCAAGTAAATCACGCACATCCTTATAAAATCCTGTTACATTAAAAGCAACTGCTTCTGTTAATTGCTGCTGCAATCCGATTTCATAAGTTACAGTTTTTTCCGGATTTAAGTTAGCATTTCCAAACGTTGGATTTGCAACATTATCTTCAAAATTTGGATTTGTATATAAATAACTATAAGGTGGAAGCTGATAAAAATGTCCATAAGAAAAATGAATTATTCCCTGATCAGTAATTGGAAATGAGATTCCTAATCTTGGACTAAAAGAATTTTTTATTTCAGCATCTTGAAGATTCTTTGTCGGAGCATAAATATCAGGTGCATACTTAGATCTCGAATTAAAAAGATCATAACGAATACCGGCATTTATAATCATACTGGTGAATTCCATCTTATCCTGAATATATGCAGAAAACTGTCGCGGCTCTTTAGAATATAAATCATGAACAGGGCTTTCTTTTCCTAAAATAGTTGGAACTAAATATTGAGATGTATCTCTTTGAATTGTAAAATCCTCAAAGTCCATTAAATCGTTTTTAAACCGTGCACCAAATTTTATTTCGTGTTGATTGTTTACCTGACTAGTTAAATCAAACTTAATCTCACTTGAATGAGATCTCTGGTAGTACTGATCATTAAAAGTACCGCCGGCATAAAAAGTATAAGGAGATGTTCTGTTAAGTTTAAAAGTCGGCTGATATCTTGGATCAGCGTATAATTTTTGTACCCAAACTCTTCCAGAATCTGGTTCTTTGTAATGTACACCATCATTTCCTAAATAATATCCTAATTCCATTCCAGGATAAAAGCTTACTTCATTTCCTGAAGCATCTAACAATGGGAAAAGATAGCGCTTGTAATCATAAACATTATATGCACCTTGTAATGAATAAAAGGTACTGCTGCTGATTGCATGTCTGATTTCTAATGAATTTAATAAACTCCATTCAAATCTCTGATAATTAGCATCAGGATTGTATTTAAGATTATGATTATAGGTTTTATAGTTTGAGCTAGAATAAACAGCATCATAATTAATCTTAAAGGCAGAAAAAGGTTTTATGGTTATTTTAGCTGTCCCGGAAAAATCCTCTGAGGGGTTCATAGGAACAACTGAATTATCACCGGTAGCTGCAACTTTTATTTCCTGAACATTGTTTGGATTAATCCAGATTGAATCGCTTATTGTATGTAATCTTTTACCGTATAAATATCCTTTGCTTTTATCATATCTGCCGGAAAAGAAAAATGTAATTGCATTATTGAAAACAGGCACTGGTCCGCCTATGGTACCTTCAACCACGTGATTGCTGAAAGGATTAAATTTATTAATATTAAGAAAAGTACTGCTATGAGCGCTTGCATAATCACCGGTATAAAAAGAAAAAGTTCCTTTATAGTTTGCTCCGCCTTCTTTAGTAACAGTATTTACAATTCCACTAAGAGCATTTCCATATTCAGCATTAAAGGTACCGCTGACAACTGATAATTCCTGCACAGCATTAGTTGAGATTGTTACGGTTCTGCTGAAATCAAACGGATTAACAGTTGAAACACCATTAACATTATATGAAATCTCTGATGATCTTCCACCGCGGATGTGAATCTCACCGCCGGCACCTTTTGTAATTCCGGCTTGCAGAGTTAAAACCTGATCAAGGCTTTCAACAGGCAGTGATTGTATCATTCCTTCATCAACAACAGTTTTTGAAGAAGTTAAATCCTTTCTGATCATCGGGCTTTGAGCTTCAACAATAATAGTTTCCAGGCTTATAGCCTCATTGGAAAGCTGGATATCAATCCGAGTTGTAAAATCTGATGATACTTTTACATCCTTAACAATTTGCTTTTGATAACCGACACCTGAAAAAATCAGTGTATAGGTACCCGGTTCGATATTGTTAATAATATACGTACCATCAATACCTGTTGCAGCGCCCATTGTGGTTCCTTCAACAAGTACATTTATTCCAATCAATTCCTCACCTGTTTGTGCATCAGTAACTTTACCGGCAATCTTTCCGGTTACACCTGCAAAACTTTGCACAGATGATATTAATAAAACTATTAGAAATTTAAGGAAGTAAGAAAGTAAGTTTTTTTTCATTATGACCTCTAATGGCGAAATTTATTTTTATTTTCCTTTTTAAACTGCCGATTTGGTCAGCTAAACGCTTATTATATAAAAATAATTAAAATATTGTCACTGAATAGTGAACTGTCGAGAATAATAATCTTAAAAACATAAAAAAGGCTATCAGAATAAATTATATTCAATAATCTGAAAAAATATTTCTCTGATAGCCCATTAAAACAAAATAACTTATTTGAGTAATTGCATTTTCTTTGATACAGTATTAGCGCCTGCAGTCATTCTGTAAATGTAATTACCGCTTGCAAGCTTAGATGCATCAAACTTAACATTATATGAACCGGCGTTCATAAATTCGTTATTTATAAGAACTGCAACTTCTTTACCAAGTGCATCATAAATTCTTAAATCAACATTTGCTGATTCAGTTATTCCAAATTTTATTTCAGTTGCCGGGTTAAATGGATTTGGATAATTCTGATCTAAGAAAAACTGAGCAGGAACAACATCATTTTCTTTTTCAACTGAAACAGGTGTATGCAGCAGATCCAAAACGATAATCGGCATAGGATCATCATTTGGATTACCTCTTGAATATCCCTGAGTGTAAAGTACCTCATCTGCAGGATCTCCATCTATATTTGCAACACAGATAACGTCCATATCACCATTTTTACTCCAATATGCAGAATCTATAATTGACATCTGGTAATTTGCTGCAACTTTCCTATCACCACCTTGAAATTCTAATCTGAAGATTGGAACTTTTGCACTATTACCTGCCATATACCTTGAGCCGAATACCATATCCGGTTTTCCATCTCCATCAAGATCACCAACACTAGCACCATTTAATCTTACAGCGTAAGGAGCAAAGTCTGCAATTTCATAGGCAACAAGATCGTTTTCGTCTTTATCTAATAGATACACTTTGCTGTTTAACCAGCCAGCGACAATAACATCTGTGCTGCCATTATTATTTAAATCAACAACAACAGAGCCTTTAAATGAACTTGCATTATCCATAACTCCGGAAACAGGTGGATATGATACCCAACCTCCATTTTCATATTCGATCACAGAGATTGAGCCATTACTATTTATTAAACCAATAGTATTATCAACAACAACAAGATCATAAGAAGCACCGGCAGTTGCAAGATTCGGATCATTTTCTCCACTATATTCAATTGTCCAGGTCTCTAATCCGCCGCCATTGTCCGGTATATCATCAACTGATAAAACACCAACATGCCAGGTTCCTGCTCTGTCACAGAATATTAATTCGTCCTGTCCATCGCCATCAGGATCAGCAATTACAAATTTAAAGGGCCTCAAATTAAAATTATCTGTATTAACAATTGTAGTTGCTGCATTTGGTAACCATCCGCCAAACCCATCATCAACTCCCAAATTATCACTTCCGTCCCCAACACATTCATAAACTAATACTCTTGCCGGATTTGGATCAGGACCGATATTATTAACTGGTCCCCAATAAATTTCCGGTTTTCCATCTTTATCTATATCTCCCCAGGTAAGTGCAGGCCAGGTATTTTGTAATGGCACTGGAGCAATTGCTCCCCAAACTGAATCCCATGTAGCTGTTGTTGGATTCCACTCAAACTTATAAATTCTTGGAATAACCTCGTAAGGACGATCAACGAAGTTTGTATTTACAGCATATATTTCCGGTAAACCATCTCCATCAAAATCAACGCCTGCTATAACACCACCAAAGCCGAATTCCAATTCTGATGGATCCGTGATTTCAGCAACGCGTGGAAATGTTTGTGCCACTATTACTGAAGACATTATTAAGAAAAAGAACAAGAGATTGAATAATACTTTATTCATATAGTCACCTTTTTATTAGATTGTTAGTATAATTTGTTAGTTAATTATTCCTATTTATTAAAATTTGTTAAAAATAAAATTTAATTATCTAAGTAACTGCATTTTTCTTGAAATAGTATTTTTACCAGCTATCATTTTATAAATATAGTTTCCGCTTGCAAGTTTTGATGCATCAAACTTAACATTATAAGAACCAGCATTCATAAATTCATTGTTAATAAGAACAGCAATTTCTTTTCCCAGCACATCATAAATTCTTAAATCAACATTAGCAGATTCAGTAATTCCAAATTTTATTTCAGTTGCCGGATTAAACGGATTTGGGAAATTCTGTTCTAAATAGAATTGAGCAGGAACCATATCATTTTCTTTTTCAACTGAAACCGGTGTAACCTGAGCATCAAGTACTATTATCGGCATAGGATCATCATTTGCATTACCTAAAGAATAACCCTGTGTATAAAGCACTTCATCTTCCGGATCACCATCTAAATTACCAACTGCAACAACAAGCATATCACCGTTCTTATCCCAGTAAGCAGAATCAATTATTGAAGTTAAATAATTTGCAGGATCTGTTTTATCGCCGCCCTGATATTCAACTCTTAGTACCGGCACCTTAGTTGTGTTACTTGCATTATATCTTGAACCGAAAATTATATCTGGTTTTCCATTCCCGTCTATATCACCGAATGTTGCACCTCTAATGTAATTACAATAAGGTTCAAAGTCAGCAATTTCATAAGAAACCAGTGTATCTGTACCTGCCGGATTTTCAAGCAAATAAACTTTACCGCTATACCAGCCGCCCATAAAAATACTTTTATTGCCATCATTATTTAAATCAACTACAACAGAACCTTTAAAAGACGCATCTTCATTTGCAACATTATGCTGAGCCGGAAAAGTAACCCAGCCATTATTTTCATATTTTACTAAAGAGATAGTTCCATTAGAATTAAACAACCATATTTTATTATCAACAACTGCAAAATCCCATTTGGCACCTGTACCAGCAAGATTCGGATCACCTTCACCCGTAAACTTAACAGTCCAGGTTTCTAATCCGCCGCCATTGTTCGGAATATCATCAACTGAAACAACACCCATATGAAAATTATTGCCGGCAGATTGGTTAGAAAATATTATTTCTTCATTTCCATCACCATCAATATCTGTTAAAACAAACTTGATAGGCGCAACGCTAAAATTATCTACATTGATAAGTGTTGTCTGTGCATTTGGCAGCCAACCGCCAAATCCATCATCAACTCCCATATTGTCACTTCCGTCTCCCGGATATTCATATACTAATATTCTGTATGGATTTGGATTAATAGATGCATCCAAAAAGTTTGATGGTCCCCAATAAATTTCTGGCCTACCGTCTTTATCCAAGTCACCCCAGGCTAAAGCAGGATATGTGTTCTGTTGAATAATATCTGCTTGTGCTCCCCAAACTGAATCCCAGGTAGAAGTAACAGGATTCCATTCAAACTTGTAAATCCTTGGAATTAATTCATAATCTCTGTCAACAAAGTTAGTATTTATTGTATAAATTTCAGGCAAACCATCGCCGTCAAAATCAACACCTGCAATTATTCCTCCAAATGCCAGTTCAAGTCCTGAAGGGTCTTTTATCTCAAATGCCCGCGGGATAGTTTGAGAATATAATGAAGCAGATAAAAGAAGAATAAAAAATAACATTAAGTAATGGTAGCGGTTCATTGAAACCTCCTGTAAATTCATTTAATAATGTAATTTAGTTAATAAAATGAAATAATAAATAATTTTATCGATTTCATTATCAAATTAAAAAAATGAATATATTTAATCAATTCATGTATTAATTATTAGTAAATCTTTAAATATTATTTTCAATAGCTCTTCTGACAAATCCATCAGCTTTTTTTAATCTTAATTTTGCTTCCTTGTAATCAACTTTTGCAAGAATCATAACCAATGCAGTTTTTACATGACCTTTTGCATCCTCAAGTGCAACGGCAGCCTCATCATAGCTTAGTCCTGTAATCGTCATAACAATTTTAATGGATCGTTCAACCAACTTTTTATTAGTCATTTGCAAATCGATCATCATATTGCCATATACTTTACCGAGCCTGATCATTGATGCAGTAGTTAACATATTAAGAACTAATTTTTGCGCTGTTCCGCTTTTCATTCTTGTTGAGCCCATAACAACTTCAGGTCCTACATATGGACAAATTGCAACATCAACTTCTTTAATGTCAAAGTCTTGTCTGGGATTAGTTGTGATGTAAAGGGTTTTAGCGCCAAGTTGTTTTGCTTTTTTTACTGCGCCAACTACATAAGGTGTTCTTCTGCTTGCAGCAATTCCGCAAACAACATCCTTAGAGTTAACTTTTGCAGCAACTACTTCTTTTGCTCCGTTTTCCTCTTTATCTTCAGCACCTTCCTGAGCACGAAACATTGCAGCTTTTCCGCCAGCAATAAATCCTTCTATCATTCCATACGGAGTTCCAAATGTAGGCGGACACTCGGATGCATCTACAACTCCCAGTCTGCCACTTGTTCCGGCACCAAAATAAAGCAATCTCCCTCCGTGTTTGAAAGCATCTACAATTATTTCAACAGCCTGCTCAATGTAAGGCAATTCTTTTTCAACAGCGAAAGGAACAAGTTTATCTTCCTGATTTATTATTTTAAGGATTTCAGAAGTTGGGCTTAAATCGATTTTCATTGAATTGGGATTTCTCTGTTCAGTTGTAAGTTTACTTATTTCTTCGAACAAAGATCTTGAGTGCTTTTGTGAATTCATTATTAAACTAAATCTTTGAAAATGATGAATAAAGTTAAAAAACTTTATCTAAATAATTGCTATCTGATTGTATTCTCAAATCCGATATAGGACATAAAAACAAAGATAATTTAACGGACAAATAATTATTTCTTAAAAATTCTTCCTTATGACTGT
>JAKIZM010000041.1 GCA_022708025.1 Bacteroidota bacterium | reverse complement strand
TGCAAGTAAACTTGCAAGCGGTGTTTACATCTATAAATTACAATCCGGCGAATACATTTCCTCCAAGAAGATGATGCTGCTCAAGTAAAATGTTACTTTCACAAACCCAATTTCTTAAAGAGGTTGGGTTTGTTGTTAAAAAGGAATTGGGTTTGTTGTTAAACACGCCACATAATATCTGTAAAAACCAGTTATTTGTTTTGCTACTTTTATCGCCTCTTTTTAGGCATTTTATTTATAGTTATTTTTGACCCGAATTTATTAACTATTCTGGTTTAACAATGAAAATAAGTAAGGTATCTACCAAGAGATTGCTCGAATTAAAGAAAAACCTAAAAGGTAAACGTATTGCTGTAATTGGCGATATGATGCTTGATATTTATTTCTGGGGCGATGTAAAAAGAATATCTCCCGAGGCACCTGTTCCTGTGCTTGAGGTTGAGAATGAATTATACAGATTTGGCGGTGCAGCAAATTGTGCTCTTAATATTACTACTTTAAGCGGCATTGCTGAACCGGTTGGTGTTATTGGCTATGATAGTTATGGTACTGTTTTTAATTCATTATTAAATGAACAGAAGATTAATCGCAACGGAATAATTGAAGATGATTCAAGACCAACAACAACTAAAACAAGAGTAATAGCAGACAGCCAGCACATTGTTCGGATTGATAAAGAGAACAAGGAAGTGCTGAATAAGAATATTCAAAATAAAATATTTGAGTATGTAAGTTCCATTATTAAAAATTTAGATGGAATTATTCTTCAGGATTATAATAAAGGAGTTTTATCTTCTTCTTTAATTAAACAATTGATAAAGCTGGCTAATAAGAATGGTGTTATAATTACAGTAGATCCAAAGTTTAATAATTTTTTCGAATACAAAAATGTTACCGTATTCAAACCAAACAGAAAAGAAGCTGAGGATGTTCTTGGAGTAAGAATAAAAACAGATAAGGATATTTCTTTTGCCGGAAATGAATTATTAAAAAAACTAAATGCAAAAAATGTTTTATTAACTCTGGGTGAAGGCGGTATTGCTGTTTTTGAAAAAAACAAACCTGAAATGAGAATGCCAACAAAAGCAAGAAAAGTTGCAGATGTATCCGGTGCAGGTGATACGGTTATATCAACATTAACAATTGCACTTGCAGCCGGGGCAGATATTTATGAAGCATCTTATCTTGCTAATTATGCGGGCGGATTGGTTTGTGAAGAAGTTGGAATTGTTCCGATTGAAATTGATAAACTGTTTGATACAATTATCAGAGAAAATAAATGAGTAATATCAAATCGCGTAAAGAAATAAAAGAGATAAGAATTCAGTTAAAAAACTCAAATAAAAAAGTTGTGTTTACAAATGGTTGTTTCGATTTAATTCACTCCGGACATGTTGATTATCTTGTTAAAGCAAAAGAGATGGGCGATATACTTATTGTTGCATTAAATACAGATCAATCGATAAAACGAATTAAGGGAGAAAAAAGACCAATATTAAAACAGGAAGAAAGAGCATTTATAGTTTCAAATCTTAAGCCTGTGGATTATGTAACTTTTTTTGAAGAAGATACTCCTGCAGAAATTATTAATGAATTAATTCCTGATATACTGGTAAAAGGTGCAGATTGGTCGATCGATAAAATTGTTGGCAGAGATATAGTAGAGGCAAACGGAGGTGAAGTTAAAACAATCAAATTTGTGAATGATCAATCTACTTCTAAAATTATTCAACTTATAAAAGAGCGCTTTTAAGACCAGTGAAAAAAGAAAAGTCACAAGAAAAAGAAACCAGAATAATCGGTAAAGGCAGAAAGGCTTTACGTTACGGCGTAAACATTTTCATCTTTACCTTTTTGTTTATCTTTATGCTGTTGATGCTCTTCTTTGGAGTTTCTCAAACTTCTTTCTTTAAAAGCTGGCTTCGTGATTTTGTGGTTGAAACAGTTAATGATGAAATAAACGGTAAACTTTCAATCGGGGAAATTGAAGGAACGATATTTACATCGCTGATAATTAAAAACACGACATTATCTACTCTACAAAATGATACGGTGGTTTCAGCCGGTAAAATAGAACTCAGAACCAGTCCGCTTAAAATTTTGTTTAAAAATATTTACGTAAGAAAATTTGAACTGAAAGATGCACGTATAAAATTAATCGAAGAAGAAGATGGTCAATTAAATCTTCTAAAAATGTTTCCTTCTTCTGATGAACCTGAAGATACAACGACATCGGAGTTTCCCTTTACAATTGAAGTAGCAGATTTTGCTCTTACCAATGTGGATTTTTCTTTGCAGAAATTTGATAAAATCGGTAGTACTGAATCTTATCCGGATATCAATACAAACGATCTGAGAATTAAAGACCTGAACCTGAAACTGAATGCTTTTGCTGATTTGAATAAATACAATTACAGATTAACAATAGATGATTTTTCTTTCTCACCAAACTTTACTGTTTTTCAATTGAAAAGTTTTTCAGGAACATTTTTAATAACTCCGAATCTTGCGGGTATAAATAAACTTCGTTTGAAAACTGATGAATCCGATGTTGAAATTAATGCAGCAGTTTTAGGTGTGGATTTTCTGAATAATTTTTCAACTAAAACATTAGCCGAAGCACCAGTCAGGATAAGTCTTGATGCATCAAATTTAAATTTTGCTGATATCTCGACGTTTGTTCCTCCGATGGATATGCTTAAGGGTTCTATTGCAGCACAAATTGAAGCATCAGGTACATTAAGTGATTTACAAATTAAATATATGGAGGTCCTTTATAACAATACCAGGTTATTGGGAAAAGCAAATCTTAAAAATCTTCTTGATTTTGACAATATGTTTTTTGATGTAAGCTTAAATGATTCATACCTGGATCCTGCTGATCCAAATAAGCTTCTTGCAGGTTTGGACTTACCTGAATATACAATGCTCGGTGTTGTTAAATTTGATACTTTAAGTTATAAGGGAGGTCCGTTAAATTTTGATTCTAAGTTTGCACTCAGAACTGACTTGGGTAATCTGTCAGGCGATGCAAAGTTAGATCTGAGACCTGCAGATATGTTATACGATATTAAATTAAAAACATCAAAACTTGATTTATCTTCCTTCATTTCCATTCCTACAAATGTTAATTCACAGATAACAATAAGCGGAGCAGGTTTCGATCCAAACAAAATGAATATGGAATTAGCTCTTGATGCAGGTTCATCAGTATTTGGAGGAAGCTTTTTACGGGATCTGAAAATTAATTCAAAAGCCGAAAATGGAGTAATAAATTCTTCAATTTATTTCAGTGGTGATTCTACTTCAGCACTATTAAATGCTAATGTAGATTTTACCAATCCTGATGATCCTTCTTATGAAGTTAAAGGCAAATTAAATGAAATTAATCTTGCCCGACTCCTTAACGATCCATCATTTGAATCAGCTATCAATCTTTCATTTGATTTGAGTGGACAGGGCTTTGATCCTGATAGCATTGATTTATTTTTAGTTACGGATATTCAGGATACAAAGTTTTCGGATTTTAATATTGATAGCACACGATTAATCCTTGATGTAAGAAGAAATGATAATGGAAATAAAATTATTAATCTTATATCCGATATAGCTGATTTTACTATTAATGGTAATTTTAAATTAACAACCCTTGGGAGTGTTTTTGCACAGGAAGCAGAAATTTTAAATAAAAATATTACAGAAAGATACTTGAGTGTTTTTAATAATGACTCAGTTAGTTCACAACAGAATATTTTAGTTGAGAATGGATTAAATGAGAAACTACAGGACTTTGCTTTTACATATCTTCTGGATTTTAAAGAATCTGTAAAAATAGCTTTCGGTAAAAATACTTTGGAACTGGATGGCTTGGTGAGCGGTAAGATGAGCAGTAAAGATGAACAGCTTTCATTAGATATGGATTCTGATTTTGGATATGTTAAGTTCTGGAATAACACAGATGTTTATTTTTTAATTAACACCTCTTTGGATTTTGTTTTAAGTAACAGGATAAACTCTAACGATCAGGACTTATTGAATGCTGGCTTGAAGTTAACCTCAGATCGTATTTATGCAGGCAGTAACTTATATGATCTTAATGCGGAACTGGATATTGATAATAACAAGATGACTTCCAGAATAAAAATGGATTTCGAAAAAAACTTAAAAGCAGATTTATCTGCCGATGTTAAAGTTGATGATCGAAGATTAATACTGGATATACCGGCATTACAAATAATCTTTAATGCATTGGAAATTAAAAACAGCGGAAACATACAGCTTGCATACGATAACAAAGCAATTTCATTTGATAGATTCCTTTTAGATATAGCTGGGGGCGAATTCAAAATATCCGGTGAAACGGGATTTGAAGGATATCACGAAGCAGATATTACTTTAAAATCTCTTAAAGGTGAAAAAATCATAGAAGGTTTGTTAGCCAGAAAACCAGAGCGGAAAATTAAATCTGATATTAATTTTTCAGGATCACTTACGGGTAATTTATCCGATCCCCTTTTTAAAATTA
Organism: Bacteroidota bacterium; assembly: GCA_022708025.1. Classification (GTDB taxonomy): domain Bacteria; phylum Bacteroidota; class Ignavibacteria; order Ignavibacteriales; family Ignavibacteriaceae; genus IGN3. The sequence continues at coordinate 29,105 of JAKIZM010000041.1, read as the reverse complement.
ATGCTTCTGTAGAAAACATTACTTACGGTAATAGTAATTTCGGATCACTCTTTTCGGTGTTTGATTATAGTAATAATTCGTTAAATACTGATATCAGGCTTCTTGATTCAACTCTTAATTTTAATGATCCTGCACTTTCTATAAACGGATATATACCATTAACACTCTCTGCTTCATCAGATAGTGTTGACAGAGCTGAAAGATCGATCAGTCTTTCAATTGAATCAGATGAATTTGATCTAAGTTCATTAAAAGATATTATTCCTTTTGTTCAATTTAAAAAAGGCAAACTGGAAACCGAAATTGATTTATCAGGAACATTGTCACAGCCGATTGCAATAGGATATTTCAGTATTAATGATGCATCATTTAAAGTAACGAATAATAATCTTGATTATGATCTGCAGACAAAGGTTTGGATTGATGATGAAGATGTTACAATTGAAAAAATTGAATTGAAAAATGCTCCCGGAACAAAGAACGGCGGCACTTTAACAGGAAGCGGATTTGTTAAATTAAAAGAATTTAAACTTGATTCAACTTATCTGGCTATTGCAGGCGATCTTAAAGTGCTGGATCAGATTTCTAAAACTGCAAGCCCTATTGTTTATGGGGATGTTGCACTCAGAATCAGAGATGCAATTACATATTCTGCAAATAAAAATAATTCATATCTGAATTTACCGATTGATGTTACAGTTGCCGATTTAATTGTTCCGTTAAGCAGTTCTGCTTATTCAAGTTCAGCAGGATTTATTTATAGATACGAAGAAAAAGATATTGTCCGTGATCTGCTTGAGTCTGAACTTGATAGTATCATTTCTGCGCGTATTAAAAAAGACAGTATTAACAACAATACAGTAGCTTCAACAAAATTTAATTATACTATTGATATTAAACTGGTAAATGAAGCAGAGGTAGTAGTGTTATTATCCAAAGAACTTGATCAGAAACTTTTAGTATTACTCGGCGGTGATTTCTTTCTGCAGTCAATTGATGGAAAACAAAAATCCGGCGGTGAACTTACTCTTTTACCGGGATCATCTCTAAGCTTTATTAAATCATTTAATGCTACCGGAAATATTAAATTTGATAAGATTGATGATCCGATAGTCAATATAACTTCAACTTATAAAGATTACTACACTCCGCCAGGCAGCACTACCGGGCAAACTGAACAGGAAGTTGCTGTTAAAATAAAATTAAAAGGTCCGTTGAGTGAACTGAATAAAAACTTTATCGCTGATGAAGATAATGTTGGAGTTTATATGGGCAGACAGAATATTGATGAGGACAAAAAAGATCCAAGCAAAAATGTTACTGATGCAATGTTTTTTATTTTGCAAGGTAAATTTCCAAACGATGAAAACGTTACAGAACAAGATAAGAATCTGTTTGCATCAACAGCAACCTCCCTTGCAGGCTCATTAATTGGAAGTGTGCTGAATCAGTATTTCAGCGATTATGTCAAAGATTTTCAATTGAGACAAACTGCCACAGAAACAAAATTCAATTTAATTGGAAGAGCCGGCAATCTTCGTTATGAAATCGGAGGATCAACCGAAGTGCTTCAGGATCTTAGCCGTGCAAATATCAGACTTGAATATCCATTAACTCAAAGATTTCAACTGCGTCTTGAGAGAAAAGAATCTGAAAATGAATCATCTTCATTTAATAATCCTTTATTCTTTGAAGGCGGATTAAAATATAATTTTGAATTTTAATGAAAAAAGAATTAAAGGCGTTTTTTAATCGCAATCAGGGCAGGGGATATAAATCAAAAGACATATCAAAAAAACTCGGTTTTACTTCCGAACATGAATACGCATCTCTGAAAGCCGCATTACATAAGCTTGAAGAAGAAGGTTTTTTAATAAGAACAGGTAAACGATATCAGCTTAATAAAATGCCATCAACCAATAAGCTTACCGGCAGATTAGAGATGAATAAAAATGGTTATGGATTTGTTATAATCAACAATGAAAATATTAATGATATTTTTATTTCATCAGGAAATTTAGGTGCTGCACTTGATGGTGATATAGTTGAAGTTGAATTATTTGCCAAACAAAAAGGGAAAAACCTTGAAGGACAAATTATAAAGGTCATTAAAAGAAAACGAAAAGAATATGTTGGCAAATTAAAAAAATCCAATTCCTTTTACTTCATTTCACCCGATGATCCAAATATTCAAAGGGATATTTATATCAATAAAACACATCTTAGCGGTGCTAAAACAGGAGATAAAGTTGTTGTCGGAAATTTATCCTGGGATAGTTCTATGCTTAATCCTGAAGGGGAAATAATTGAAGTTTATGGAAAGGCTGGTTCCGTTGATGCTGAGATTCTTTCTCTCTCAAGAGAATTTAATTTGAGATATAAATTTCCTAAATCAGTATTAACAGAAGCTGATAAAATATTAGGTAATATTTCTGAAGATGAAATCAATAATAGAATTGATTACCGCGATAAAAATGTTTTTACTATTGATCCTGATGATGCTAAAGATTTTGATGATGCATTATCAGTTGAAAAATTGGAAAATGGGAATTACTCAATCGGAATTCATATCGCAGATGTTTCTTACTATGTAAAAAAGGGTTCTGCACTTGATCAGGAATCAAACTCAAGAGGAAACAGTGTTTATTTTGTTGGTAAAGTAATTCCAATGCTGCCTGAAAAATTATCTAATCAGATCTGTTCACTGATTCCGAATGAAGATCGTCTTACTTACTCTGTAATAGTTCAGATAACGCTAAGAGGAAAAGTTGTTGATTATAAAATTGACAGAACTATAATTAATAGTAAGAGAAGATTTACTTACGAAGAAGCACAAAAAATTATTGAACAAGGTAATGGTGCTTTTTCTGAGGATTTACTTTTGCTTAATAAGATTGCGCAGATACTCAGAAAGAAAAGAATGCGTGAGGGTTCGTTTGATTTTATTTCTCCCGAAGTAAAATTTGAACTTGATGAAAATGGAATGCCAGTTAGTATTGCAATCAAGAAAACTCAGGAAAGTAATATGCTTATTGAAGAGTTTATGCTGCTGGCTAATAGAATAGTTGCTTGCCATATTTCTTCCGGCAAAACGGGACCAGTTAAGCCATTTGTTTATCGGGTTCACGATTTACCCGATAAGGAAAAAATAATTGAGTTTTCGAGATTTGTAAAAACACTGGGATATTCATTCGATCCGGATTCCTCGTCTAAATCAGCAAGCTTCCAGAATTTATTAAATCAGGTAAAAAGTAAAGAAGAGGAAGCACTGATTAATGAGTTGGCAATTCGTTCGATGGCAAAAGCTGTTTATTCAACACAGAACATTGGACACTATGGACTTGGATTTAAGTACTACACTCATTTTACCTCGCCAATAAGACGGTACAGTGATTTGATTGTGCATAGATTGTTGTTTTATTATCTTAATAATAAAAGGGGAGAAATTTATTCACTTGAACAATTGGAAGAAATTTGCGACAATATATCTGCAACGGAAAGAAATGCTGTAGAAGCGGAACGATTAAGTACTAAAATAAAGCAGATTGAATATCTTAAAAATCATCTGGGAAATGAATTTTCAGCAATAATTTCTGGTATAATTAATTTTGGAATTTTTGTTAAACTTACAGATATACTTGCTGAAGGATTAGTAAGATTACGTGATTTAGATGATGATTACTATGAACACGATGAAAAAAAATATGCTATAATTGGAAAGAGAACAAAGAAACAATATCGTTTAGGTGATAAGGTTAATGTCAGACTTATTCGTGTTGATGAAGAAAGATCAGAATTAGATTTTATAATTGTTGATTCAAAGGATTAAAAATGAGACCACTCAAAATAATTTTGACTATTGTTGTGTTTTTTTCAACTGCTGTGTTTGCACAGTTTGGAAAAAACAAGCTGCATATCAAAGACTATGATTGGTATTACATACAAACTAAACATTTTGATATTTATTTTAATCAGGGCGGTGAAACAATAACTGAGTTTGCTGCAAAAGCAGCTGAAGATGCTTTAACGTCAATTCAAGATGCTTTTAATTACCGTATAAACAGCAGAATTACTTTAATTATTTTTAATTCACAGAATGAATTTCAGGAAACAAATGTAATTGATGAATATTTATCAGAAGGTGTTCAGGGCTTTACTGAACTTTTTAAGAACAGAGTTGTAGTTCAGTTTACCGGATCATATAAACAATTCAGGCACCTGGTTCATCATGAACTTGTTCATGCTGTAATGAATGACATGTTTTTTGGTGGATCAATTCAGAATATAATATCAAATAATATATCTCTTCAGTTTCCATTATGGTTTAATGAAGGTCTTGCAGAATATGAAGCATTGGGCTGGGATGTTGATACAGATATGTTTATCCGTGATGCTGCTGTCAACGAATATTTACCCGATATAAACAGATTGGATAATTATTTTGCCTATCGTGGTGGTCAGTCGGTTTTTTATTATATCGCTAATAAATACGGTACAGAAAAGATAGGTGAATTGCTTAATAAAATAAAAGGCATTGGCAATGTTGAAGAAGGATTTAAAGCAACACTTGGCATAGATATAAAAGAACTTGGTCAGCGATGGAAAAAAGAAATTAAAAAAACTTTCTGGCCTGATGTTGCCTTAAGAGATGATCCTGTAGATTTTGCGAAACGTTTAACCAATCCTGAAAAAGACAAAGGGTTTTATAATACTTCTCCCGCGCTCTCACCACAAGGTGATAAAATAGCTTTTATCTCGAACAGAGATTATTATTTCGGTTTATATATTATGGATGTAATAACCGGAAAAACTACTGGCCCGCTTGCGGAAGGAAATCAGACGCCGGATTTTGAAGAATTAAATATTTTAACACCGGGTTTAACCTGGTCACCCGATGGAAACAAAATTGCAATTTCTGCTGAACACAGCGGCTTTGATGTAATATATATTTTTGATCTTGAAGAAGATGAAAGAGAAACATTGGAATTTGATTTAGAATCTATCGAAAGTGTTACCTGGTCCAATGACGGAAAATATCTGGCTTTTGTTGGTCAGACTTCAAAACAGTCTGATATTTATATCTATAATTTTGAAACCAAGGAGCTTACAGATCTTACAAATGATATATTCAGTGATTCTGATCCTGCCTGGTCTCACGATGATAAAGCGATCTATTTTGTTTCTGATAGAGGTGATTATCTTGATGAAAGCAAAATCGGTAAGGATTTTAAGATATCTGATCATAACTACTCACAAAAAGATATTTATAAATTAAATATTTCAGACAGAAAAATTATTAGAATTACTGATCTGCCCTACAGCGATGAAACTTCACCCAAAGAAGAAGCTAACGGAGAAAGACTGATTTTTATTTCTGATATTAATGGAATAAACAATATTTATATCAAAGATTTAACCAGTGAAGATAAATCAGTTCTGATTACAGATATACCAATTAAACCAATTACAAATTCGATTAGCGGATTATATCAACTATCATTATCCAAGGATAGTAAGAAACTGGCTTTCTCTTCACTTTACGAATCTGTATTTAATCTTTTTATGCTTGATAATCCGTTTGAGCCCAAAACACAATTAGATACTTTAAAACCAACATTATACATCTCTAAGCTTGATGAGAAGCGAAATGCAAAAGTTGATGAAAGTATTATTAAGGATACATTAATTACTCAAACCAATGAAAAGGAAGAAGTAAAAGAAGAACAAATAAAAATATTTACGGGTGACGTAATAGAATCAGATACTTCATCAGCAAAAAGCTCAAATGATTATTCAAAATTTGTTTTTGGCTCTTCTGATACCAATAAAGAAAAAGTCTATGCAAATGATTCGTTGTTTATTCCCAAAAACAATCTTGATGAAAATGGAAATTATCTTGTAAATAAATACAAGATAACTTTTGGGCCTGACCTGGTTTATGCTAATGCGGGTTATAGTACATTTTATGGATTAATAGGCACAACAGTTTTAAGTTTTAGCGATATTCTTGGTGATCACAGATTAATTGGTGTTACTGGTTTACAAATTGATCTTAAAAATTCGGATTATGGTTTAGCATATTATAATCTCAGTGGTAAAATTAATTATAGCATTCAGGGCTATCACACTGCAAGGTTTATCAATGTTATTAAAGGAAATTATATTAATTTCTTCAGATACAGAAGCTATGGTTTTGCATTATCGGCTTCATTGCCTCTTAACAGATTTTACCGTTTTGAAGCCGGCTTAGGATGGCTTAATGTAAGAGGAGAAAATCTTGACGATCTTTCTGATCCGCTTGATGAGGCATCATTTATAGTACCTTCATTAGCTTATGTACACGATAATATTATGTGGGGTTATACTGCACCAATTCAAGGAACTCGCTATCGATTGGAAGCTTATGGAAATCCAGGATTGGGAAATAAACGATTAAGTTTTTATACATTGAGCGGAGATTACAGAACATATTTAAGATTCTGGACTGATTATTCTTTTGCTATAAGATTTTCAGGTGGATATTCCGGTGGTGAAAATGCACAGAGATTTTTTATGGGTGGAATAGAAAACTGGATTAATCGTTCTTTTGCAACTACAGAAATTCCTATTGAATCAACTAGCGATTATGCTTTTCTGACTGCAGTATTGCCTTTAAGAGGCTACAATTATTCCGAGCGTATTGGTACAAAATACCTGCTTATGAATTATGAGCTCAGATTTCCGCTAATCAGATATTTGATCCCGGGACCTTTGCCAATATTATTTAATAATATTATAGGTGTTGCGTTTATTGATGCAGGTGCTGCCTGGGATAATACCAGCAAGCTGCAATTATTTAATAAAGATTCAAATGGATATTTTAAAAGTAAAGACTTACTTATGGGTACCGGTGTTGGTGCAAGAGTTTTCTTTCTGTACTTCTTGTTAAGATTCGATGTAGCCTGGGCTTATAATTTTAATCACTTTTCAGACCCGATATTTTATTTTTCTATCGGTGCCGATTTTTAAACAGCATCTGAAACTATCATTCTTTGTTTTTAGATTTTATATCAGATTTTTTGTCAGATGCAGTTTTATTGTTTGTGCTCTGATTATTAGTTTTTGAATTACTAGTTTTACTGTTACTTGGGTTTTTATAATCTGTCTGATAAAAACCGGTTCCTTTAAAAATTGGTCCAGCACCGGCTCCTATTAATCTTTTTATCTTACCTTTACAAACCGGACAAGTTGTTAATGGCTCATCTTTCATTGATTGAAAAATTTCAAATCTGTGTCCGCATTTAGTGCATTTATATTCATACGTTGGCATTAGATACTCCTAAATTTTGAAGGCGAAAAATAATGAATAATTTATGAATGTTCCATAAATTTAAATACCTAATAAATATTATTAAGGAATATTGAATTGAAAAAGATATTGTCGTTCTGTTTTCTATCAGTAATATTAATTACTGGTTGTCTTAACTATACTCAGAACACAGTAATTTATCCGGATGGTTCCGGGGAAATGCAAATCAACTACTGGATGAAATATTCTGATTCAAGTTCAGTATCAACAATTTTGAATCTGGAAATTTTTAATCCCGATTCAATAAGAAAAGAGTTTTCTTCTGGCTTTACAACAATTAAAAACATTACTGCCTATTCAGATTCAACTGATTCAACAGTACACGCAAATATTGATATAAAATTTAGTCATGTTGATTCACTGAATACAATAAAAGCCTTTTCTCAATCAAAATTTCTGTTAGAAGATGGTGCTTCCGGTCAAAAGATTTTTTCGCAGTTTATTCCTCCTGTGGCTACAGGATTTGGTATAGAAGGCAGCAAATACCGTGTTACATATAATTATAATATAAGAGGGGAAATAATCACTCATAACGCAACTAATAAGTCTGGAAATAATTTAACATGGTCATATTCCCTTGACGAAATCGGAAGAGGAAAGACAATATCAGTTACATTTAAGCCTTATAAACTTAAAGAAACACCGATGTGGATATATATATTGGCTGGGAGTGTGCTTCTAATGGTGATTTTTTTCCTGATTAAAAAGAGAAAAGATTAATCAAAAGTGTTTCTAAAACAACCAAATTTATTGACTTAACAAGCCTCTTTGGTTATATTTGACGCCTATTTAAAAAATATATTGAGTTTTACTAAATGTCATCAGATGGATTCTTAATCTTTGCCGGCAGCTCAAATAAGCCGTTAGCAGAAAAAATTGCTGATTCCATCGGTGTTCCATTAGGTATTCTTGAATCAAAGCGATTTAGCGACGGGGAAATTTGGGTTAAGTATGGTGAAAATATCAGAGGAAGAGATGTATTTTTAATTCAATCAACAAATCCTCCATCTGATAATTTAGTTGAATTACTTATTATGCTTGATGCAGCAAAACGTGCATCTGCAAAGAGAATTACTGCTGTAATTCCATATTTTGGATATGCTAGACAAGATAGAAAAGATCAGCCCAGGGTTGCAATCACTGCTAAACTAATGGCTAATCTTATTACTTCTGCAGGTGCCGATAGAGTGATGACAATGGATTTACACGCATCACAGATCCAAGGTTATTTTGATATTCCGATGGACCATTTATATGGATCATCTATATTTCTAAATTATCTGAATAATCTTTCGGATAATCTGGTTGTTGTTTCCCCTGATGTTGGCGGGATAAAAATTGCAAGAGCATATTCAAAAATGCTTAACTCAGGTTTAATTGTAATTGATAAAAGACGTCCCAAAGACAACATTACAGAAGTTATGAATATAATTGGCGATGTTGAAAACAAAGATATATTGTTAGTTGATGATCTTATCGATACTGCTGGTACTTTTGTAAATGCTACAAAAGCATTAAAGGAAAAAGGAGCAAATAGAATATTTGGTGCAATTACTCATCCTTTACTTTCAGGCCCGGCTTATGAAAGAATAAATGAAAGTCAGGTAGATAAACTATTTGTTACAGATACAATAGATTTTGATGAAAATAAATGTAATCGTATTATAAGAATTTCAGCAGCACCTTTATTTGGTGATGCAATTTTAAGAACAAATAAAAATGAATCAATCAGTTCATTATTTAATATAGATAAAGGTTAATTTAGACCCGGAGATAAAATGGAGAAAGTATTAATAAACGCAAAGAAAAGAACCCAAATTGATAAAGCAGCAAGAAGTTTATTACGCAAAGAAGGAAAGATACCTGCAATATTTTATTCAAAGCACCACGAACCCATTCCTGTTGAAGTAGAAGAAAGACTAGTAAATCCTTTGGTTTTTACAGCAAAAACACATCTGATTACGCTTAATGTTGATAAAGAAAATGAGTTTGAGTGTATTATTAAAGACGTTCAATTTGATCCCGTTACTGATCGAATAGTTCACGTGGATTTTTTAGGCTTGCAAAAAGATGAAAAAATTCAACTGGAAATTCCTGTTCAATTAGTAGGAAGTGCAATTGGAATTAAAGAAGGCGGAGTACTACAACATATACTTTACAAAATACTTATTGAGTGTTTACCTTCTAATATTCCGGCTCATATTGAGATAGACATTACAAATTTAAAACTTGGACAAGCTATCCACGTATCGGATTTAAGTTCAGAAAAATATACAATTCTTAATTCACCGGAATCAATGATAGCTTCTGTAACTCATCCAAGAGTTGAAAAAGAAGCTGCTCCGGTTGAAGAAGGGACAGAACCTGCAGAACCTGAAGTAATTGCTAAAGGTAAACAGGATAAAGAAGAATAGTTTTAGTGCGTATTATATTTGGTATCGGAAATCCAGGTACACGCTATCAATTAAACAGGCATAACACAGGATTTTTGTTAACCGATTTTTTTGCTAAACATAAATCTTTAAGCTTTACTTTTTCTAAGTTTGATTATCAATACTCAGAAGGGGAGATTGATAGTAATCCATTTGCTTTAATTAAGCCTTCTACTTATGTAAACTTAAGTGGTATTGCTTTAAAGCAATGTTGTGAGCATTATAAAGTTAATACAGAAAATATACTTATCCTTATTGATGATATTAATTTAAGTAATGCAGAAATAAGGATAAGAAAAACAGGAAGCGATGGTGGACATAATGGACTTAAATCTATTATCTATCATATGAACACCGATGAAATACCAAGACTTAGAATAGGTATAGGAAGTAATTTTGATGAAGGGTTTTTGTCAGATTACGTTTTAACAAATTTTTCAGACTCAGAGTTTTCACAATTAATTAAATCATTCGAATTTGGCACTCAATTGATTGAAAGCTTTATTACTGGTGGTTACGATAAAATGCTTATTACTTACAGTCAGTTAAAAAGTCAAAATAATAAAAACAAAGAAACAGAATAAACATTCGGTAAGGAGTTAACTATGGATTTAATCTTTCATATTATACCATTATTTGGTGTTTTAGCATTGTTATATACATTTTGGAAATCAAGCTGGATATCAAAACAAGATGCTGGCACAGAAAAAATGAAAGTTATTTCCAATCATATCGCTGAAGGCGCAATGGCCTTTTTAAAAGCTGAGTATAAAGTGCTTATAATATTTGTTATAGTTGTTGCTGCACTTTTAGCTTACAGTGGTTCAAACACAGTTGATTCTTCTCCTCTTGTTGGAGTATCCTTTGTTGTTGGTGCTCTATGTTCAGCTTTAGCCGGTCTTATAGGTATGAGGGTCGCAACTAAAGCAAATGTCAGAACTACCCAAGCTGCCAGAACTGGATTGGGAAAGGCTCTTGAAATTGCTTTTGCAGGTGGTTCTGTTATGGGACTTGGTGTGGTAGGTTTGGGTGTATTAGGATTAGGAGGTTTATTACTTATTTATGGTGATCTTTATGGATTGTCTAATATTGATAGTCTTAACAGAGTAATTACTATTATTACAGGATTTTCTTTTGGTGCTTCGTCAATTGCTTTGTTTGCAAGAGTTGGAGGAGGTATATATACGAAAGCTGCTGATGTTGGAGCGGACCTTGTTGGAAAAGTTGAAGCAGGAATTCCCGAAGACCATCCGCTAAATCCAGCTACAATTGCTGATAATGTGGGAGATAATGTCGGTGATGTTGCAGGAATGGGAGCAGATCTTTTTGAATCTTATGTTGGCTCTATTGTAAGTACTATGGTTCTGGGAGCTACATTTTTTTTAATTCCGGAATTTAAAAACAATTTTAACGGTCTTGGTGCAGTTTTATTACCATTAGTCATTGCTAGTGTAGGCATTATTGCTTCGATAATTGGTACCTTTTTCGTTAAAGTAAAAGAAGGCGGTGATCCGCAAAAAGCACTTAACTTTGGGAATATTGTAGCCGGAATAATAATGATGATTTCTTCATTTTTCATAATTAGATGGTTATTACCGGAAAGCTGGTATTATCAAGATCCACTTTATCAATGGGCTGATCTTGAAAAGGGAAATCAATATACCTCAATGGGAATTTTTATTGCTACAGTTGTTGGTATTGTTACAGGTGCTTTAATTGGAATGATAACAGAGTTTTATACAGGAAGCGGAAAAAGACCTGTGCTTGGTATTGCAAGACAATCAGTTACAGGCTCTGCTACAAATATAATTGCAGGTTTAAGTGTTGGTATGATGTCAACTGCTCTTCCGATATTAGTTTTAGCATTTGCAATAATTCTGTCTTTTAATTTTGGCGGCTTATATGGAATAGCGATTGCTGCTGTTGGTATGCTTTCAATTTTAGGGATTCAGCTTGCTGTTGATGCTTATGGTCCAATCTCCGATAATGCCGGTGGAATTGCTGAGATGTCTGAACTTCCAAAAGAAGTCAGATCAAGAACTGACAAATTGGATGCTGTTGGAAATACAACAGCTGCGATTGGTAAAGGCTTTGCTATAGGTTCAGCAGCACTGACAGCACTTGCATTATTCGGTGCATATATGACTGCAGCCGATATAAAAGCCATTGATATTTCTAAAGCAGAAGTTATGGCTGGTTTATTTGTAGGAGCAATGATTCCTTTATTGTTTTCTGCTATAGCAATGCAGGCTGTTGGCAGAGCAGCGATGGCTATGATAGAAGAAGTGAGAAGACAATTTAGTTCAATCCCGCAATTAAAAGCAGCTTTAGAAGTAATGAAAAGAAATCAGGGGAAAGATCAATCTGAATGGAATAAAGAGGATGTTGATGTTTTTGAAGAAGCTCATGGTAAAGCTGAATATGGAAAATGTGTGGAAATATCTACGAAATCAGCAATCAAACAAATGATTATACCCGGTTTACTTGCTGTTATCGTTCCGGTTGTAACAGGATTTCTTGGAAATAAAGAAATGTTAGGCGGACTGATTGCCGGGGTTACAGTATCAGGTGTATTGATGGCAATTTTTCAGGCAAATGCTGGTGGCGCCTGGGACAATGCAAAGAAGATGTTTGAAGAAGGAATTGAAGTTAACGGACAAAAGTATTTTAAAGGCTCAGATGCTCATAAAGCTGCTGTAGTTGGTGATACAGTTGGTGATCCATTTAAAGATACCTCTGGACCATCACTAAATATTTTATTAAAACTTATGTCGGTAATTTCACTTGTTATTGCACCATTAATTAAGTAATTTTTAATAGAAAAAGTAACATTATTTATAAACCCTGCTCTTACTATTGAAAGACATAGTAAGGGTCTAAATGCCCAAAGGGAGGTGATTACAGATGAGAACAGGTGTGTACGAAAGCGCCATTCTTATTAATGCTGCATTAGATGATCAGCAAATCGATGCAATTCTTACCAAAATTAAAGATTTCATCATTTCTAATGGCGGAACTATCCGTGAAATTGAAAATTGGGGTAGAAAACGCCTTGCATATCCGGTAGCAAAAAGCAAAATAGGATATTATGCTATTTACAGATTTGATGCTCCGAGAGATATGGTTGCAAAGCTCGAAAGAATTTATTTATTAGATGAGCAAATACTAAGACATCTTACATTAAATCTTAGTAATGATGCGATAGAACAGCTGGAAAAAAACAAAACTCTTTCAGCTACTTTAAAAGAAGACATAACATCTGAAATAGTGGAAGCTCCGATTGCTTCAGAAGAATTGGATGTTGAAAATGAAGAAAATGATAACTAACAATAAATTGATTTAGTTTGGAGGTTTACAAATGGCTGATTTGAAAATGCCGGAAATTAATTATGTGATTGTGGCTGGTAATCTTACAAAGGATCCTGTTTTTAGAGAAACTACTAATAGAACTCCTGTTGTAAATTTTTCAATTGCTTCTAATAGAAAGTTCAAAGATAGCTCTAATCAATGGCAGGAAGATGTTTGTTACATCGGTGTTGTTGCCTGGAATAAACTTGCTGAAAGCTGCAGAGACAGATTAAGAAAAGGTTCTGCAGTTCTGGTTGATGGTGAGTTACAAAGCAGAAGTTGGAAATCTGATGATGGACATAACAGAAGTATTGTTGAAATCAAAGCCAGAAGAATTCAGTTTTTAAATAAAAGATTAATTGGTTCTGAAGAAAATGATATAATTGAAGATGATGAACCAAGTATAGCTGTTGATGATACTATCGACTATACTGAAGATTCTTTTGATAAATTTTTATCTGAAGAAGAATCAAGTTTAATTAAACAAACAGGTAGTGAAAATGAAGAAAGAAATTAAAACTAAAAAAGTCTGCAGGTTTACTCAAAGCGGAATCAAGTATATTGATTACAAGGATGTAAAACTGTTGCAGAAATTTATTACAGAGCAGGGTAAGATTATTCCTAAAAGAATAACCGGTACCAGCTCTAAGTATCAACGTGAACTTGCAATTGCAATTAAACGTGCAAGACATATGGCGTTATTGCCCTACGTTTCTGATACTGTCAGATAGTTTAAAAAGTTGGAGTAAAAACAATGAAAGTTATTTTAAGACAAGACTTCGAGAACCTGGGTAAAATCGGAGAGATTGTTGATGTTAAAGGCGGTTATGCTAGAAATTTCCTTTTTCCAAGAGGTATTGCTTATGCTGCCTTAAAAGGAAATATTAAAGCACTCGAAGAAGAGAAAAAAACTGTAGAAAAACGTTATCAGCAGGAATTAAAGGCTGCCGAAGAACTTGCTGCTAAACTTGAACCTGTTTCTATTACTATACCTGTTCAGGTTGGCGAAGAAGATAAGATTTTTGGTACTGTTACTACTCAAATGATTGCTGATGCACTTACTGAAAAAGGTCATAATATTGATAAGAGAAAAATAGAGATTGAAGAACCTATTAAAGCGCTTGGTATTTATGGTGTTAGTCTGAAACTTCATCCGAATGTTAGCGCTAAGATTAAGGTTTGGGTTGTGCGCGAATAATTTATGACTGTTTAAAATTAAAAATGGGAATCCGATTGGATTCCCATTTGCTTTTTAAATAAGATCAGAACTATCTGGCTTTTATTTTCTTTTCAGTAACCATTTTAGCTATATGAGCAGTACCTTTTTTATTGATAGTCTTTATAGCATTAGCAGATAATTTAATAGTAACATATCTATTCAATTCCTGAACCCAGATTCGCTTTTTCTGTAGATTTGGTAAAAATCTTGTTTTAGTTTTATTATGTGCGTGTGATATTTGATTTCCGGTAGCCGGACAAACACCTGTTACCTGGCATCTTCTAGCCATTTCCTAAACTCCTTATTTATTCTTTTCAATTTTAGAACCGTAAATATATAAAAATCATACTAAAAAACTAAAATTCATAGTACAATTTTATTTTAATTTCTGTCAGTTTTTTGAAAAATCCTTATTTTCTTCTTGATTTTAATCTACAGAAGTCTATTTTAGTAGTAAATTATCAGAACTTCTGAAAAGTTTAATTTATTATTCCTATGTGAGCAGAAATCATTGATTATTTTGTAAATTCCCAAGTAAATAATAATAAAACTAAACATAGTGTTTTTTTTCAGAATTCTCTTATAACAACCCTTAAAATCTAATTGAATTATGGAATATTTTGAGCTTCACCCGAAAAATCCTCAGATCAGATTTATTAATAAATCAGTAGAGGTTCTTAAAAGAGGAGGAATTATAATCTTCCCAACCGATACTTATTATGGTTTGGGATGTGATTTATTTAACCATGATGGAATAGAACAAATTTTATCAATTAAAGGTGAAACAGATTCCAAGCTGTTCAGCTTTATTTGTTCCGATCTTAAAGATATTTCGAAATATGCAAAAGTTTCGGATTATGCTTATCGGACAATGAAACACCTTTTACCGGGTCCTTATACTTTTATTCTGCCCGCTGCAAAAGTGATTCCTAAAATATTTTTAAGTAAACGAAAAACAGTTGGAATAAGAGTTCCAAAACATAATGTTACACTTCAGATAGTTAAAGAATTAGGTAATCCGATTATCAGTACAAGCGCTACTACAAGGCTTGGTGATCCATTGTTTGATCCGTTAGAAATAAAAAATATCTTTTACGCAAGAGTAGATTTAATGCTTGCTTCAGAGAATACGGGATTTGAACCATCAAGCGTTATAGATCTCAGCGGTGATGAGCCGGAGATTATAAGAGAAGGCGCTGGTGACGTTAGCTTATTCAGATAATTTTTTGTTAATTTTTTCTGTACACCTGAGATGAAGATGCCTGTTGAACAGGTGTTAAGATTATTTCATTAATGTTTACATTATCTGGTCTTGTAGCACAAAACAATACGGCTTCTGCTACATCGTCCGGAGAAAGCGGTGTAATACCTTTATATACATTATCAGCTCTTTCAATATCACCACTAAATCTTACTTTACTGAATTCGGTATAAACCATTCCCGGATCTACACTGCTTACTTTAATACTTTTGTCTAAAACATCCAATCTGAAAGATTGTGATAAAGCTTTAACAGCAAATTTTGTAGCTGAATAAACATTTCCGAAAGTATAAGTTTCATGTCCAGCTGTTGATCCAATGTTTATTATATGTCCTGTTTGTCTTTCCACCATTTGAGGAACAACAACTCTTGATACATTTAGCAATCCCTTGATGTTTGTGTCTATCATCTCGTTCCAATCAGAAAGTTTGCCCGCGTAAAATTTATCTAAGCCTCTGGCTAATCCGGCATTGTTAACCAGTATATCAACTTTTTTCCAGTCTTCTGAAAGATTATTATACAAACTCTCAACATCTTCGAACTTTCTTACATCAAGCTTCAGGCAAAGAGTCTTTATTTTATAATTCTGCTCAAGTTCTTTTGCAAGATCTTTTAACCGATCTTCTCTGCGGGCAGTTAAAATTAAATTAGCTTTGAGCTTAGCAAATTCTGTTGCACAGGATTTACCAATACCTGATGAAGCACCGGTTATAAATACTATTTTGCCTTCAAGATTTTTCATTTTAGTCCTACAAAGTTTTTAAAATTCTCCGGCTAATTTGGTTCCACAAATTTTACATTTATTACCTTTAAGATTTACCAAACTAACCTGATGCCAGTTTCTTTCAATTAAAAGTGAGTTGCAATTTTTACAATATGTTGATTGATTTTTAGAATCGTGGACATTACCCAGATAAACAAATTTAATTCCTGATGATACCGCAATATTTTTAGCTTTAGCTAAAGTAGAATGAGAAGTTGAATTTTTATCTCTCATTTTAAAATCCGGATGGAATGCAGTAAAATGTATCGGCACTTCATCACCAAGGTTTTTTAATATCCAATCACATTCCTTTTTGATCTCATCTTCTGAATCATTTTCGCCGGGAATTAAAAGTGTTGTTATCTCAAGCCAAACATCAGTTTCGTTTTTAATCCACACAAGAGTATCAAGCACATAATTTATATGTGAATAAGTGTTTTTAAAATAAAATTCTTCTGTAAATGCTTTCAGGTCAACATTTGCAGCATCAATATATTTATAGATATCCTTTCTTGCTTCTTTATCTATATAACCAGCGGTAACCATAACAGATTTTATATTTTCCTGTTTTGCAAGCTTAGCTACATCAATTACATATTCGCCAAAAATTGTCGGATCATTATATGTATAAGCAATAGATGGAGTTCCGTATCTTTTTGCCAGCAAAACAACATCTTCGGGTAAAGCAATAATTGAATTTGAATCATCAAGTTTTGCTTTAGTTGTTGTCCAGTTTTGACAAAACTTACAACCGAGATTACATCCTGCAGTACCAAAACTTAAAATTTTAGTGCCCGGGTAAAAATGATTTAATGGTTTCTTTTCTATTGGATCAATCCCGAAACCGGTTGGTCTGCCGTAACCTATTGTATAAAGCTTTCCGTTTATATTTTGTCTTATATAACAAAATCCGGCTTGTCCGGGACCTATTTCACAATAACGCGGACAAAGTGTACACAGCAGTTTATTGTTCTTGTTTTCTTTCCACCATAACGCTTCTTTTAATTCCTGAGTTCTCATTTTATAATACTTCAAATCTTAGCCAGTTTGCTCTGCTTTTTTCAGAATAAGGTGCACCTGCCGTAAATATAACCAGATCGCCTTTCTTAGCCAAATATGATTCAAGGATTAGCTCTTTTACAGCATCTATTGCAAGATGCTCTTTATCTATTTGTTCACGATAGATAGATGTAACACCCCATCTCAGACAAAGATTATTCATAGTATCAAAGCTATTTGATATTGCAATTATTTTAGCATCAGGTTTATACTTCGAAATAATTCTTGCAGTTCTTCCTTCAAATGTAAAAACAACTATTGCCTGGGCATTAATTTGTTTACTGATATCTGCAACAGCTTTACCCATTGAGTCAAAAAGTTTTTCATGCAGATTATCAGGAGAAACAAAATCTCTTATAATTTTATCTTCAATATGCTGCTCAGCCTGCATAACAATATCATTCATTATCTGAACTGCTTTAACCGGAAAATTTCCAATTGAAGTTTCACCGCTTAACATTACAACGTCAGTTCCATCCCAAACCGCATTTGCAACATCAGACGCTTCTGCACGAGTTGGTATAGGTGAATTAATCATTGATTCCAGCATTTGAGTTGCAGTAATTACCAGCTTACCAAGAGCGTTGCATTGTTTTATAATTGATTTCTGTAAAACCGGAACCTGCTGCGGCGGAAGCTCAACACCAAGATCACCGCGGGCAATCATAATTCCATCAGCAGCTTTAATTATTTCAGTCAGATTATCAATTGCTTCTTTCTTTTCTATCTTTGCAATTACCGGAATATTTTTTCCATTTTTTACTAACCAATCTTTTAATTCTAAAATATCGTTTGCACTCCTTACGAATGAAAGAGCAATGTAATCTATACGATATTTAATAAGGAACTCAAGATTTTCATAATCCTTTTTTGTTATTGATGGTGTTGATAATTTCATCCCGGGCAGATTCATTCCTTTATGAGATGTCAGAATTCCGCCATTAACAATTTCACAAATTACGGATTTCTTAGTCTTTGATTTGATAACCAGTTTTATGAGCCCATCATTTATAAAAATTTCATTACCAACTTCTGCGTCACTCACTAACTCTTTGTAAGATGTTGAAATAATTTTTTCATTACCGATAATATCTTCAATAGTAATTTCAATTGAATTTCCATTTTGTAGTTCTACACTCGGTTTTTCAAGTTCGCCAATACGAATTTTTGGACCCTGAAGATCAACTAAAATTGCAAGTGGTGATCTTTCGGAAGTACAAGCTGAGTCGATAGACTTAAAAATATTTTCTAAAAAATCATTTGTACTATGTGATAGATTTAATCTAACACCATCAATACCGGCTTGTATAAGTGAGCGGATAGATTCAGCACTATTTGTTGCTGGTCCTAGTGTTACAAGAATTTTTGTTTTCGCAATGGGATTTGTATCATCTAACATTATTTAATTCTTCTCTTGGGTTTTATTGATGGTTTTTTCTTTTTGCTTTTTACTGGTTTTTCAGATACTCGCTTCTTTTCTTTTCCGTTATTACTTGTTCTTACAGCGCGTGATTTTTCAAACAAATCCATAATCTTTTTTTCAACAAGATAAAAAACTGTTCCTTCTTCATATCCGCTATCGGATTTCCTTCCGGCTTTAACACCGGTTAAAATTTCAATACCTTCTTCGACTCTTGAGATCGGATAAATATGAAAGTTGTTCTTTTTTACCGCATCAATAATATCTTCACGAAGCATTAGATCACTTATATTTTGAACAGGAATTATAACGCCCTGATCACCGGTTAAACCGTTAAGTTTGCAAATATCATAGAAGCCTTCAATCTTTTCGTTTACTCCTCCGATTGGCTGAACATCGCCTTTTTGATTAAGCGATCCTGTTACAGCTATTGATTGTTTGATAGGTAAACCCGATAGCGTAGATAATAATGCAAATATTTCTGTGCAGGAAGCACTATCACCATCAACCATACCGTAAGATTGTTCAAATACAAGGTTTGCATTAAACGACAACGGCTGATCCTGTCCGAATGTTTCTTTAAAATATCCTGAAATTATTAATACTCCTTTATTATAATGTCTGCCGCTCATACCTGCTTCGCGCTCAACATTAATTATACTTCCGCTTCCCAAAGAAACAGTTGCTGTAATTCTTGTTGGTCTGCCGAAAGAATAAAAATCAGCATTATAAACTGCAAGTCCGTTTATTTGACCGACTCTTTCTCCATCAGTATCAATAAGCATAGTTTTATTTTCATACATTTCAGTTACTTTATCTTCAAGCATTCCGTGTCTTTCGCGGCTAAGTTGATAAGCTTTTTCTATGTGTGCAGCAGATACAATATTAAAACCATCATCTGTTGCCCAGAAACTTGCTTCACGCGCAATATCAGCAATTTTAGAAAAGCGTAATGAAAGTTTATTTTGGCTTCCGGCGATTATTGCACTTATTTCCAGCAGGTGTGCTATTGCTGATTTATCAAACTC
This sequence comes from Bacteroidota bacterium, assembly GCA_022708025.1. GTDB lineage: Bacteria > Bacteroidota > Ignavibacteria > Ignavibacteriales > Ignavibacteriaceae > IGN3. Next base: position 9,227 of record JAKIZM010000041.1, on the reverse strand, counting down.
TTTAAGTTTTTCTTGTTTGATTAATTTTTTTATCACTCTGGCATATTCGTTTAGAATATTATTTTTACGGTCGATCTCATAATCAAAATCAGCTTTAACTTTAAACATTTTTTTGAAATCATATTCACGCTCAGCCAGATAAGCATAAATTAATTGATTACCGATTAAAATTACCTTGGTATCTATATCAATTGGTTGTGGTTTTAAAGTTGTAGAAGCCATTGATAAAAGATAAGGCGATTCCCGTATTTCAAGTTTATTATAAGTAAGAACTCTTTTTAAAGTTTTCCATACACCCGGTTCTTCAAATAAATGCATAACATTTAAAACAAGATATCCTCCATTTGCCCTAAGAAGAGAACCGGCTTTGATATTTGTAAAGTCACTGTACCAATTACCTCTGCCATCATTAACGCGCTCTATATTTCCGAAAAGATTTGAGAAAGTCGGATTAGTTTCAACAATTATCGGGCATTCAGTAGTTTGTGAATTATCAAGAATTATATTCAGATCATAATCACGAAAATAATCAATCGTCAGACCTTCCTGAGTAATATCGCCCTGAGGCTTGATTCCCTTAAAGATTTGGATATTATCAAGTACATTATTTTGAATAATATTTAGATGTTCTACTATTAAATTGGAATTATATTTTTCCTTTAACCCTTCAAAAATTCCAAGTACTATTACCCCAGCACTTTCTTTTTCTAATTGCTGCAGCTTTTCCTGAAACTCCTGACTTATCTTTAATCCTTTTTTGAAAATGATCTGAAGCTTCTGTTGATGCTCTCCGTATTCATTTATGATTTTCTGTGCATCATCTTTGGAAAGTTTATTCTGTTTAATAAGGTCTTCAAGTTGAAAAACCGGAACAGGCTGTCCTTCAATTAATGGCACAATATCCGGTCTTATCTGATCACCAACTCTTATCTGACCTAATGAAAAACCTTTTTCCCTGAGTTCTTTATCAAAGGAGTTTAACAATTCCTGTTCTTTTTGATTATACTCATCAATAATAATTTTTCTTCTTGAAAGATATAATTCGCTTTCCAGCGCTACAGGAATTCGTTGTTTCAATACTTCGATAGCTGAGTTAAGATCCTGCTTAAATTCTTTAGCCTGTCCTTTTTGAAATTTTAAAAGTAAGGGCTGATCGGGATCAACAAAGTTATTTATATAAGCATAATCATAAAGCCTTGGGCAATCGCTGCTTATTTTTTCCAGCATTTGTTTTATTGTAGTCGCTCTCCCTGAGCCCGACAATCCGGCTATATAAATATTATAACCCGGACTTCTTAAATCTATACCCATACGGATTGCTTTCAGAGCACGTTCCTGACCCAGTATTCCTTCGATTGGATCAATGTCTTCGGTTGATTCGAACTTAAATATTTCAGGATCGCATTTCCAGCGTAATTCTTCAGGTTTTAATTCTCTGTGTTTGATTGATTTATTTGAAGCCATGTTTTGCCTGTATTTTAGAAGAGAAATAATTCATTATTATTTTTATATTGTAAACTAAATAAACTAAAATCGAATTTCAAAGATGAATCTCAGTAACATAAGAACTCTGTTTCCATATATCAAGAATGATATAATTTATTTTAATCATGCAGCAACAGGTCCGTTTTCAAGTTTGCTTGTAAATGCTATCAATAAGATCTTAAAAGAAAAAAGTGAAAGCAAAATAGATGATTATAATTCTTTTAAAGACATAGCTGCGGAAACCAAATCTATTCTTGCTTCAATATTAAATACTGTTCCTGAAAGACTGGCTTTTACAGATAACACTTCTCACGGATTAAACTTCTTAGCACAAAGTATTCAATGGAAGAAAGGGGACAGGATATTATTAAATGACATTGAATTTCCTGCAAATGTTTATCCATTCTTAAATCTGAAACGAATCGGAGTTGAAGTAGATCTTGTAAAATCAGATAACGGAAAAGTAACTGCAGAAATGATTATTGATGCAATTAAACCGGGCACCAGACTTATCTCAGTCAGTTATGTTCAGTTTCTTTCAGGTTACAGAATAGATTTAGAGAAACTTGGAGCATATTGCAGAAACAACAACATAATTTTTTCTGTAGATGCGATTCAGGCTTTAGGTGCAGTTAAATTAGATGTTGAAAAATGCAATATAGATTTTCTTTCCTGCGGCACTCAAAAATGGCTGCTCGGATTTCAGGGGCTTGCTTTTATTTATTTGAACGAAAAACTACAGAAGAAATTAATTCCTTCAAATGTTGGATGGCTTTCTGTAAATAATGCTTGGAATCTTTTGGATTATCAGATTGATCTTAAAACAACTGCTGATGTTTTTCAGGGCGGGACTATAAATGCTCTTGGAGTTTATGCATTAAATTCATCTTTAAAATTATTTAATGAATATAATTTTGATAATGTTGAAAAAAGAGTTATAGAAAATTCAAAATATTTTCTTACCAAACTTGCTTCAATAGGAATTAATGGTTTACTTTTAAACTGTAAAGAAAGTGAATTAGCCGGTATCGTAACAATAAAAATTCCTGATCCGGATTTGGTAATTAAAAAACTTGAGCAAAATAAAATTATTTGTTCTTTAAGAGAAAATATGATACGATTTTCTCCCCATTTTTATAACGTATTTGATGATATTGACAAAGCAGTTGATGTATTACAAAAAATCTGAATGTTCTAATAAAAGGAAGGGTAGTAATATGAAAATAACGATGTCCTTTATAATTCTGCTGATGCTGTTTAGTTTATTTATCTCTGATGATTTAAGTGCGCAGGATAAAAAAGAGGAGGTAAGGATAAGTCCAAAAGCTGAATTGATGCAAACAATCGGATTTACTGATGTTAAAATTATTTATAGCCGGCCGGGAGTTAAAGGAAGAATTATTTGGGGAAAACTTGTTCCTTATAATGCAGTCTGGAGAGCAGGTGCTAATGAAGCAACAAAAATTACTTTCTCTACAGATGTTATTATCGAAGGAAAAAATCTGAAAAAAGGCTCATATAGTTTTTTTGCAATCCCGGGTAAGAATGAATGGACATTGATTTTTAATAAGGTTGCCGACCAGTGGGGTGCTTTTGAATATAATGAATCTGAAGATGCGCTGAGAATAAAAGTTAAACCGCAAAAAGGTGATTGGGAAGAATGGCTTGCTTATACAATAACAAAAACATCCGATAAAACTGCAGTGATAAAATTAGAATGGGAGAGACTGAAAATACCTTTTAAGGTTGAGGTTAAAATTTAGATTACAAGTCCTTCCGGTAAAAGCCGGAAGGACTAAATTTTTACTTGCGGATTACTTCCAATAATTCCTTTGTCTTTTCTTCCATCAATACAACATCGCCTTTGGATTCCACATTTAATCTGATAATTGGTTCTGTGTTTGACATTCTTAAATTAAATCGCCAATTATCATATTCAACACTTATTCCATCAGTTTTATCTATTTTTCCGTTTGCATATAATTTCTCAATTTCTTTTAATTTTCCGGCAGGATCAGATATTGTTGAATTGATTTCTCCGGAACAAGGATAATTGGCAATCATTTCTTCAACAAGATCACTTAATGTTTTATCATCTTCTGACATTAACTGCATTATCAAAAGGAAAGGAATCATTCCGCTGTCTGAAAAAGAGTTATCTCTGAAATAATGATGAGCAGACATTTCGCCGCCGTATATCGAGTTTACTTCACGCATTTTCTGTTTGATATATGCATGACCGCTTTTGGATTGAACAGCGACGCCTTTGTTTTTTTCCACTACATCAATTGTGTTCCAGACAAGCCTTGGATCATGTACAATCCTTTCGCCGGGAAATTTTTTTAAGATTGATTTAGCAAGCAAACCAACTATATAATATCCTTCGATAAAATTTCCTTTTTCATCAAAGAAAAAACATCTATCGTAATCTCCATCCCAGGCAACTCCAAGATTGGCATTGTTTTTTAGAACAGCATCAATAGTAGGTTTTCTGTTTTCAATTAAAAGCGGATTTGGAACTCCATTCGGAAAACGAGAATCAGGCTCATTAAAAAGTTTTATCATTTTAATAGGTAATCGTGGTTCAATTGCATCTAAAGCTAAGCCTGCACAACCATTACCCGCATTAACAACTACTTTAAATGGTTTTATTCTTTTAGGATCATAAAACTTTGAGAGATTATTTATGAAAGCATCCATAATATCAAGTTCTTCAATCTTGCCTTTAGAAGCGGCATTTTCTCCCAAATCATTTTTAAGTATCATTTGTTCAATTACATTCAAGCCGGAATCATATCCAACAGGAACAGAATCTCTTTTTACGAATTTCATTCCATTATATTCTGTAGGATTATGACTTGCGGTTATCATAACTCCGCCATCAGCATTTAGATACGGAGTAGAAAAATAAATCATCTCTGTTCCGCATAATCCGATATTCACAACATCAGAGCCTGCATCTGTTAAGCCATCAATAAGTGATTTACATAAATCCGTTGAAGAGTGCCGCACATCATATCCAACGACGACCTTTTTTGCATTGATATATTTTGCAAAACTTTTTCCGACTTTATAAGCGAGTTCGGGATTTAGTTCAGATGGAACTTTACCTCTGATGTCGTAAGCTTTAAAGCTGTTCAATCTTTCCATTTTCAGTCCTATAAATAATGAAGAAATAATACCAAAAATATACGGTGTTTTTTATAAAAGAAACCCTGATATTTCGCAGTGCAATTTAAGAAAATAGCTTAAACCGCACTAAAAAATTTTATAGATATTTGTTTTTCAATGGATTTTTTGAAAATCACTAATTACATTTGACCAACTAATTTTATGGAGATAGTTATCGAAACTACTGGTACTATTAAGTGGCACTTCGCTAAATGTAATAACACAAGATGCAACTCAATTTTTCTGGTTCATCCTGATGAGAAACCGGGTGATCTTGGTTTTATTTGTCCCGATTGCAGCCGAAAAGTTCATACTTCGCACATTGTTCAATGTGCAAGCTGCAGAACAATATTAAATTTTGTAAGAGCTGCACCCAACGAAGAAAAAGTCGTTTTTACAGTTCCTAAATGCTCTCATTGTATTGGGACAATTGAAGATGAGTGGGAGATTGAACCGCTTTATCAGCCGGATTCATACATTTAAAAGAAGTTTCTATTGTTTGATTTTGATTCTTAATCAAAATTTTTTTAGCAGTTTATCCTTTTATGTGACCATTCATAATATGTCTGGCGCATAAAAGGATTTTTTATTTAATTTTTACTTTGCTTTTTAGTTAATAATCTATAATTATAATAGGATGCAGTTATGAAAACCCCTCTAAGAACGCTGACTGAAAGGTTAGCTGTCTTTATTGCTCTATTCAGCTTGATTCTACAGACATCATTATTTGCTCAAAGTGAAAACTGGATTAATCTGGATACAGTTAAAGCCGGTAAATTTGATACAGGCAAGATGTGGACATTTGAATATCCACCATTAGATCACTTCAAATCTGAATACAATTTTAAACCTGATAATGCCTGGTTTGAAAACGTCAGATTATCTGCTTTAAGATTTGCTAATTATTGTTCCGCTTCATTTGTCTCTGAAGACGGTTTGATTATGACAAATCATCATTGTGCAAGACAAAGCATAACACAGGTTAACAGAGAAGGTGAAGATCTCCACGCAAATGGTTTTATTGCAGAATCTCTGCAGGATGAAAGACCGGTTCCTGGTTTGTATGTTGATCAGCTTGTGTTATTTAAAGACGTAACCGACGAAGTGATTGATGCTATAAACGAAGGTAAAACTGATGAAGAACGTGCCAGGATTGAAAAGGAGATTATTGATAAGATAGAACAACGTGAGGCTGAAGCTTCAGGTCTTAATGTTGTAATTACTCCATTGTATAACGGCGGTAAATATTCTCTTTATGGTTATAAAAGATACACTGATGTAAGATTAGTTTTAGCACCTGAAGATCAATTAGGATTTTTCGGCGGAGATCCGGATAACTTTACTTATCCGAGATTTAATTTGGATTGCTCATTCTTCAGAGTATATGATGAAGATGGAAGCCCGCTAAAAACTAAAAATTATTTTAAATGGAGTGAAAACGGTGCTGCAGTTGGAGAGCCGGTTTTTGTTGTCGGAAATCCGGGCAATACCGATAGATTAAATACTGTTGCTCAATTAGAATTTGCAAGAGATATTCAATATCCAAGAACAGTAAGTTTACTGACAACACTTACCAATATGTATAAAGATATGCTTGAAAAAGATCCCAGCAGAAAAGCAGAACTTGAAGATAGAATTTTTGGTTTTGAAAATTCTTTAAAAGTAATTAACGGAACCTTAAAAGGATTAAGAGATCCTGAACTGATGCAAAGAAAAAGAGATTTTGAAAAGAATTTCAGAAACTCTGTTGATGCCGATCCGAAATTAAAAGCAAAATATGGTGATCTCTGGGATAAGATAGCCGGAATCCGTAAACAACTTACTGATATCTCAGTCAAAAATTTTGCTTTATCAATGAACAGATTTACTACACCGCAATATTTCTTTATAGCTGAACAGATAATTGATATTGCAAATGAATTAAAGAAACCTGAGGCGGAAAGAAACGATCTTTATGTGGGTGATGAATTAAATCAGACTCTGGAATCCTTAATACCAGTAGATTTTGATTATAATATGAACAATACTCTTTTAGCTTCAAAAATTGAGACGTTAGAAGAAGCTTTTGGCAGTAACGATCCGATTATTAAAAAGTTTACAGGCGGCAAAAAGGGACAGGAAGCAGTAAAATATATTCTTGATCATTCAAAAATTACAAAAACGGATGATATAAAATCCTTAATATCAGAAGGCGCTGATGCAGTTTTGAATTCAGATGATCCGTTTATTTATTTTATTTTAAATACAAAAGAGCTTTCTGAAGAATATACAGCAAAAGGTAAAGAACTTACCGAAAAGGAATCTTCTTATTCACAAAAATTAGGAGAAGCTGTATTTGCTGTGTATGGAACATCAATTCCGCCGGATGCAACATTTACATTAAGAATAGCTGATGGAGTTGTTAAAGGCTATCCTTATAATGGAACTTATGCTCAGCCTTTTACAACATTTTATGGTTTATATGATCGTTGGAACGGACAAGAGAAAAAGTATCCCTGGAACTTACCGGATAGATGGATAAATCCACCAGCAGAATTAAATCTTTCAACTCCATTTAATTTTGTTTCTACAAATGACATCGTTGGAGGTAATTCAGGCAGTCCGGTTATTAATCAAAACGCAGAAATAGTCGGAGTAGCTTTTGATGGAAATATTGAAAGTTTGTCGAGTAATTTTATTTATACAACTGAACAGAACAGAGCTGTTTCAGTACATTCTGCCGGAATGATAGAGGCAATTAATAAAATTTATAATCTGCAACGGATCAGTTCAGAATTGAAAGCCGGAAAGATTGTTAAATAATATTTAACTGTTTGTTCAATAAAAAAGCCCCGAAAATTTCCGGGGGCTTTTTATTATCAGTTAACTGATAATTTATTTTGTAAGTATCATCTTTTTAACTGAACTGAAATTCTGTCCATCAATTCCGCTGGCATCTAATCTATAGAAGTAAACACCGCTATTCAAGTGAGAAGCATCAAAGGATATATTATGAGCACCGGCAGTTAAATTGCCATTAATTAACTGTGCAACTTGTTCGCCCAATAAATTATAAACACTCAATTTAACTTTTGAATCAACTGCTAACCCAAAAGTAATTTTGGTTGATGGGTTAAATGGATTCGGGAAGTTCTGAGCAAGATTAAACTCAACTGGAGCAGTAACTTCAACATTAATAGTTTTTGAATACTCGAATTGACCGTTAAAATCAACTTGTTTTAATCTGTAAGAATAATTTCCTTCCATTAAATTATTATCAGTATAAGAATAGTTCTGAATTTCTGTTGTAGTTCCTTTACCGTTAACAAAGCTAACAGCAACAAAATTACCACCTTCAAAACTTCTTTCAATTTCAAAACCATGGTTATTGGTTTCAGTTGCGGTTGACCAGTTTAATGTTACATTACCATCAATTACTCTTGCAGTAAAGCTTGTTAATTCAACAGGTACAACAGAACTTCCACTTAATCTGAAAGCCATATCAAAGTAAGGAGCATCACCAACTCCACAAGTAGCTACTCTGGGAGCCCAGCTTGCGCACGAAGTAGCAAATCCGCCGCCAGGGTTTTGCCATACTGAAGGACTGCCAACCTGAGTGTGCTCTGTCCAGCCGAACTGACCACCGGCTGAAAAATCCATATTACCCTGGAGAGATACCCAGTAAGAACCAGCATTCAACTGAATTGGGGTTGTGAATGTAACAATTAAATTACCGGTTGATGCACCGCCAGATGGAACAACATTTAATTGCTGTGCAACAACGCTGCCGGGTAAGTTTCCATTATTTGTATAGAACCAGACATTTGCCGAAGCAACTGGTCCAGAGCCATTCCAATATGCTCCAACTATTTCCATAGAGGTAATTGTCCATATTTCGCCGGAAGGTACCTGAAAATCATCTGCAGCCTGATTATCATAAGCATCGTTGGAAGCTTCAAAATTCTGTGAAGTTAAAGCATTTGTTCCAACGCCGCTCATCTGATCATAAAGAACAGCTTCAGAGGGTACGACATTGACGGACTTAGTTTGACCGAACAATGTTGGTGAGTTTTGTGCAAACATTGCAATGTTAATTGTGCACAGTAAAAAGAGAACAGAAAAAATTCTGAACATAAGAACTCCTTAGATTTATTAAAGTTTAGTTAGTTATTAGAAAAAAGAACTGCCTAATTTCTGTCTCAAGATTGTAAAAAATAGTATTTCTTGCAAGTATCAGGAGTATTTTCTTTTAATTTTTTTGAGGGATTTCAAGATATTTTAAAAAATGTGATATACTACTTCCATAATAAAAATATTTTGTTGCTTCTGATAGATTCAATAAAACCAAAGAGATATCTGTCTATTCAAATCAGTTTTGTAGAAAACACAGTTTTTAGCTGTAATGAAATAATATTTTTATCTAATCATATTTCTTTGCAATTTCCACGTAAGAAAATAATAGTATTTTTATGCAGTGCCCTGCAGTGCCCTCCTGACTTGTGATTTTTAGTGCGACACGAGCACAACAAAAAATACATTTTTGTTCTAAAAAATAAGTTTATCAACTACCATTTTCACTTCTGAGTTCATCT
>JAKIZM010000096.1 GCA_022708025.1 Bacteroidota bacterium | reverse complement strand
TGTTGAAAATTTATTTCACCCAATTGGTGAATATTTTTTTCTCTAATTTATCCCTTTTTTTGATATTTAAATAGTCCTTTCTGTATTTCTATTTCGGATTTAAGATATTTCTATTTCGGATTTAAGAATGATTTAACCACTTGCTTTTTAAATTATCATAATTTTTCGATTGAATTTGCATTTTTATATTTTGTATATAGTCAATTAAAAATTAAAAGAAAAAAATGATCAGAAAAAAAATAATTTTACTTCTTCTTATAATCGTAAGTGTAAATCTTACCGCTCAGCAAAAATTTTACAATATTTTAATATCATTTGATGGTTTCAGATGGGATTATCCAAATCGCGGTATTACCCCGAATCTGGATTTTATAAAACAGCACGGAGTTCACGCAAGTTCACTTAAGCCTTGTTTTCCAACCAAAACTTTTCCTAATCATTATTCTATTGTTACAGGATTGTATCCACAAAATCACGGAATTATTGCTAATAATTTCTTTAATCCTGTAACAGGCAAAATGTACAGAATCGGAGATACCGTTGCTGTAAGAGATCCGCGGAATTATATCGGTGAAGCAATCTGGGAAACTGCAAAAAGACAAGGAGTAATTACTGCCAGTTATTTCTGGCCCGGTTCTGAATTAACATTAGATTACAGAAGACCAGATTATTATGAAAAGTATGAACACAACCGGGCATATTCAAAAAGAATTGAAGGCGTATTGGATTGGTTGAAGCTTCCGTACAATCAACGCCCAAAATTAATAACTATGTATTTTGATGCAACAGATACTTATGGTCATCAATTTGGTACTAATTCGCCCGAAGTTACAAGAAGCATTATGCAATTAGATAGCCTGATTGGAAAACTTTTTAACGGACTTAAGGATTTGAATCTTTATGACAGCACAAATGTGATTATCGTTTCAGACCACGGAATGGCTGATGTTGATAATGTGAGAATAATAAATGTTGAAAAGATTTTATCAAATACAAAACAGAGGATTGTTGATTCCGGACCTGTTATGTATGTTTTCCCGGATGATAATGAAAAATCAAAAATCTACGATTTGTTAAAAGCTTCTGAGAAGAATTATAAAGTTTATTACCGGGAGGAAATTCCTGAGTATCTTAATTTTTCAAAAAGTTTTATAATTCCGCCGATTCTGATTGTTGCTGAACCCGGATGGAGCCTTTTAACTGAAAAAGATATTAAAAGATACAGTAAGATGACAACAGGCGGCAATCACGGTTATGATAATAATTTTATTGATATGCACGGAATATTTTTTGCAATCGGACCGGATTTTAAAACCGGATATACCTGCGGAACAATACAAAATATTGATATAAATCCATTGCTTGCTAAACTATTGCATATTATACCAAATCAAAAAATTGATGGTAAGTTTGAAAGGATAGAATTTTTATTGAGGGATTTTTAAAACCTGATAATTTTTCAGAATAATAATTCAGAAGTCATTCAATCTACGAGGGAAAGAAAAACATTTGAAACTTCTTAACATTGATTACACAAAAGGAATACTTGATAACGGACTTGAATATATTTTGTATCAGGATAATTCCTTGCCGTTAGTATCTGTTAATATCTGGTATCGTGTTGGTTCAGCTTATGAACAAAAAGGTAAAACAGGATTAGCTCACCTGTTTGAACATATGATGTTTCAAGGATCTGAAAATGTACCGAAAGAAATGCATTTCAAGTATATTCAGGAAGCTGGCGGAACACTTAACGGCTCTACATCCAGAGACCGAACAAATTATTTTGAAAAACTTCCTTCAAACAATTTAGAACTTGCTTTGTGGTTAGAGTCTGATAGGATGGGTTATTTTCTTCCGGCATTAACTCAGGAAAAGCTTAACAATCAAAAGGATGTTGTAAAAAATGAGCGGCTGGAAAACTATGATAATCAACCTTACGGTTTAGCATGGGAAATCCTGAATAAAAATCTTTATCCTGAAGCTCATCCTTATAGTTGGATAACCATCGGACATATAAAAGACATCGAAAGCTATACTCTGGAAGATGTACAGTCTTTTTATCAGCGATATTACTCACCAAAGAATGCAACCATTGTTGTTGCCGGAGATATAAAAAAAGAAAACACTGTTGAACTGATTAATAAATATTTCGGAGAAATTAAACCGTTTGAAATTGCTGCTTCGCCTAAAATTAGTTCCTTTGAATTAAGTCAAAATGTTTTTATCAAACACGAAGACAATGTTCAATTAGAAAGAATCTATTTAACGTGGCCCTCTGAATTAAATTTTGGGAAAGATGATGCACCGCTTGAAATACTTGCAGATATTTTATCAGGAAGTAAAAATTCACGGTTGCATAAAAAATTAGTTTTCGATCTCCAGGTTTCACAAGATATTACTTCGTTTCAGTACTCAGGAAAATTCGGCGGACAGTTTGTTATTGTTTCTACCATTAAACCAGGACAAAATGCTGACGATATTAAATCGATTATACTTGATGAAATAAATGATCTTTCAATTAATGGTATTTCTGATAAGGAATTTGAAAAATCGAAGAACAGGATTAAGTCGCAGTTTGTTTATTCGATGCAAAACCTGGATAATATTGCTGATCTTCTTAATTATTACAATTATTATCTGGGAGAACCAAATTCATTTGAGTTTGATCTTAATAGATATAATTCAATTTCAAATAACGATATAAAAAATTCAGTAAAAAAATATTTATTAAAACCTTTTGTTGAACTTAGAGTCACTCCAAGAAAAAAATAAATGAGTCTGAACAGAAAAAATAAACCTGAAGAAATATCACAAATAAAATTTAATCTGCCTCAACCGGAAAAATTCACTTTAGAAAACGGATTAAAGGTTATCTTTATAGAAAAAAACAACCTGCCAATAGTTGTTGCCTTAATGATTATAAACAGCGGCAGTAAATACGATCCGGAAAATAAATACGGGCTCGCAAATCTGACTGCTCTTACAATTGATGAAGGTGCTGATGGAATATCTGCACTAGAACTAAGTGATCAATTTGATATGCTTGGGTCTGATTTCAGCATATCAACTGATAACGATTTAATCAATATTACTTTACAATCACTGTCAGAGAATTTTGAAAAATCATTTGAACTCTTTTCAAAGGTAATTATACGTCCTGATTTTAATGTTACGGATTTTGAACGCGAGCAAAAGAAAATAATCACAAGGATATTGCAAAGAAAAGATAAGCTGGATTTTTTAGCAAATCAGATTTTTGAAAAGATACTTTTTTCTGCTGATAATGATTATGCTTTTCCGATTATCGGATATGAAGAAACCGTTTCCAAACTAACCAATGATGATGTTAAGAAATTCTATTCCGATTTTTTCTTCCCTGAAAACTCAGCTCTTATAATTGCCGGTAATATTAAATTAACCGAGTTAAATAAAATTCTTAAAAAATATTTAACTAAATGGGCAAACAAAGGAGCTGCCAGATCAATTAAAAATTCTTTTGTAAATACAGATAAAAGAATCTTTGTTTATCATAAACGCGATTCAGTACAAACTGAAATCCGTGCAGGACATTTAACTGAGCCAAGAAACAACAATAATTATTTACCGAGACTTTTATTAAATACTGTGCTTGGTGGTCAGTTTACAAGCAGAATAAATCTAAATCTTAGAGAAAGAAATGGATATACTTACGGAGCTACTTCAAAATTTCAATATTATAAAGAAGCAGCATTCTTTGAAGTTTCAACTTCAGTTGGAATTGAAAATACAGCCAATGCAGTTAAAGAAATAATTTCAGAATTAAATCTTATTAAGGATGGTGTAAAAAATTCAGAGCTTGATTTTGCAAAATCTTTCCTAACAAAAAGATTTCCATTAAGTTTTGAAACTTACAGACAACTTGTATCCGGCATAGCAGGAAGAATATTATATAATTTGCCTTCGGATTATTATTCAACATTTGTTAATAAATTAAATTTAGTTGATATAAACGAAGTAAACAAAGCGGCAACTGAATTCATAAAAAATGATCGTTTAACAATTGTGCTTGCAGGCGATAAAGAGAAGATCATTCCGCAAATCAAGGATCTGGGAATAGAATTTTCTGAAGTTGATTTATATGGAAATGTGATTTCTTAACTTTACATATTCAACACTAATTCACCGGGTTGAATAAAACGATAACCGATTTTTCGGTAAGCAGGAATTAATTCAGATATCAGTAAATAATCATCTGCACTGATCATCGTCACCCTTTCTTCACTCTTACCTAAAGTCTTAATAAACTCGCTGAAACTTGATTCGGGATTAAGAGAATTAATTTTCAACAAATTGAATTTACTGCTTTGTATAATTTTAATATTCCTCTTTTTTAATGCAGCTTCAATTACCTTGTAATTTGCAGACTCATACAAATCTGATTTTACATCGATAATAAAAAAAGCTGCTGAGTAAAAAGAAGAAATTATGTTTTTTAATGAAAGCAGAGTTCTTTTTTCTGATATTGAGGATGACAACTTATAATCAAATTCAGAAATATCATCATTAAGAATAACTGCGAACCTTCTTTCAAATTTTTTTAAATCATTTAGCAGTGATTTTGATTTACTATCAGGAATAAGTACTGCATAAAACAATTCGGGAGTTCTTAACAACTCATTATATTTTTCCTGATTATCCGGTTTAATATTACTAACTAAAAAAGAAACCGCTCCATATTCCCTTCTGATATTATCATCATAACTTAGTTCGGATGCTAATTTTAAATGATTATCTGAATTAATTTTTAACAGAACCTTTTTCTCTTTAGGAATTTCTTCACTTACAACATCCGCATCATACTCCCACAATAATTCTTTTGCTTCTAACTGAAGCAAATTTATCGGGACATCTTTTGGGACAATAATACTGTAGGAAGCAAAAAGTGAATCACCGGATATCTGCTTAATCTTTTTCTTTTTAATCCAGCTCTGTTCTATTCCATAATTATATAAAGCTGATCTGAATAAGCTATCGATTAAAACTCCGGAAATTTCTTCTCTGTTTTGCAACTGTTCATCTTTTTTAACAATCTTACTAATGATAACATTAATAAAAAGCAGAACGATTACCACAATTAAAAGAGTAATAGAAATATTTTTAAGAGAAGGACCAGACATCTATTATTTAATTATTTGTTAACAAATACCGGTTTTCTTTTTTCCAGAAAAGCTTTCGTGCCCTCTTTAAAATCTTCAGTTCCACAGCAAAGAGCAAAAAGTGTTGCTTCCAAATTCTGTCCTTCCTGCAAAGAAACTTCATCGTTTGCTTTAATTGCTTTTAAAGCTAAACGAATTGCCTGCTGCCCTTTCGAAGCAATTTTAACTGCCATATCAAAAGCACTGCTTTGCAATTCGCTTTGAGGATAAACTTTATTAACCAAACCAATTCTAAAGGCTTCATTTGCATCAATCATATCAGCAGTCAGAATCATCTCAGCGGCTCTTCCTGAATTTATAAGTCTGGTTAATCTCTGCGTTCCGCCGTAACCAGGGATAATACCGAGATTAACTTCCGGCTGTCCAAACTTTGCATTCTCACTTGCCAATCTGATATGACATGATAATGCAAGTTCACATCCGCCGCCAAGTGCGAAACCGTTAACTGCTGCGATAACTGGTTTTTCAAACTTTTCAATAATAGAGAAAACTGATTGACCAAACTCGGCAAACTTTTTACCTTCCAGCATATTCAATTTGTTGATCTCTGAAATATCTGCTCCGGCAACAAAAGCTTTTTCACCGCTTCCTGTAATAATCACAACAAAAATATTTTCATCTGATTCCAATTTTTCCAATACATCTTTTAACTCAACTACTGTTTCATGATTTAATGCATTCAGTTTATCCGGTCTGTTTATGGTTATCAGCCCTATGTTTTGATTAACATCAAGAAGAAGATTTTTATAATCCATTTTTTTACCTCTTAAAAATTTATATATAAAGGAATTCTGACTTTCAGATCTAAAGAAACAAATTGTTTTTCAGGCAGATAATTATAAGCTGCAACTAATTCCATCATAAACATTGAAAATCCGGCTCCGGCACTAAAACCAAAATCATGCTTATCTTCGGAGAAATTAATACTGCTGATGGTTTTATCAAATTCATTTAGAGTATGAGAGTAACAATACACAGCAGAAATCTGAAAAACCGGCATCAGTAAAATTATGTTTTCCATTAAAGGAGAAAAATAATACCGAGCACCAACGCTTATCGGAATTGCATTTACATGATAATTAGTATAATCACTTTCTCTATAAAAGTTTTGCGAACCGGAAAATTGTTCAAAACCAATTTTTGTGTATAAAAACACAGGCAGGAATTCATTATCTGTGTATGAAAACTCCAGATTAACACCATAACCAATACCAGCAGTATTGGAAAAATTTGCTACCGGAAACCTTGGACCTACTCCGATTGACATAAATAGTCCTGATACCTTGCTTGCTGGCGGTTGTTCAGCATAGACTACAAATTGTGAAAGGAATATTAAAATCAGAAAATATTTAGTAAAGGCAGTAATCTTAATCATGAATTTTTTTTAAAAATTATTTTTTAATCTACTGTGAATTAATTATAACCAGTTTTGATAACAAACCGCCGTAATATCCGGTTTGATAAATAGCAAATAATCCTGCCAAAGAAACAATAATAAATATAAATGCAATTACTCTTTTAGAAGAATATTTTTTAAACACAACAAATCTTATTATAAGTAAAGCTGAAAAAAACCACACTGTTATATTTGCATAAAACTGATGTTGTTCAAAAATCATTCTCGAATCGGCTTGCCAGTTGCTTATCATTTCAAATGCCCGATTGCCTGAAAGAACTGCAAACAATGCCGCAACAACACCGAGTAATAAAAATAAAAAAGCTGTTTTATTAAAGTATTCTTTTTGTGTGATAAAAAACAGTAACTCAATAAACGGATAAACACACAATAACGCTATCGGAAAATGAATTATCTTTGAATGTATTTGAGCTAAGAATTCCACAAGCTATCTAATTAAATTATTTTATTTTTTCAGAACACTTATATAAAAATACTTTGTAAATCTGAAACTTATCATTTTTAATATTCTACTTTATACAGGAATAAACCTTTTGCCGGAACAGCTTCAAATGCTGCTTCTCTGTTTCTTAGTTCAAAAATTTCTTTAAGATAATTTTCTGATTCAGGTAACTCCTGAGATCTCAGCAATGTACCAGCAATTGTTCTAACCATTCCGTGTAAAAATCTATCAGCTTTAATATAAAAAACAATCAATTCGCGAATCTCACGCCAGCAGATTTCATAAACGGTACAGATTTTATTTTCTACTTCTGAATTTTTTCTGCTGAACGAAGTAAAATCTTTTGTCCCTGTAATTATTTTAGAAAGATGATTTAACTTAGTTAAATCAATTTCTTTATGATAAAAATAACTATAATTCCTGAAGAACGGATTTTTTGTTTTTGAAATCAGATAAAAGTAAACTCTTTTTTTTGCATCATATCTTGCATGAAAATCTTCAGATACTTCTTCCATCTTTTTAATTGAGATATCATAAGGAAGAATAGAATTAAGTGAGTGTTTGAATCTGTAAATATCTATTTTATTTTCTGTGCGAAAATTGGCTGCCTGTCCAAAAGCATGAACACCGCTGTCAGTTCTTCCTGAACCAATAAGATTTATTTTCTCTTTTAATAATAATTCAATCGCATCAGTAATAGTTTTCTGAACAGTATTACTGTTTTCCTGAATCTGCCATCCGGCATATTCTGTGCCGTCATATTGAATTATTAATTTGTAGTTTTTCAAGTATTAATGTGTTTTTAATTTACATTGTAAAGATATACCGCTTTTTAAAACTATCCCAACTAATCTTAAATCCGAAATAGAAATACAGAAAGGACTATTTAAATATCAAAAAAAGGGATAAATTAGAGAAAAAAATATTCACCAATTGGGTGAAATAAATTTTCAACAATACTTATTCTTCATATGA
>JAKIZM010000040.1 GCA_022708025.1 Bacteroidota bacterium | reverse complement strand
TTATTCGGTCAATTTTGATGCTTCTAAGTTAACAAGTGGAGTTTATATCTATCAATTAACAGCGCCTGGTTTTACACAAGCCCGTAAGATGATATTGGCAAAGTAAAAAAAAGCCTCATCCCTAAATCCCTTCTCCAAAAGAGAAGGGACTTTTTAAATTTAAAAGGCGAGTGTTAAAACTCGCCTTTTTTATCTTTATATTTTGATTAGATTTTTATTTGATTACTTTGTCATCAAAATTAGTTATGAAAAACAACATAAAAAAAATTATTATCTCAGCAATTATCCTAATATTTCTTTTAATAATCCTGCTGCCAAAACTTCTTTCATCATCCAAAAAAGAAAATACAAATAATGCAGGCAACAAACCCGATATGACTGTTTCAGTTAAAGCTTATATTGTTGTACCACAAGTAATGAATAATAATGTGTTAACAACAGGAACAATTTTAGCAAATGAAGAAGTTGAATTAAAAAGTGAAGTTGCGGGAAAGATAATTAAAATTCTTTTTAAAGAAGGAAGTTATGTTAATAAAGGAGATCTGCTTGTAAAAATGAACGATGCAGATTTACAGGCTCAATTAAGAAGAGCAGAATCAAAAGTTAAACTTGCTGAAGAAAAAGAGTTCAGACAAAGACAATTGCGCGATGGAAATCTGATTAGTCAGGAAGAATATGATAATACCGTAAGTGAGCTTAATGTTAACAAAGCTGATTATGATTTAATCAGGGCACAAATTGATAAAACAGAAATTCGTGCACCTTTTAGCGGCACCATCGGATTAAGATCAGTTAGTGAAGGAAGTTATCTTACAACATCAACAGTAATAGCTACTCTACAAAATCTCAATATAATTAAAGTTGATTTTTCTATTCCTGAAAAATACTCAACATCTGTTAAAACAGGAGATGAATTGGATTTTAAGATTAGCGGAAGCACAACTGTTTTCAAAGCAAAAATTTATGCGATAGAGCCAAAGATTGATCCGGGAACAAGAACATTGAAGATCAGAGCAGTATGTAATACAAATTAC
Organism: Bacteroidota bacterium; assembly: GCA_022708025.1. Classification (GTDB taxonomy): domain Bacteria; phylum Bacteroidota; class Ignavibacteria; order Ignavibacteriales; family Ignavibacteriaceae; genus IGN3. The sequence continues at coordinate 32,932 of JAKIZM010000040.1, read as the reverse complement.
TCCGATCTAATTCCTGGCGCATTTGCAAATGTTGAACTTAATCTTAAAAAAATCAACGATGCAATTTTGGTTCCTTCGGTAGCAATAGTGCCGGAATTAAAAGGACAGAAAGTATATTTGTATAAAAATGGTGTTGTTGCTCAACAGAATGTAGAAATAGGTGTTAGAGAAGAAACCACTATTCAGATTGTTTCAGGATTAAATGCCGGAGACACAGTTATAACTTCAGGAATACTTCAGATAAGACCAATGTCAAAAGTTACTATTTCAGAATTTAATTAAGTAAAAAATATAGATGAGTCTTTCTTCAATCAGCATACAGCGTCCTGTCCTTGCAATGGTTATGTCAATAATCATTATTGTATTCGGAATTTTAGGTTATACTTATTTGGGCGTAAGAGAATTTCCTTCAGTTGATCCGCCGATCATTACAGTTTCTACTAATTATGTGGGGGCAAATGCAGATGTAATTGAAAGCCAGATTACTGAGCCATTAGAAGAATCAATAAATGGAATTGCTGGTATTAAATCTCTGACCTCAGCAAGCAGAGACGGAAGAAGCACAATTACTGTTGAGTTTGATATTGATATTGATATGGAAGCAGCGGCAAATGATGTTCGTGACAGAGTATCAAGAGCTCTTTTCAATCTTCCGCCCGATATTGATATGCCAATTGTTTCAAAGGCAGATGCAGATGCAACGCCAATTGTATTTCTTAATATTCAGAGTGATACCAGGAGTTTACTTGAGTTAAGTGAAATTGCAAATAATATTTTTAAAGAAAGATTGCAAACCATAACCGGAGTTGGTTCTGTTCAGATCTGGGGCGAAAGAAAATATGCAATGAGGTTGTGGTTGGATCCAGCTAAACTGGCAGCATTTCGTCTTTCTCCGGTTGATGTTAGAAATGCACTGAACAGAGAAAATGTTGAGCTGCCTTCCGGAAGAATAGAAGGAGATAATACAGAACTTTCTATAAGAACAATCGGAAGATTACAAACAGAAGCTGAGTTTGATAATCTTATTATTAAAGAAGTTGCCGGAAATATTGTAAGAGTAAAAGATGTCGGGCACTCACAGCTCGGTGCAGAAAATGAGCGCACTATTCTAAAGCGAGATGGAATACCAATGGTTGGTGTTGTGCTGATTTCCCAGGCAGGTGCAAATAACATTGCAATTGCAGATGAGTTTTATAAAAGACTCGAAGTAATAAAGAAAAGTCTGCCAGCAGATATTAAAACGGGAATTGGCTTTGATATTACTACTTTTATCCGCAATTCGATTGAAGAAGTGGAAGAAACAATAATTCTTGCTTTTAGTCTTGTTGTGTTGATAATATTTTTGTTTTTGCGTGACTGGAGAACTACTCTGATTCCGATACTTGTAATACCAATCTCACTTATAGGTACGTTTTTCATAATGTACATTGCTGATTTTTCTATAAATGTTTTAACATTACTTGGAATTGTTCTTGCGATCGGAATGGTCGTTGACGATGCGATTGTTGTTCTTGAAAATATTTACACTAAGATTGAAAATAAAATGGATCCTGTTGAAGCAGGAAAAAAAGGATCTGCAGAAATATTTTTTGCAGTGATATCCACCACGATTGCCCTTTCTGCTGTGTTTATGCCGGTTATTTTTTTACAGGGTATTACTGGCAGATTGTTTAGAGAATTTGGTGTTGTTGTAGCCGGTTCAGTTATCATCTCTGCTTTTGTAGCTTTGACTTTAACACCAATGTTAAGTACGAAGATCCTTAAAAAAAGAGAACATCATAACTGGTTTTATAATCTAACCGAACCGTTCTTTGTTGCTTTTAATAATACTTATCAAAGACATCTTAAATACTTTATAAACCATCGGTGGCTTGCTTTTCCTGTTACAATCGTATCTATCGGATTGATTTATATTTTGTATTCAGGACTTCCGACAGAGCTTGCACCGCTTGAGGACAGAGGCAGACTTAATTTAAGTATAACAGCGCAAGAAGGTGCTACATTTGAGTTTATGGATAGATATATAGATGAAACTGTTAGTGTTATAAAAGATCAAGTTCCTGAAAGGAATGGCATAATCTCCGTTACATCTCCATCAGGAGGAGCCGCTGCTTCAGTTAATTCGGGGTTTATAAATTTAATTTTGAAAGATGCTGATTTAAGAAAAAGATCCCAACAGCAGATTGCCGATGACTTAACACCTGTTATAAGCAGTTTAAGCGGAGCCAGATCATTTATTACTCAGCAGCAGACAATTGGCGGTGGAAGAAGAGGCGGTTTACCGGTTCAGTTTGTATTGCAGGCACCTAATTTTGAAGCACTCAGAGATTTCTTACCAAGGTTTGTTGAAGAAGCAAAGAAGACAAATGCTTTCACCGTGGTTGAACCTAATTTAAAGTTTAATAAACCTGAACTTAAAATTTCTATTGACAGGCAAAAGGCAAGAGCACTTGGTGTTTCTACAATTGATATTGCACAAACGATACAGTCTGCATTCAGCGGACAGAGATTCGGATATTTTATAAAAGATGGTAAACAATATCAGGTGATCGGACAATTTTCCAGAGAGAACCGGGATGCACCGATTGATTTAAAATCAACTTATGTTAAAAATAATAATGGTGATTTGATTCAGCTTGATAATGTTGTTTATGTAGATGAACAAAGTGCACCGCCTCAGTTGTTCAGGTTTAATCGATATGTTTCTGCAACCGTTTCTGCTGGATTAGCACCGGGTGTATCGCTGGGCGAAGGAATCGATATAATGTATAATGTTGCTGATAAAGTTCTGGATGAGAAATTTTCAACTGCATTAGACGGACTATCGAAAGAATTTAAAGAAAGTTCATCAAGTCTTGTGTTTGCTTTTTTACTTGCTCTTGGATTGATTTATTTAATACTTGCTGCACAGTTTGAAAGTTTCAGAGATCCGTTTATTATTTTATTTACCGTTCCGCTTGCATTGCTTGGCGCACTGTTCTCGCTTTGGTATTTCAATCAAACACTTAATATCTTTAGTGAGATCGGTATCATTATGCTCATTGGTCTTGTTACTAAAAACGGGATATTAATTGTTGAATTTGCAAATCAGAGAAAAGCAACAGGCTTAACTAAAAATGAAGCTGTTATAAGTGCTGCAACCGCTCGTTTACGACCAATATTAATGACAAGCCTTTCTACTGTTTTAGGAATTTTGCCGATTGCACTTGCTATTGGTGCTGGTTCTGAAAGCAGGGTTTCTATGGGTATTGCAGTTATTGGCGGACTGATACTTTCTACATTTTTAACACTGTTTATTATTCCGGCAATATATTCTTTCTTCTCTCGCAAAACAGCTACTGTAACGAATGTAACCGAATAAAAGAATTAAAGAATCAAGGGTATTGCAGTGATGCCCTTTACTTTTTATTCAAATTCATTTCTTAATGCTTACCATTTTCTTAAAAAGTGCATCGGATACAACAGTATTACAGATTAAAGATCATTGACATAAAAAATAATAATTAAAAAAAACCCTATCCTGTAGGTTTATTAACCATATTTAAGTAAAGAATCTTTATTCAAAAAATGTTAAATTCCATTGTTAATTTATTAAGGGTTAAAAACTTTGCAGATATGCATATTTGAAGACGAAAATTATACTAATCTTGAGCCGCTTGTTTATTCAAGACCGGTTTATGAATTATTGTGTGGCATTGATTCGCTAAAGGATAAAATTATTCGGCATTATCCTAAAGCAAAAGTTTCACTTCACTGCCGTCCTTATTTGGAAGAAACAGTAAGGCGCAATAATCCGACATGTCTTGTTAACAAAATTGAGGACACAGAATGTTTATTTATTAACGGACGGATTATTGCACCACAAAATATCTCTGAACTTTTGCCTCTTTCCGGATCTGAAGATAAAGTTTTTGTGAATGAAGATACGGTTGTTGCCGCTTATTTATCAGGGACAAATCTTAAATATAAATCAGCACACCTTAAAGATCTTTTTTCGGTAAATGATTTTAATAATCTTCCGATAAAAATATTAGATATTAAATGTGTTAATTATCTGTGGGATATAATTTTTTACAATGGTACTCAGATAGCTTTGGATTTTGATCATTTAAAAATGACAAACAGGGAAAACTTTATAAATCAGGCAGAGCATAACATTCATCTGATAAACAAAGAAAAAATATTCATCGGAAGAAATGTTATCATCAAACCGGGTGTTGTTATTGATGCCTCAAACGGATCGGTAATAATTGATGATGATGTTTTTGTTTATCCGAATTCCTTTATTGAGGGACCTTGTTTTATTGGTGCTTCGTCTAAAGTAAAAGCCGGAGCAACAATTTATGGTAATACATCTATTGGTAAAGTTTGTAAAATCGGCGGTGAGGTTGAGGGATCTGTTTTTATGGATTACTCAAATAAACAGCATTCCGGATTTATTGGTCTCTCATATTTAGGAAGCTGGGTTAATCTTGGTGCAGGTACAAATAACAGTGATCTTAAAAACAATTATTCAAAAATAAAAATTAAGTTAAGTAATAAGGAAGTTGATAGTAATCAGCGATTTTTAGGGCTGTTGATAGGAGATCACTCAAAAAGTGCTATAAATACGATGTTTAATACAGGAAGTGTAATTGGTTTTTCGTGTAATATTTTTTCACCAGGATTTCCAGATAAATATGTACCATCATTTACGTGGGGCGGAGATAGTTCATCAACAGTTTATGATGTTAATAAAGCTATTGAAACAGCAAGGATAGTTATAAATAGACGAAAGGTTGAGTTTGATTCTATTGATGAGAAATTATTTAAATCTATTTTTGAATTGACTCAGTCTAACAGAGAAAAAAGAGGTTATTAGTTGGAAGATATTAATGCGCGAAATACAGAACAAAATGAATTAACAGAATCTGAAAGTGTCAACGATCAAGTTAATGAAATAAAAGAACCGATTCATTTAGAAGAACATAAAGTGATTGATCTTTATCAGGGAGTAAGAGGGCTTGCAGTTAAAATACTTAACCGAGTTGAAAGAACAGACGCATATCTTGAAAAGTTACTTGATAATGAATTAAAGAACTCTGAATTAAGTGGTCCTGACAAAGCTTTACTTTACGAAATTGTTCATGGTGTTACCAGATGGCAGGGCAGACTTGATTGGATACTTAATGGTTTTTACAAAGGGCAGTTTTCAAAAGCTATCCCTAATCTGAAAAATGGTTTGCGTGTTGCTCTTTATCAAATAATGTTTCTTGAAAGGATTCCTGATCATGCTGCAGTTAATGAAGCTGTTGAATTTGTAAAGAAACTACAGGGACAGAAACCTGCTGACCTTACAAATGCTATTTTAAGAAATATTATCAGAAATAAAAGCGCTATCCGTTATCCAGATCCAAATGAAGATATAGTTGGATATCTGAGTGCTTATTATTCTCATCCATCATGGATGGTAAAAAGATATCTTGAAAGATTTGGCAGAGAAGAAACTGAAAAACTTTTAATTGCAAATAACGAAAAGCCATATCTTACTCTGCGGGTTAATGCTATCAAGACGGATATAGCAGATTTTAAAGCTTTATTGGAACAGGTTAACTTAAAATACCGTCCGGGAAAGTTTCTTGAAGAATTTATTCAACTTCAAAACCTCACCAACATAACTGCGTGGGAGTATTATCAGAAAGGATATTTTAACATACAAGATGAAAGCGCAGGTTTAGCAGTCAGATTGCTTGATGTGCGTCCGGGAATGAATGTACTTGATATGTGTTCAGCGCCCGGAGGGAAAACTGCTTATCTGGGTTCTCTCATGAGAAATCAGGGGAAGATAACTGCTCTCGATCGGTATGAAGGAAGATTGCAACTTGTAAGAAAAAATAATGAGCGGCTTGGATTAAAAATCGTTGAAACTATTGAAACTGATGCACTTGAATATGAGTCAGAACCTTATGACAGAGTACTTGCTGATGTCCCTTGCAGCGGAACAGGTACTTTATCAAAGAAACCGGATATTAAATGGAAAAAAGATATTTTTGATTTGAGAAAAATGACTGATAATCAATTGAAGTTTTTATCTAAAGCATCTACTCTTGTTAAAAAAGGAGGTGTTGTAGTTTACAGTACCTGTTCCATAGAACCGGAAGAGAATTTTGAAATTGTTAAAAAGTTTATCGAAACACATCCTGATTTTAAACTTGAATCAGCTAAAGGAAAAATTGCTGATAGCCTTGTTGATGAAAACGGCTGTATCCAGACTTTTCCTCATAAGCATTTAATGGATGGTGCTTTTGCTGCAAAACTTGTTAGAATTAATTAACAAATTATTATAAGATTATGTTAAATAAATTTGCTGATGAACTGAAAAGTAAAAGAGAAAAGAGCGGCTTAACTCTGCAACAGCTTGCAACGAAAACCAGGATTGATATAAAATTCCTGGAAGCTATAGAACAGGGTAATTTTGCTTTTCTACCAGAACTTTATGTTAAGGCTTTTGTTAAACAGTTTGCCAAAACCATAGGTCTTGATGAAAATGTTATTTTAAAAAAGTATGAAGCCGCACAAGAAGGTAAAGAATATGATCCGAGTCCTCCGGAATCAAAAGAAGAAAAAAAGGTCTCTGAAAATTCTGAAGTAAAATCAACCGGAAAAGAAACTGAAAAACCGGTTACGCCTAAAGTTGAAGACCATAAGCCTGTAGTAAAACCTTCTCCGCCAGTTAGATCTTATGTTGATGAAGCAAAACCCAAAACCGTAGAAGATGAAAGTAAAGCAAATAAACAGCTAATGATATTCGGGCTTGGCGGTGTTGGTTTGATAATAGTTGCAGCATTGGTTTACTTTTTATTCTTTAATCAAAACAATAAAATCATAGTTGAAGAAAATCCTATTGATGAGGTTATTGAAGAAAGTAATCAGAGATATATTGAGGAGCGATCTGATATTCAGGTTCCGGCTGACAGCACTTCAACTTCTGCGTCTTCCGATAGTCTGCATCTTACATTTTTTGCTAAAGATACCTCCTGGATTTTCGTCGTTCTTGATAATAACCGCACACAGGAGTTCACTTTAACCCCCAATTCAAAGATGAGTGTTACAGCATTGAATAATTTTAAAGCAACTGTAGGTAATTCGGGATCAGTAACACTTCAGCTTAATAATAGGGATGTGGATTTTACCGGTAAAAGCAGATCGGTAAGATATTTTAAATTGGATAAAACAGGATTGGTTTATCTAAACTCACCTCCTAAAATAGAACAGGAATAATGACAGTATCTGTTGAAAAGAGAATCGAAGAACTGCGTAGTGAAATTTTAAAGCATGATTATAATTATTATGTGCTTGCCCAGCCTGTTATAAGCGACAGGGAATATGATCTGCTTGTAAAAGAATTAGAAAAACTTGAGAATGAAAATCCTGAACTGATTACTGCAGACTCACCAACACAAAGGGTGGGCAAAGATTTAACCAAAGAATTTAAACCTGTTAACCATAAAGTTCCGATGCTCAGTCTTTCTAACACTTATGATGAGCAGGACCTGTTCGATTTTGACAGAAGGGTGAAAGAAAGTTTATCGGAAAATGAAAAAGTTGAGTATGTTGTTGAGTTAAAGATTGATGGTGCATCAGTCAGTATTAATTATGTAAATGGTAAACTTAAAACTGCGGCAACAAGAGGTGACGGATCGGTTGGTGAAGAAATTACAAATAATGTAAAAACAATCCGTTCAGTTCCTTTGAAGATTGATACAGATCTGATGAATAAATATCATCTTAAGGATTTTGAAGTGCGCGGAGAAGTTTTTATGAGGATTGATGATTTCAAAATTCTTAATAAGGAAAGAGAAGCTAATGGTGAAAAACTTTTTGCAAATCCACGTAATTCAACGGCAGGCACATTGAAACTTCAGGATCCAAAGATTGTTGCATCAAGAAAGCTCAATGTATTTCTTTATACACTAATAAATGAAGATCAAGAGCCCGAATCACAAGAACAAGGCCTGAAGTTGCTGAAACAACTTGGCTTTAATGTTAATGACAAATTTGTTGTGTGCAGAAATATTCAGGAAGTATTGGAAGTTTGTGAAAAATTTGAGCGGATAAGAGATACTCTTAATTATGAAATTGATGGTGCAGTAGTAAAAGTAAATTCTGTAAGACAACAGAATATTCTTGGCAATATTGCTAAATCACCGCGTTGGGCGGTAGCATATAAATTTAAAGCTAAGCAGGCATTCACTAAGCTGCTGGATATTACCTGGCAGGTTGGCAGAACTGGTGCAATAACTCCTGTTGCAGAATTAGAGCCTGTTCAGCTTGCAGGCTCAACGATTAGCAGAGCAACACTGCATAATTTTGATGAAATACAAAGAAAAGATATAAGGGTTGGCGATACTGTTGTAATTGAAAAAGGCGGAGATGTTATTCCTAAAATAGTTTCAGTTGTAGAAAATGAAAGACCAAAAAAAAGTCAGCCTACAATTCCACCTGATAAATGTCCGGTATGTAAATCAAAATTATTTAAACCTGAAAATGAAGTTGCACTATATTGTGAAAATCCCGAGTGTCTTGCACAAATAAAAGGAAGGCTGATTCATTTTGCATCGCGCGGAGCTATGGATATCGAAGGATTAGGTGAAGCATTAATTGATCTTTTTGTTGAAAAAGGTTTTATCAAAAATTTTTCTGATATCTACAAATTAAAAGATAAAAGATCAGAATTAATTAAGATTGAAAGACTTGGCGAAAAAAGCATTGACAATCTTTTAAATGCTATTGAAAAAAGTAAAACTCAACCGTTTTCAAAAGTTCTTTTTGCAATCGGAATTAGATATGTAGGTGCAGGTGCAGCACAAAAAATTGCAGATCATTTTAACTCTATTGATAACCTGATTATAGCTTCAGAAGAAGAAATATCCTCCATTTACGAAATTGGTCCAAGCATAAGTAAAAGTGTAAAACAGTTTTTTGCTGACAAAAAAAATATCAGGATGATAGAGGAATTAAAAAAAGCAGGGCTTAATTTTGTATCTGAAAAAAGAGAAATTAAAAAATCCTCTTTTACAGATAAAATATTTGTTTTAACCGGAACATTGTCCGGTTTTTCCAGAGATGAGGCGGCATCACGTATCAAAGCACTTGGAGGTAAAGTTACCTCAAGTGTAAGCAAGAATACTGATTATGTTATTGCTGGAGAGAAAGCCGGTTCTAAATTATCTAAAGCTGAATCTTTTGGAATTAAAATTATCAATGAATCAGATTTTCTTGATATGTTAAATGAAAACGAATAAAGATGATCGAATCAATAAAAAATAATATTTCAAGATTTTTTATATCGAACAAATTAAAACACAATGAATTGAGCGAGCAGGATTTTTCTCAGGCACTAAAACGCTCAGGCTCTTTTTTTGTTTTAATGCCGGAAGATGAAAAGGATTTCAGATCAAGCTTTATTGTGCTGGAACATCTTGATCATCTTAATAAAGCTGTAAAAATATTAGCCCGCGATTATCGGATCAGCCTGATGCCTGCAAAGTTCAGAAACAGATCAATAGAGTTTGGTGTAAACGATCTTAACAGACTCAATCTGCCGAATCACAAACTGATTGGTAAACTCTCTGAAATGAAATTTGATGGAGTAATTGATCTTAACAGAAAAGATGAATTGTTTTACAGTTATGCTGCAAATATTGTTAATGCAAAAATCAGGATAGGTTATTCAAAAAAGAATTCAGACAAATACTATAATTTTCAGATAGCGAATAATGATGTTGAATCAGAAGTATCGTATAATAATTTCTTAAATTGTTTAAAAATGTTTTAGGGTGCTTTTATGAATTTTGAAACCAAACATTTTGGCGATGTTACAGTTTTTAAGTTAAATGAGAAAAGACTGGATACAAGTATTTCGGGTTTGCTCAAAGGCGAGTTTACAATGATTTTAAAAGTTGAAGGTGTTAATAAATTCATAATTGATTTGAGCGAAGTTGAAAGCTGTGACAGCTCCGGTTTAAGCGCTATTCTTGTAGCAAACAGAATAGTTTCTGCTAACGAGGGACAAATGAGGCTTGCCGCACCATCCGAAAAAGTTCATAACCTGATTAAAATCACCCAGCTTGACCGCGTTTTACCGGTTACATCTACTGTAGATGAAGCATTAAAGGATCTCGGAAGTTAAGTGCAGCATTTATCATATATCGATTATGCAATAATAGTTTTTTATTTAGTTGCAATTGCCAGTCTGGGTAAGATTCGCGGCGGTAAACAAAAATCAGTTAAAGATTATTTTGTTGGTTCGCAGGAAGTTCCCTGGTGGGCAATCAGTTTTTCAATTGTTGCTGCTGAAACAAGCACATTAACTTTTATCTCAATTCCCGGTCTGGCATATCTTACTAATTTAAACTTCTTACAGCTTACCTTTGGTTATCTTATCGGGAGAATAATTGTAGCAGCTTATTTTTTACCGGCGTATTATAAAGGTGAATTATCAACGGCTTATTCTTATTTACAAAGCAGATTTGGTAATAAAACAAGATCAATGGCATCTATAACTTTTTTGTTTACACGTATTGCTTCAGATGGAGTAAGATTATTTGCTACTGCAATTCCTCTTTATCTTATGCTGGATATTCAACCAATTATTGCGATTGTTATAATGGCAATTGTAGCATTGCTTTATACTTTTACAGGCGGATTAAAAGGGGTTATTTGGGTTGATGCAGTGCAGATGATAATTTATATCGGCGGTGCAATTGTTTCTATTATTTATCTGTTCAGTTTTATTCCACTGCCATTTAATGAAATTTTTAGTTCTGCTGATGTGACTTCAAAACTGAGTATTATTAATCTGGGATTTGAGAATGGTATTTCGGAATTCTTTTCACAGCCATATACATTGATTAGCGGAATTATTGGCGGAGCTTTTTTATCGATGTCTTCACACGGAACAGATCAGCTTATTGTTCAAAGACTGCTTGCAGCAAAAAATCTTGCTGAAAGTAAGAAAGCAATTATTACAACCGGAGTAATAATCATATTTCAATTTGCATTGTTTCTGTTTATCGGAATTTTATTATATGTCTATTACGGAAGTATTGATATAAAATCTGATGAAATATTTCCTAAGTTTATAATTGAAGCTTTACCGGTTGGTGTTAAAGGAATAATCATTGCAGGATTATTTGCTGCCGCATTATCAACACTCGCCGGATCAATTACTTCTCTCTCATCTTCAGTTATGATTGATCTTTATCTCCCCTTTACAAAATCAACTGATGAGAAAAAGAATCTATTGCTTTCGAAAATGTTGACAATCTTTTGGGCTGTTATGCTGATAATATCCGCATTGATATTTATGAACAGTCCCGGAACAGTTGTTGAGCTTGCGCTAAGTATCGCTTCATTTACTTATGGCGGATTACTGGGCACATTTCTGTTGGGATTATCTAATAAAAATGTTCAGCAAAAACACGCAATACCTGCTTTTTTTACTGCAATAATTTTTATGAGCTTCATAATATTATATAAAGTTGTAGCCTGGACTTGGTTTGTATTAATCGGAGTATTAATAACTTTACTGGTGGGAAATACGCTTCATTTAATTTTTGGAAAAAAACAAGATTAAGTTTCCCTTTTATTTTAGTATTAAGAAAAACTTAATCAGTATTATTAATATTAAGTGTCCATTTTGCCGTGAAAATCTTATATTAAACATCAAAAAAAAACAATTCCAAACGGCATTTAACAGATAACATATCGAAAGGTAAAAATGGAATTCTTGGATTACTTAATCGTTATTGCCTACTTCATATTTTCAATAATAATTGCATTAATCTATTACAAAAAAGCCGGCAAAAGCACCGATGATTTTTTCCTTTCAGGTAGAAATCTCCCCTGGTATCTTGCCGGATTATCAATGGTTGCGACAACCTTTGCAGCTGATACTCCTTTAGCGGTTACAGAACTAGTTGCAAAAAATGGAATTTCAGGTAACTGGTTATGGTGGAACTATGCGTTTGGCGGAATGTTAACTGTTTTCTTTTTTGCAAGATTATGGAGAAGAGCAGGAATAATGACCGAAGCTGAATTTGCAGAGATCAGATATTCCGGAAAACCTGCCAGATTTCTGAGAGGATTCAGAGCTTTATATCTTGGTTTGTTTATGAATGTAATTATAATCGGATGGGTGAATAAAGCAATGATATCAATCCTTGTAGGATTATTTGGAATTGATGAATCAATTGTTTTACTGTATGTATTTGGTGCAATGATATTGGTTGCTATCTACTCTGCAATATCAGGTCTTTGGGGAGTTGTTGTTACTGATGCTTTTCAGTTTTTTATTGCAATTACCGGATGTATTATCCTTGCAATCATTGTCGTAAATTCACCTCAGGTTGGCGGAATGGATGGTTTGCAAGAAAAACTTCCTGATTATGTTTTTAATTTCTTCCCGACTATTTCTGATGTTCCGACTGCAGCTGGAACTCTGGCTATGACGACTTTTTCTTTTCTTGCTTATATCGGAATAATCTGGTGGGCTTCGTGGTATCCGGGCGCTGAACCCGGCGGCGGCGGTTATGTAGCACAAAGGATGATGTCAGCCAAGAATGAAAAGCACTCATTGTTTGCGACTTTGTTTTTTCAAATTGCTCATTATACAATCAGACCCTGGCCCTGGATTGTTGTTGGATTAGCATCGTTAGTGTTATATCCCGAATTAGCAGATTCAGAAAAGGCAATGGGTTATATTTATGCAATGAGGGATTTTCTTCCGGTTGGTTTAAAAGGATTGCTTGTTGCAGCCTTTTTTGCTGCATATATGAGCACTGTTGCCACACAGTTGAACTGGGGAACTTCATACATAGTTAATGATTTTTATAAAAGGTTTCTTGTTACAGATAAAAAAGAATCGTTTTATGTTTTAAGTTCCAGGATAGTTACGATAATCTTAATGTTAATTTCACTGGTAGTTACGCTTTTCATTAATAAAATATCAGGAGCGTGGGCTTTTATTATGGAGTGTGGCGCAGGTGTTGGATTAGTGTTAATATTAAGATGGTTCTGGTGGCGGATAAATGCCTGGTCGGAAATTTCTGCAATGATTACTCCATTCTTAGTATTTCCAATACTTAGGAGTTTTGATATAGAGTTTCCACTCAGTTTGTTTATAATTGTCCCGGCAACAACAATAGTATGGCTTGTTGTTACATTGCTTACAAAACCAACGGATGACAAGGTCCTTAAATCTTTTTATCGTAAAATTCATCCCGGCGGTGTAATGTGGAAGAAAATTTCTTCTCAGATTCCCGAGGTTGAAAACGATTCTGGATTTTTTAAACTGTTTATTAACTGGATTATTGGAGTTATTTTAGTCTATTCAATTTTATTTGGAACAGGAAAATTACTATTAAGTGATTATACAGGATTTTTAATCTATATTCTTGTAGCTGCTGTATCAATAGTAATTCTTTATTATAATATGTCAAAAATTGGCTGGAAGAAAATCGCTGAATAAAATGCTTAATCTGAATAAATTAAAAAATATAGAGCTGGTTCTTTTTGATGTTGACGGAACACTGGTAAATGATTATGGTGAATTAGGTGAACGGACAAAAAAAATAATAATGAATCTTAAAAAATTCGGGGTCAATTTTTCTTTTGCATCCGGTAGATTGCATTCTGCGCTTATTCCGCTTGCAGAAGAACTAAAGCTATACTCTCCGCTTATTTCACTTGACGGGACAGTGATTAAAAGTATTTCAGAAAAAGACTTTGTTTACAGATCTTATCTGAAAGAAAATCATGTAAAAAAAGCAATTGAACTTTCTGAAAGATATATGGTGAACATTGCTCTGTGTCATAATGATGTTATCTACTATACTGAACAAAATTCTGTTATACCTAAACTGATGGATAAATTCGGAGCTCCTTATCAGGAAGTGGAATCGTACGATAATCTTACTGATAAAACTCTTGAACTTGTTTTTGCCAGTGATAATAGACTTGCTGTTTCATATATAAGAGATAAGTTTATTTTTCCTTTTTCGCTGGGCATTTCTATTTCGTTTTTCAGATCACAGACTCACGATAATATTTATTATCTTGAAATAAGAAGATCAGGATCGTCAAAAGGTAAAGCGATGAAGCGTTTGTTAAAACATTTAAAAATTCAGGAAGAAAAAACCGCAGTACTTGGTGATTGGTACAATGATATAAGTATGTTTGAAAGTAAAGCCTTAAAGATTGCACCCGCTAATGCAATTTCTGAATTGAAAAGAAAAGCAGATATTGTTCTGAAAAAATCAAATAACGAAGAAGCAGCAGCAGTATTTCTGGAAAAATTATTAAAAGCAAAAATGTCTTGATATATGAGCAACACAAAAGAATCAACTAAACCAACGGGTTTAAAAAGAAAACTTATAATCGGGATTGTCACTGTTATCCTGATTGTAATGATGTTTCCCAAAGGTGAATCAATTGAGTTTGAGGTAAGCGAAGGGGCAATCTGGACAAACGATGATCTTATTGCTCCGTTTAGTTTCCCGATAATTAAAGATAAACAGGAATATTTAAATGAAGTGGCAGCAGCAGAAAAATCAGTTTATCCTGTTTTTAATAATTATGCCGAAAAAAGAAGTGATTCATTAAAAATATTTGCCGCATATATAACCAGTGTAATAGATGATAATCTAAAAAAGGATCAGCAGTCCTATGTTAATCCTACATTTTTAAGTACAAATGCATTTATACAATTATTAAATCTCAGGAGAATCCAAAAAAATTCACCACACGCAGGAGTTTATAATTTAGAAAAAGTATTTAATCAGACACATTTAATTGCAGATGCTGTCAGCAAAAAAGGAATATTAAGCATAGATAGTAATCAAAAATTAAGAGATAGTATCGCGGTTAGAATGGGCAATGTTGACAGGATTGAACCTATAAATAAATTTTATTTTTATGATCAGGCAAAAACTGAAACAAGGAATAAAATAAGAGAGCTTAAATATTCAAGTGAAATTACCGAAGCATTGATTGAATTTACTCTTCATTTTATAAAACCAAATCTTGTTTATAATGAAGAAGCGACAAAGCTTGAAACCGAACAGGCAAGAGATAATGTTTCCAAATATGCAGGGATTATAAATGAGAACGAAAGGATTATAGCCAAACACGATAGAATAACTCCGCAGGCAAAACTTAAGATTGAATCGTATAAAGAAGCAAAAGGAGAAACAATAGGGCAGGAGAAAATATTTCTTCAGTTCATCGGTAAGTTTTTACATATATCTTTTTTCATTACGATTTTAACTATCTATCTGTTTCTGTTCAGAAAAAAAATATTTTATGATAACACTAAAATTGTATTAATATCAATTATCATAGTTTTTGTTTCGTTTGTTACTTATTTAATAAATCATATAACAGTTAAAGCACCCATACAATATTTGATTTTTGTTCCTGCCGCTTCAATGATCTTTACTATCGTTTTCGATTCACGGGTTGGTTTTTATCTTACTGTAATTCTTTCGCTTATCGTAGGTGCATTGCGCGGAAATGATTATACATTTATGGCAATGAATTTTATTGCAGGCGGATTATCAGTTTATACGGTAAGAGATATAAAAAACAGGACACAAATATTCAGGTCCTTCCTTTTTATTCTTATCGGCTACAGTGCATCAATTATTGCATTTGGATTAGAAAGATTTGCACCTTTTGATACGATGCTTGTTGAACTGGCTTTTGCAACCTCAAATGCTTTGATAAGTCCGGTTTTAACCTATGGTTTGCTGATATTTTTTGAAAGATTATTTAACATCACAACTGATTTAACACTATTGGAATATTCCAACTTTGACAGACCATTATTGCGTGAATTAGCAAGAAAAGCTCCCGGCACATTTAATCACTCTATGACAATGGGAACTATTGCCGAAGCAGCTGCAGAACAGATTGATGCAAATGCATTATTGGCAAGAGTTGGTGCATATTATCATGATATAGGAAAGACAATATCACCGCAGGGCTTTGTAGAAAACCAATTGAATAATCAAAACATACACGAAAATCTTCCGCCTGAAGAAAGTGCAGCAATGATAATCAGACATGTTAATGAGGGTATCGAACTTGCAAAACAAAATAAACTTCCTGATGTGCTGATTGATTTTATTCCGATGCATCACGGTACAACTGTAAGTAATTATTTTTATGAAAAAGCAAAGAAGCTTTATGGTGAGGATAAAGTTGATATTAATGATTTCAGATATCCGGGACCAAAACCAAATTCAAAAGAAACAGCAATTGTAATGCTTGCCGATGGCTGTGAATCTGCTGTAAGGTCAATCGTTGATCCTGATGCACAGAAAGTTGAAAATATAATCAACAATATTTTTAACTCGAGATTAAAAGAAGGGCAGCTGGATGAAGCGCCGATAACTTTCAGAGATATTACAAAAATGAAAGAAGCATTTCTTTCCATTCTGTTAAGCCAGCATCATAAAAGAATAAAATATCCAAAACAGGAAGAAGTTGAAAAAGGAATAGATAGTGATAAAGATAATTGATGGAAACTTTTGTTAAAGAATATCTGGGTTATCTTAAGTTAGAAAAAAATCTATCAGATAATACTATCCATTCTTATAAAAACGATCTTGCGGCTTTTAAGGATTTTCTTAATGATCAGGGAATAGATGACCCCGCATATATAACAGCAGAACATTTAAATAATTTTTTTAAGCTGTTAAAAGAACTTGGTCTGGTTGGTTCATCTGCAGCAAGATATTTCTCATCGTTAAAAGGTTTTTTTCTGTATCTGATACAAAATAAGTACATCATAAAAAATCCTGTTGACAAAATATCTGCGCCTAAAATTTCTAAAAAACTTCCGGGAGTTTTGGATGTCTCAGAAGTTGAAAAGATACTTTCATTGCCGGATGTTGATAATAAATTTGGCTTGCGTGATAAAGCTATTTTGGAATTATTCTATGCTTGCGGAACAAGGGTCTCTGAGTTAATAAACTTAAAAGTAAATGATCTTTTTCTTAATGATGAAGTAATAAGGGTTTTAGGTAAGGGTTCTAAAGAAAGACTGATTCCGATTGGATCAAGTGCAATCAAATGGGTGAAAGAATATTTATCCAAAAGCAGACCTTTGCTGATGAAAAAGATGAAAAGTGAAAACTATCTTTTTTTAAATTCCAGGAATACAAAGCTCTCAAGAATGGGCGTTTGGAAAATAATCGATCGCTATGTTAAACAAGCTGATATAAAAAAAGATGTTCATCCGCACACGTTCAGACATTCATTTGCAACACATTTATTAGAAGGCGGTGCTGATTTACGTGCTGTTCAGGAGATGCTTGGACACGCAGATATTTCTACTACTCAGATTTACACACATATTGACAGGGATTATATCAAACAAATTCATAAGCAATATCACCCGAGAGGATAGTGTTTAAGCAGAAATTTATTAAAAATATTTTTGTGTTTATTATTGCCTTGTTATTGTTTAACTGCAGCGATACAGACAAGAGTTCTGGCGAAGATGACACATTAAATAAACAAATCAAAGAAGCAAAGCCAACAGAATTTAATGGATTTTATTTTGTTGGTAATTATGCCGGAAAACCATCTCTTTACAGATATAATAGAAAAAGTGATGAGGTTAAAATGTTCTGGCATTCTGAAGAAGAACGGGTAATAAATTTACTTACTTCGCCGGATCAAACTGCTGCATTTTTTATAACAAAGCAAAAGCAAAGATTAAAATCCTCTCAACCTGCTATTGAAAAGGGAAGGCTTTATAGAATTAATTTTGAGATAAAGAAAGCAGAGTTTATAACTCAGCTTGAAGATGGAATACAGATAATTGCATATTGGTTAGACAGGGATCGCTTTACTTTAATAATAAATTCTATTGATAAAACAATTGCATCTTATGTGAATAAAAATACTCAGTTATATAACAGGTTCGGCAAACTTCTTTCTGATAAAACAGAAATCTTTGATATCACAAAGGATGGTTATCCGGTTACTAAAATGCCTGAACCTCAATATGTATCACCAAATGAAATGTTTACAATTATAGAGAAAAATGATTCATTAGAGATATTGCAAAATCCATCTGAGAAAGAAATAAAAACTCCTTTTCACAATAAGCAGGTGGTTCAGGCTGCCTGGGCTGAAAATAATAAGAATTTAATATTGCTGCTGACTGATAAAAAAGAGAAAAAAGACACGACTGAACAGATGAATGCATTTATTGCGGTATTTGATTTAAAGGAAAAGAAAACTCAGAGAATATTTAATAACATTCCCCTGAAACATTTTATACTGATCGGGGATTTTCTAATATTTGATTCCGGAATAGCAAGAGATTTATATATCAGAATTTTTAATTTACAGGAAATGGCTGATTTTAAAAGCATTAGGATTAATGGCGGCTGCAGCATTAAGAATATTTAAGAGATTATAAAATTGAATTCGTATTATAGAATATTATCATATACTAAACCATACTGGAAACATATCGGATTAACCTTTGTGTTTACAATTTTGTTTGCAATTCTCAATGGTGTTTCAGTTTATTTAACAATTCCTTTATTGGATACATTATTTCAGGATCCTGCATCAAATCAGAATATCAGCCAGACAAGTTCAATAACATCTTCAAGCAGCTTTTTACCAGATTGGATAATATCAATTAAAGATGATATTGTTAATACATTCAATACTTATATACTAACAGGTGATAAAATTGAAATATTGATTAAGATCTGCTCTGTAATTCTTGTTGCATTTTTATTGAAGAACTTTTTTTCTTATATGCAAAGTTATTTTATGGCTTATGTTGAATTTGCATCAATGAAGGATCTCAGAGATGATGCTTATAAGCATTTACATAAACTGCCAATAGGATATTTTAAATCTGAAAGAGTCGGCAATCTTATATCAAGATTTACAAATGACGTAAACATTGTTCAATCAAGTATCTCTGCAACATTTTCGAACCTGATAAAAGAGCCGCTTACGATAATTGTTTTCCTTGCTATTACCATCAGTATAAGCTGGCGACTTTCTCTGTTTGCGTTCATTATTGTTCCCGCTGCAAGCCTGATTATTGCGTGGATTGGAAACCGATTAAAAAAGTTGACAGTAGTTCTTCAGACGAAGCTTGCAGAAATAACAAGCATTTTACAGGAAACAATTTCGGGAGTAAAAATTGTTAAAGCCTTTGGTATGGAAGAATTTGAAAATGAAAGATTTAAAAGAGAAACTAAAAATTATTTTAAAATGGTTCTGAGAACTGTAAGAACCAGAAATTTATCTTCTCCTATAACCGAGATACTTAGCATAATAATTGGTGTGGTAATAATTTATTACGGCGGAATTCTTGTTCTTGTTGATAAAAGCCTGAACGCCAGTCAATTCCTTGGTTTTCTTTTTGCAATATTCCAGATGATGCCGCCGATTAAAGAGCTTGGCAGTGTTAATAACAGAATTCAGGAAGCAAGCGCCGCAGCAGACAGGATTTTTGAAATTATTGATACTGAGCCGCATATTAAAAATGCTCCTGATGCTGTTACTCTTAATGAGTTTAAAGAAGATATAGTATTTGATAACGTTTCATTTAAGTATTCCGATGGTGAAGTTAATGTTTTGGATAATGTCAGTTTTACTGTTAAGCGCGGAGAAATAATTGCGCTTGTAGGTCCGAGCGGCGGCGGTAAATCCACATTAGCAGATCTTATTCCAAGATTTTATGATCCAACTGACGGAAGTATATTGATTGATGGAATTAATCTAAAACATCTGACAGTTGAATCACTTCGTTCAAAAATGGGAATTGTAACTCAGGAAACTTTTTTGTTCAATACTACTGTTGCTGAAAATATTGCTTACGGATTAACCGATTATCCGATGGAAAAAATTATCGAAGCAGCTAAAACTGCCAACGCACATAATTTTATTTCTGAAATGCCCCAGGGATATGAAACAGTTATCGGAGAAAGGGGAGTTAAACTGTCCGGCGGTCAAAGGCAAAGATTAACAATTGCGCGTGCTTTATTGAAGGATCCATCTATTATGATATTTGATGAGGCAACATCTGCGCTTGATAATGAATCTGAAATACTTGTGCAGGAAGCAATTGAAAGACTGATGTTAAACAGAACAACATTTGTTATTGCACACAGGCTTAGCACTATCAGAAATGCAACTAATATTTTAGTCCTTGACAGAGGCAGAATTATTCAGAGAGGAACTCACGAAGAACTGATTGCCGAGGAAAAAGGATTGTATAAAAAACTATTCGAAATGCAATTCAGGGATAATAATGATTAAAAATCAGGAGCAGCTTGTAAAAATCATAAACAAACTGATTGTAGTATTTTTAATTATTTTTCTTTTAAGCATCAGCAATTCAATATTTGTTAATCAGATAGGATATTATGGCGTTTTACTGTTGCTGCTTGCAAAGTACTGGTTAACAAAAGAAAATCCTTTCAGTAAATCCGGGCTTGAATTACCTCTGATCTGGTATATGCTTTCAGAGCTTATTTCATTGATATTATCTCCGTATAAAGAAGAAGCTCTGCAGGGTCTGATGAAAAGATATTTTCTTATCCCGATGATTTACACTACAGTTGCTTCTATCGGTAATTTTAATGAAGCAAAAAGAGTTTTTAAAATATATATTGGCGGAACTCTGGTTACCGTAATGATTTATCTGTATTATTCTTTTCATCATTATATTTCAAATCTTTACAGCGTAACAGAATCAGGCCCTTCTGTATTTCAGTATCCGATAACAGCAAGCGAGATACTGACATTTACAGTTATATTTTTATTTGCGTTTTTTGTTAACGAAAAAACTTCAATCAGAAATAAGTTGTTATTATTCATTGGATTTGCACTTTCATTACTTGCATTATTTTCAACGTATAAACGCACCGGCTGGATGGGAGCAGCAGCGGGAATACTGGTAATTCTGATTCTGAAAAAACAATGGAAAATAATTATTCCGGGATTAGTTTTAGTTATCATATTCTTTTTAACTCAAAAGAATATCAGCGAAGTTAATATCTATGAGTTTGCAGATAATAATCCGGTGCTGAAAAATACTTTTTCCACAGAAGGACAAGCTTATGATGCTTATCCTTTTGGTGATAAGGTTATCATCAGTGATTACAATGAGGGATTGGAAATTTATAAGGATTCAGCACTGCAGAAAAAAGTTGATTTACCCGGCGCAGTAATCAGATTTTTTAAATGGAAGGATGATTACTATTTGGCTTATCTGATTGACACAAGATTTTTATTGCTGAAAAATAAAAATGGTGAACTGATTCCGGATAATGAATTTATCTCTCCGGGAATGACCTATGATTTTGCTGTTTCAAATAACAATCTTTTTGTTGTTGATAAGGACAGCGGATTAACTGTTTTTACTGATCCTGAAAATCCTGCAGAAAAATTTCATTATCCTGAATTCTCCAATGTTATAAATGTTTTTGTGGATTCAAATCATATCGCATTTAAAAAATATGAAGGAGGATTTGAAATTTATGAACTGCTGCAGAATCATCTCCCCGGTAAGATGTTATATTCAGATTCAGATAAATTAGAATACTTCTATTATTCATATCCTTATATTTTTACATCAACACAAAATGATTTTAAAACATACAAGATAGATTCAGTTAAATATACGCTTATCAATAGTTTCGATTCAATAAAAAATGTTCGGAAAATTGTTGAAGCTGAGAACAAGCTTTTCGTTTTATCACTTGATGGAAATGTATATGTTATTGAGAAAAATTATCCGGATAACTTTCAACTGATTGATAAAATCGCTTTAGGATATATTCCGCAAGGAATGACCGCAGATAATAATAATCTGTATCTGACGCATGTAGATAGCAAACGAAGCCGTCTGCTCAGTGTAATCGATCCGTATCATCCGTCAAATATTGGAAGACTCGCTCTGTGGTCTGCCGGTTTTAAAATGTTTTTAGATCGCCCGGTTTTTGGTCTAGGCGATATTGATCTGGCAAAATATTATAAGATCTATAAAAAACCTTATCAGAAAGAAATACAGGGACATCTGCATAACAATTTTATCCACATACTTGCAACACTCGGATTATTTGGTTTGTTAGCAGTTTGCTTCCTGTTTTATAAAATACTTCTGATTGATCTGAAAATTTATTTGGCAGTAAAAACGGAACCCTTTGTTGCTTCGTACTCTTTAGGAGCCTTTGCTGCGTTTATTGGATTTTTAGTTTCAGGATTAACAGAATTAAACTTCTGGGATCACGAGATCACCACTTTAATCTGGTTTACTTTTGGTTTAAATCTTGCGCTGTTGAAATATGTTAGACCTGATACTGATATTATTTAAAATAAAATCTCACTCCGATTCCGCCGTTTAGCGAAAAAGTTGTTTCAGGTATTATATCCATCAAAGGTGCAATTTCAAAAAACACATCAACCGGTGCATTGCGTGGTATCCATATAAGCCCGACATCAAATCTTATCCCCAATCTTGAACTTCCATATTCAACAAGCCTTAATCTGGCTCCCGGTCCGTAATACAAAGAAAAATTTTCTGTTGAGTTGAATATATTTTTTGAATGAAATAGATAGTCAGCGTGCAGATACATTCTGCTGTTCTTTTCAAATGAGTAGCCTAATCCGAAATCAAAAGCAGTAGAAGAAGTTGTCCAGTATTTTGCACTGAGACCGGTGGGTTTGCCTGCAATTATTCCGATGCCGAAACCGCTCGATTGTGCAGTTGTAATATTGTTAATTAAAACAGCTGTTAATATTGCTGCAAAGAGAAACTTTTTCATCTATTATCCGTTATTTGTTATAAAATTTGTGAGCAAAGTTAATCATTTTGGTTTCAGAATAAAATGCAAAGGTTTGGAATAGGATAGCCCTTTAATTAATTTTTCAAAAAGAATTTGAGTAATTAAATAAGAAGAATTTAATGAGTGAAAATATTTCCAAAGAAGTCTATTTAAAAGCAAAACAGGATTCAACAAAGTTTAATTCTACTAACGAAGTTGCAGTTATTCTTGCAGCAGGACACGGTAAAAGAATAAAATCGCAAACTTCAAAAATGCTGCATAAGATATGGGAAATAACAACTGTTGAACGGGTTTATAATGCCTGCAAGCTTGGAATTGAAAACATTAACTCAGTTGTTGTAGTCGGTATAAAAGCTTTTGATGTTATGGATGTTATCGGTAAACGCGAAGCAAATAAATTTGCTTTTCAGGAACACCAAAACGGAACAGGACATGCAGTTCAGGTTGCTCTTAAAGAAATTGAAAATGAATTTAAAGATGGAATTGTTTATGTGCTCCCCGGCGATATGGGTTTACTTGATGATGAATCAATGAAAAAGTTCAGAAGTGATTTTATCTCATCCGCAAAAGATATGATGGTGCTTACCGGTATTTATGAAGGCGATCCGATGCAGAATTATTACGGAAGAATTATCAGAACAAAAAACGATAATGGTGATGGAAATGTTCTTCAGATTATGGAGTTTAAAGATATCCTCGCTCTGCCGGATGATAAACCTTATGAGATAACTTACGGAAATAAAAAATATTCTTACACAAAAAGTGAATTACTGAACATTAAAGAATTCAATTCTGGTGTTTATGCTTTTGATTATAAAAAACTTGTTGAGCTGATAAATGATATTTCAAGTGATAATGCACAAGGTGAAATTTATATTACCGATTTAATTGCATTGTTTAATCAGAAAAGCTATTCAGTCGGAGCTGTAAGTCCGCAAAACCAATATGTTGTGATGGGATTTAATGATAAGTCAGTCTTGAAAGAAATGCACGAAATAGCCCGAAAGAATGTTTATAATAAATTGAAAAATATAGTTCAGATTGATGATCCTGACGATTTTTTCATTCACGATTCGGTTGTTAACGATCTGATTGAAATGGATAAAAAAGGACTGCCGCTTGATATTAAAATAGGAAGAGGAACCTATGTTGGCGAAGGTGTAAAATTAAATTATAATGTTGAACTTGGCAGGGCATCTTATGTAAAAGGCAATGTAGTCTTTGGAAAAAATATAAAAATCTGGCGCATCGTTCACCTTTCAACCTTTCCGCATCAGACTTTGAAGATTGAAGATAATGTAAAAATTCTTTGGGGCGATATTATAAAAGGCAACATTATTATCGGCGAAAACTCAACAATAGAATCAAGTGTTAATATGACAGGCAGCGATGAATATCCTTTACGAATCGGAAAAAATGTTCTGATAAAAGGAACAAGTTATTTGTTCGGATCAATCGTAGAAGATAATGTAACCATTGAGCATAGCGTTTTAATCAAGAAAAAAGTAAAAGCTGAAAAAGATAAAAACGGAAAAATAAAACCTGTTAGATTTTTTATTCCCGATGCCGAAGGAAAAGAATTGCTGAGTGATATTTCAAGCCAAGAAGAATAGGGTGGTGTTTTTGTAATTACAAGATTTCAAGATTACAAGATTGCATGATTGAATGAATGCATGGCTGCATGATTGAATGAATGCATGGTTGCAATATTATAAATGATTTTGGAATTTTATAAAAGCTTATTGCTTCTGTTTTAGATATAAGTTAATTTTAGACAGCTAAAAACTTAATTCGGGTAATAAATGCCAGTGCATCAACTTCCGGATAAAGTTCGACAGGATACTCTCCCAAAACATTGCTGCACAAAAACCGAACTTGAATACACAAACCAGATAAAGCGGTTTGTGCTGTTGGAAAATAAATTCTATACAAACGATATAGATACTTCTGAGATAAAAACATTTGTTCGTAAAATTAATTTGAAAAGAACAATCAAGAATATTTTTAATAAGAATATAACATTCCTGCTGCCGGAATGTTGTATGGAGTTTTGGCAGTATAAGTAATAGTTATATGCTTAATTTTTAATGAGGTAATAATGTTGATTCTTGGAATTATACTTATTATTATAGGTATAATCTGGGGGTATTGGTCTGGTAAAAACTCAGCATTACCGCCCGGCTATAGACCACTTATTTTTAGCACGCAATTAAGCGGATGTATGATGTTGTTTATACCCTTCGCTTTAATTGTATTAGGAATTTATATTCTAGCAACATTGTAAATTATTTAAAAAATCGTAGGTCAATATGAATAATTTTGATTCACAAGGCGACAATCTACCTGGACCATTTGCTATTTTGTTTCTAATAGTAATGTGTGTTGTTGTAGCGTTTTTAGACTTGGGGAACAAGTGGTATGAAATTATTATAAGAATAATTGCTTTTTTATTTGCACTATCATTTTCATTTATTTTATATGCATTTGTTACCAACATTGTTGCAAGTAGTCATTCTCGTTTTAAACGTTTTTTCCATACTATTCTGCTTCTAATATTTCCTATAATTATTTATTTAGCACTAAAAATATATCTGTTATAAAACATTGGTAAATAATGAGCGCATATTTAAAACAAGAATTTGATTTTATAGAAAGGACGAAAACAATAATCGAGCAATATGATGCAATAAAAGATTCAAAGAAGTATGAAGTTACTTTATTTATGAATTGTTTTATTGGGCTGCTAATCCTTCCACAACAGCATTGGTATGACAAGTTGCCAGATATTGGCATTTCAGAAAAAGAATGGGGCATTTCTCCAGATGATATTTCTTTCATCAAAAAATGTGAAAAAAAAGATATTAATAATATTTCAAGACATTTAAGAAACTCAATATCACATTATAGATTTACTGCATTTAAAGATGATTCAAATAATATAAGCAAGATAAGTTTTCATGATAATAATAAACACGATGTTAAAACTTTTGAAGCTACTTTATCTGTATCAAGCTTAAAGAAATTTGTCTTTCGCTTTTCAGAATTACTGTGTGATATTATGAAAAAAGAAAAAATTGAATTGTGAGCACCTATAACCAATTTTCAAAACCGTCACATTTAAACTGTTGGAAATTTATTTAATTATATAGTTGCGTTGTAAATGTTATTTGCTCTTGAAATTTGGTTGCAATAAGAAAGATTTTAGGAAATTATTGGCGTTTGTTTTTCAAAGCAGCATTGCTATGTTAGGTTGCGGCTTAAAAACAATGCCGTTATACGCATAAATAAATATGGAAGATATATGAAAAAATTTTACCTTACTTTATTATTCATAGCCATATTTTTCTACTTTTCAAAGGTATATGCTCAATCAATTTCTGATATTGTTGAGGAAGTTGAAGAATCAGTGGTTATGGTGTTAACATATGATGCAACTGGTTCTCAAATTGGACAAGGGAGTGGTGTTTTTGTAACAAAAGAAGGGAAAATATTAACAAATGCCCACGTAATTGAAGATGCTTATTCCGCAGAAGTTATATCTTCAATTGGTAATTTCAATCAAGTTGAAATTTTGTTTAAGGATGAAGATAAAGACTTAGCTTTAATTAAAGTAAATACCAATAACTCACTTCCCCCACTATTTGCTGAAGATACAAATTTTAAAGCCGGTCAAAGAGTGATTGCAATTGGAAATCCATTAGGTTTAGAAAAAACTGTTTCTGATGGATTAATTAGTGGAATTAGAAGATTGCAAAATGGTGTTGAATTAATTCAAACATCTGTTCCAATTTCTCCTGGAAGTAGCGGTGGAATTTTATTAGATGAATATGGATTTATAATTGGTATTACCACTTCTACGATTATTGGAGGACAAAATATAAATTTTGCAATTAGTCTTAATACCATTCTCCTTTTTGTTGATGATTATCAAAATGCAATTTCAAAGGGAACGATAAAAGTTGAGAAATTAAAAGTTGCAAAGGTCAGTGTCTGGTATCGTGTTGTATTACACTGGATAGGAAATATTTTTCTACTCTTATTATCCCTAGTTTTTGGTAATACCTTTTATTATGGTCTTCCTCTATTATTTCTGGCTGGCTACTTAATATATGGTATAGTAAGAGGTTTATGGTGGTTAGTATCATTTCCGGTTAAAAAATATAAAGAACGTAAATCATATCTACAATATCAAAATTCCGTTTCCTCAATTTCTGATCATACTACATCAACAGATTATGATAGTTTAATTGATGATGAAGAAGTTGAGGATGAAGGAATAGATGATGAAGAATTAGAAGAAAATAATATAGATTTTTATTGCACGAAATGCGGAACACTGAATCAAGTTGATTATTCTATGCAAGGTGATATTATTACTTGTATAAATTGTAAAAAATCTATTACGGTTCCTTATGATTAATATAGTATGCGTATAACAAGTTGCTCAAGCCGACCGCTTCTTACGCATTCGGCATTTTCAGTGCTAATGAGTCTGTTGTTCCATTTTGTTATTGTTATTACAGGTAGTTTTGTAAATATAAGTTTCCACCAGAGGCGGACAAGTGTTGTAATTTTTAATTGTAAATTTTTAATTAATCATTGTTGCCGGGCTGCTGGTTAGACGCAAGTTGTTATGTGCCCAAACAAATAGAGGAGAGTTTACAATGTCTGAGCAACAACAAACAAGAACTGTTGGTATTGAAAACCAATTAGATGGTGTCGGAATTTTCTATCTGATTATCTCAATAATTGGTTTAATTGCCTGCATTGTCCTTTCTCAAGATGAAGCAATAAAACAAACTGGTCTTTCAAGTTTTTTGATTGGTCTTGGAATTGGAGTTATTGCTCAAGGAATAGTATTTTGGATTTTATTCAAAGCTGGTGCTGAAGTAATTCGACTTCTTAAAAAGCTTAATGGTCTTCAATATGATGGCGTAATATCTGGAACAGAAGGAAGTGGAACTGAATATACTTGCACAGAGTGTGGAACTCCTGTTGCACCTGATGCAAAATTCTGCACAAATTGCGGAGTAAGTTTTGAAGAGAAAGAAGAGGAAAAGGAAGAAGTATAATGAAACTTAAAGATGAACAGATAAAATCTATTGCAGAATATTTGGATACTGGGATGAAAGTTTATGTTCATATGGAAACGAATGAAATAAAAACGATAATAGATTTAGACCAGCTTTTTGATGCAGATACAGAAGCGGGAGAAGAAGATATAAATGAGATAGAGGAAAACTTTGATAAATATTTTCAATTTGAGAGAATGGATTCCAGAGAATTATTTCAAGTAATGGAAGATTTTGTAGAGACAGTAAAAGATGAAAGACTAAAAGAAAAATTAGAATTGGGGCTGAGTCTTTCAAAGCCATTCAGAAATTTCAAAGATATAATTGATGATGAAAATGAATATAGAAAAAAATGGTTTGAATTTAGAGATGCGAGAAATATGGAGTTTGTCAAAGAACAGATAGAAAGATATAATAAAAGTATATAGCAAAGGCACATAACAAACAACTCAACCCGAAAACGATTTCGCATTTTGCATTTTGGGATTTCTCTTGATAATCACCCCGTTTTAGCTTCTGCAGTAACAACTTAATGATCAAGCCGTAAGTTTGTTAAGATTAGTAGCAATAAAAATATACTTGAATATTTCAGGCAGTGTAATTACATTGTAACTGCGATTTTTCAGGAAAGATAGAATGAAAACAAAGTTGGTAAAAATTGGCAATTCACGCGGAATACGGATTCCAAAATCACTTATTCACGAAAGCGGATTAAAAAATGAAGTTGAGCTTGAAGTTAGTGAGAATAAAATAATCATAAAATCAATATCCAAAAACAGGGAATCCTGGGATACTGCATTTAAAAAAATGGCAAAAAATCAAGACGACATATTATTAGATAAAGAATTAGTATTCAGTCAGTCGAGATGGGACAAAGAAGAATGGGAATGGTAGATGTTTTCTCGTTTTGAAGTTTACTATGTTAATTTAGATCCCACAGTTGGCAGTGAAATTAAGAAAACTCGCCCGTGTGTAATTATCTCACCTAATGAAATGAATTATAATATCTCTACAGTAATAATGGCTCCTATCACATCGAAGTTACGTAATTATCCAACCAGGATTTCTTGCAAGGTTGAAGGTAAACAAGGTCAAATTGTATTGGATCAAATCAGAACAGTGGATAAGATAAGATTAGTTAAAAAAATAGATAGCTTAAATAAAGCAACTCAAAATAAAGTGTTAAATGTTCTAAAAGAGATGTTTTCGGAATAGGTGAGCTTACCAGCAGGTCAACTTGAACGCCTAACAAGGAAAGTAAACTATTTTCGCATTTGGTGTTTTTACAAATTTAATTCCGGACGTTGCATTTCTTCTTTTACTGCTGTGATCTTTGTCTTTAATTTTTGAATTAACAATCCTTATTTTTCTCTAAATATTATAACACTGAATTTATTGTATTAAATGATTTTTGAGAATTGATATGCTGTCCGGTTGTATTTACGATGTTTGACCTTTTAAAAAGAAAAATACCTTATGGAGAAAGTCAAATTGCACTATTTGCTTTTGTACTTTGTGGTGTAGTTTATAATCTGGTTGTATTAATTATTTCCTTCCCGATAAACGGACTTGATTATTTTGCAATTGGATTATTTCTCATTGGATGCTTTCTGAATAGCAGCGGCAGATTGATTATACACCGTTACAAAAAAAATTGTTCACTTTCAATTCCTCTTTCTAGCTTTTTTACATTTTATAATGCAGCATAACCTGATAAATATCAGAAATTTAAATACTGTAAAGAGTTTGATAATTATTTGCAATGGATAAGTATGCCGATACTTGTTTCAAAAGTCGGTATTAATAAAACCTGAAAAAATATCGGCGATTATTCTCTCATAAAATTTAGAGTTGTAAGAGAATTGGACAAACAAATTGTAAGATTGGAGTAATGCTATGTTTACAAACTTTGATGAAAATGAAAGAGCAGTTCACTTTCCTGATGACAGAAGATTATACATCGGATTAAAACCCTCTTCAATATTTATCATTATTATTTTGTTTCTTGCAACAGTTGGCGTTGCCTGGATACAATATTTAGTTACAGGTTTACCGGCAGATCCTTCACTTTCACTTCCTCCCACAAGCGAAGCCGCAGTAAAAGGATTTCCCTGGTGGATTATCACCAGCCATTGGGTAAACTTTTTCCTTCTCGTTATACTGATCAGAGCCGGCTTATCAATACTGATGGATCACCCGCGGTTATACTGGAATGATGGATGTAAACCCGGCTCAGAGTGGGTAAAGTTCACACCAGTAAAAGTTCCAAAAGACAAATTGTGGACTGCAAAAGATGATGCACGGTATATCAGTCCGATACTTGGGTTACCCGGTTATCGTCACACAGTGGGAACTGCAAGAGGGTGGCATTTCATTCACATACCATTTTTTGTAATAAACGGATTGATATTTGTGATCTTGTTATTTACAAGCGATCAATGGCAAAGATTGGTGCCATCATCCTGGCAGATTTTCCCTGATGCGTGGAGTGTGTTTGTTCATTACGCAACTTTTCATCTGCCGATTGAGCCAGATGGATTTTATTATTTCAATGCTTTACAGCAGCTCTCATATTTTGGTGTGGTTTTTATTTTAGCACCGCTGGCAATTCTTACCGGATTGTGTATGTCGCCGGCTATTGAAAACAGATTTCACTGGCTGCCTAAACTTTTCGGAAACAGGCAGGGTGCAAGGTCTGTTCATTTCCTTGTGATGCTTAGTTATGTCTTCTTCATAATTATACATGTAACAATGGTAATAATCTCAGGTTTTGTCAGAAACATGAATCATATCACACAAGGAACAGATAACGTAAATGATTTAACAGGTGTTTATATCGGATCAGCAATTATACTTTTTACAATTGCATTCAGCTTTTATGCATACTGGGTATCCTGGAAAAGACCTCGTTGGGTGCAAAGAGGAGAAGCTTTTATTAACGGTAACTTATGGAAGTTGACCATCGATAGATTAAAACCAAGCAAGTATTTTAAGAAAGAAGACATCTCCCCGTTTTTCTGGCCGAACGGCAAGCTGCCCGTTTCTGATGAATGGAAAAAACTGGTTGAAAATAATTTCAGCGATTATAAACTCAAAGTTGGCGGGCTGGTTGAAAATCCGGTTGAGCTTTCTCTTGCTGATATGAAAAAAATTGGTAAAGAACAAAACATTACAATGCATCATTGCATACAGGGATGGTCGGGCATAGCAGAATGGGGCGGCTTACCGTTAAAAGCAATTGTTGATTTAGTAAAACCGCTTCCGTCTGTAACCACTGTGGTATTTTATTCATTCGGTGAAGGTTTATACGGCGGTGTTTATTATGATACTCATACATTGGATAATTGTCTGAAACCCGGTTCGATATTAGCTTGGGAAATGAACTATCAGCCGCTGCCGGAAGTTTACGGAGCACCGTTAAGATTAAGAATTGAAAATCAGTTAGGTTACAAAATGGTAAAGTGGATTGAACGAATTGAATTTGTTGATTCACATAAAGTAGTCGGAAAGGGTTATGGAGGAAAGAACGAAGATGATGAATACTTCGATCTGATTGCCAGCACATAGTTGTATGACTTAAGTATGAGGATTTTATAGAAAGGAACAATTAATAATTTCCGGTAAAAAAAAGCCTCATCCCTAAATCCCTTCTCCCAAAGAGAAGTGACTTTTTAAATTTAAAAGGCGGGCATTAAAACTCGCCTTTTTTATTGTAATTAAATCTTAATTCTGGATGAGAATAAAATAAAACGACATTTTTTTAACCCACAGTTTCAACTATGGGAAACCGAAGAAAACCACAAAACCTCATTAAACCGTTTTAACGGTTTATAAAATCTTCTAAGGATTTTTGGCTAAGAAATTATTTTTAATCTCAGAAAACAAAAGTAAACCCGATCAAAAATTTTTTACAAAGGAGACTTTTTTACTTTTAATAAAAAACTTTTTTACCGACGTAACTTGTTTTGGCTTGAATATTGTTTTTTTTGCACTATTTTTTATAGCATAAAATTTGCAATATTAACTTAGTACAGAGGGATTAAAAATGAGTACAATAAAAATTTTCTTCGCGGGTAAATACTTCTTTATTTACAGAATTAGTTTGGAAAGAATTTCCTTTGCAATGCTGTTTTAATCCTGAATTGTTTATTTTGTAAATAGACAATTAACATTTAAATCTGTACTATAAGACCAGAGAAATAAATTATATTGAAACCAAATCAAAGGTAAGGCTATGAAAGAGTTAATTCCTGTTGATGTTTCGCAGTTGTTTAAGTATTTCTTAGTTATTTTATTTTGCTTTAACATAAATCTAACCTCACAACCACTTTATAACCAGATAACTGATTCCACTAAAGACCTGAACTGCTTGCAGGAAAAGCCCATCCAATACCGCAGAGGCATAACTTTGCAGGAAGGTTACCAGAGTTATGAACAATATTACTCAGATAAAAACCTCGCTGAAGAAAAGCGGAGTTTATTTCCACTTGAAAGCACAGGAATCTGGACAGAGTTAAGTCCGCGAGTACCAAGAGTTACCTATTTGGGTGTTTATTTTACAGAATCTAACACAGGGTGGATTGCGGGAAACCTTGGCGCACTGATAAAAACAACTGATGCCGGCGAAAGCTGGACTATAAGTCAAACAAATACAAACACACTTCTTCTAAAAGTTCATTCCTTTAACGGACAAACAGTAATTGTTACAGGATATGATGGACTAATACTCCGTTCAACTGATGGAGGAGAAACATTTTTACAAATAACGAGCGGTGTTACTTCTGATTTGTGGGGTGTGCAGATGTTAAACGATACCGTTGGATTTGTTTGCGGATTAAACCAGACATTACTAAAGACAGCAGATGCAGGACAAAGCTGGCAGCCGGTTAATGCCGGATTAAACGAACATTACTGGGCAATAGATTTTCTTGATGAAAGCTATGGAATAATTGCCTGCGGAGGAGGAAAAGTCTTAAGAACAAATGA
>JAKIZM010000039.1 GCA_022708025.1 Bacteroidota bacterium | reverse complement strand
TTACCTGAGCCAAGAGCATCAGGAACAATACAGGGGCAAGCTTCAAAGAGCCTATAGTGAACCTGATTATAAAACAGCAAGCTCAAAGTTAAAAGAAATAATAACTGAGCTTCTGAAAATCAACCGAAGCGCAGCAAGATCGCTTGAAGAAGGATTAGAAGAAACATTAACCTTACAGCGTTTAGGTTTAGTAGAACAGTTGGGCAGATCGTTTACAACTACAAATCTAATAGAAAACTTAAATTCTCAGTTAAAGAAATACCTGGGCAGAGTAAAGAGATGGATGAACTCAGAAATGCGAAGCAGATGGATGGCAGTTGCATTGTTACAGATAGAAAAGAGAATGAGAAAAGTAAATAACTATGAAAAATTGCATTTGCTTAGAACATCCTTAAAAACAGAATTAAAGATTAAACAAAAGAAAGCAGCCTGATAAAATGGAGTCTCTATTTTCAACTAAGTTTGACTTTTTGCCAATAGTTGCCGGGCTGATGCTTTTTTATAGTAAAAATTATTCACATTTTCCGTTTATCGGTTATTTTTACAAAAAGTTCGATCTCCCTATCTATTATTAATTGAGAAAAACACGTTTATTAAAAGGAAATAAGAATCTTTTTAAGAAAAAAAATCTTCATTTCTGGAATGAATCTTGCAAAAATTCATTACAATAAAAATATCCCATAGAAATATTGAAAAACGACAGTCAATTTCAACATATGATTTTTACGGATAAAGGAATAAATGAATTGGATCAATTTAAAATTTTAGATGATCTTCCCGCTCTGTTTTGTCGTTTCAGAAAAGACGGAACTATCTTTTTTGTTAATAATGCTTATTCAAAGTTCTTTCATTCCAAAAAAGAAAATATTTACGGAACTAAATTTTTTATTGACACTACAGAACTTGAAAAATCCGAATCAATTATATCCTCAATCAGCAATTTTAAAGAGCAGTACTCTCTGCGACTTGAAAACGGCTCGGTCATCTGGATTGAATGGACTATTAATAAAATTGTCAATAATTCTTCTGACAATTTTGAATACCTGGCTGTTGGTATAGATATTTCCAAACATAAACTTGTAGAAGAGCAACTTGTCAAAATATCCACTGCAGTTGAGCAAAGTAAATCAACCGTTATTATCACAGATACCAAAGGAATCATTGAATATGTAAATCCGCGATTTACTGAAGTAACAGGTTACACTCCTGAAGAAGTAATGGGAAAAAGCACACAAATCCTTAAATCGGGTAAGGTTGATAAAGAAACATATAAACAATTATGGGAAACAATTTCCAGCGGCAGGGATTGGCAGGGAGAGCTGCTGAACAAAAAGAAGAATGGAGATTTGTTTTGGGAACTGGTTTCAATTTCTCCGGTTAAAAACTCCGAAAATCAGATAACCCACTATCTTGCAGTAAAAGAAGAAATCAGCGGATATAAAAAATCTGAAAATCTTGAAAAAGCACTTTATCAGATATCACGTGCAGTTATTGATAATGAAAATCTTGATGAACTTTATTCTTCAATACACAGATCGCTTGGAGATGTTTTACCGGTTGAAAATCTGTTTATCGCTATCTATGATAAAGATAGCAATCTTTTAAGCTTCCCTTATATGATTGATGAATTTGATGAGCCTTATGAAACTGCTCCGCCGGGAAGAGGTTTGACAGAATATGTTTTAAGAACCGGAATACCGTTGCACGTTGATCAGAAAATATTTCAAGATCTGGTTGATGCCGGCGAAGTTGATCTTTATGGAACTGATTCACTTGATTGGATTGGTGCACCGCTAAAGATTGGAGATAATACAATCGGAGTAATTGTAGTTCAATCATATAACGAAAATATCAGACTCGGAGATCGGGACTTAAAAGTTTTAATCTATGTATCCGATCAGATAGCACTTGCAATTGAAAGAACAAGAACTCACAATCTATTGAAAAGCAGCGAGGAAAGGTACCGTTTACTTTTTGATAAAGCTGCTGATATTATTATTATTTTAGATCCTCAAGGCATAGTGCTAGATTTAAATCATTTATTTGAAGAAGAAACCGGCTATAGCAGAACAGAATTAATCGGACAAAACATTTTTTCTTCTCAGGTGCTTGCTACAAAGTCGGCTGTTTCATCAGCATTCTATATTACAAGAATAATCCACGGTAAAAATGTTCCGATCTTTGAAACTGATATTGTCAAAAAGGATGGAAGTGTAATTACTTATGAATTAAGAGCAGCACCTATCCGTGAAAAAGATTCCTTAATTGGTATCCAGGCAATTTTAAGAAATGTTACAGAGCGTAAAAGAACTGAAGCAAAGCTGCATCAGAGTGAAAAGCATTTATCAACTCTTATGTCTAATCTGCCCGGAATGGCATACATACGAAAGTATAATTCTGATTGGATTATGGAGTTTGTTAGTCAGGGATGTATTGAACTTACAGGATTTTTACCTGAAGAATTGATCCATAATAAAGTTGTTACTTATGCAGAGCTTATTCATCCCGAAGACAAAGAAAATGTTTTCATATCGGTCAGAGAAGCTGTTAGAAATAAAGAACCATATCAAATTGTTTACAGGATCAGGACAAAAAACAGCGGTGAAAAATGGGTTTGGGAAAAAGGTGCTGCACAGTTTTCACGAAAAGGTAAAGTTGAGGCGCTTGAAGGATTTATCACCGACATAACCAGCAGGATTCATGCTGAATCTGCCTTAAAAGAAAACGAGGAACTTTATAGAAAATTAATTGCTACACTTCCTGATATAATTGCAATAACCAACTTAAAGGGTGAGATAGTATTTCTTAATGAAGTAGGAATCAGAATTTCAGGTTACTCAAGTTTTGAAGAAATAAGGCAAAAAAGTTTCTTGATATTTATTGCCGAAAAAGATAAAGAGCGGGCATTTTTAAGCTTTAAGAAGATTTTCGTTCAGAATAGCGGGCTTGAAGAATACACTTTTGAAAATATTAATGGCAAGCAAGCTCTTTTTGAAATACAAAAAGAAGTTTTAAAATCTATTGATGGCTCGCCTTATGGATTAATTTTTTCGTGCCGCGATATAACAAGCAGAAAAATAGCTGAGACTGAACTTGCTCAGTCCGAAGAAAAATACCGAACATTAATAGACAGCATTCAGGATGGAGTGTTTCTTGTAGTTGATGAGAAAGTTTCTTTTATAAATCGCGCTTTCAAAAAAATGATTGGATACGACAGCGATGAAATCCAGGGACGGCTATTTACTGATTTTGTTGCACCTGAAGATCTTGAACTTGTAAAAGGAAATTATAAGTTAAGACAAGAAGGGCAGGCTGCTCCGGCATCTTATGAATGGCGTATGCTGCATAAAAACGGAAGCAGAGTTTTCGTAAATATGAGCGCCAGAGTAATTAATTATCAGAATAAAAAAGCAACTATCGGAACACTTAAAGATATTACTTTACAAAAAGAGCTCGAGCACACTCTTCTTAATCAGAAAAACCTTTTTAAAGGTATAGCAGATGCGGCAAACATTCTTTTAACGGAAAGAGATTTTGATCTTGCTATAAAGAATACAATAAAATCTTTAGGTAAGTCATCAGACATTGACAGAGTTTATATTTTTGAAAATGATATTGATGAAGAAAATTCCAAATATCTGATGAATCAAAAATATGAGTGGATAAGTGAAAGGGCTGGTTCAGAAATAAATAATCCTGATCTGCAAAATTTAAGTTATTTCCCAATGTTTGAAGAATGGTATTCAATATTAAAAAAAGGCGGTATAATTAATAGCCTCATTAAAGATCTTAATCCGGAACTACGTGATTTTCTGTCAATTCAAAAAATCAAATCAATTTTGCTTGTTCCGATTCTGGTTAAAAAAGAATTCTGGGGTTTTATTGGTTTCGATTACTGTAAATCCGACAGAATCTGGAATGAAAGCGAAATATCCACACTTCAGACAACTGCAGCAAATTTAGGCGCTGTTATTGAACGGGAGATTGCAAAAAAAGAATTAATAGAAGCTAAAGAAACTGCTGAAGAAATGAGTAAGTTAAAATCAAGCTTTCTTGCAAATATGAGTCACGAGTTAAGAACACCGCTTATTGCAATTCTGGGTTATGCTGAAATACTTAAAATTGAGATTGAACACCGCGAATGGAATGAAATGGTTTCAACTATTATGCATAGTGGTAAAAGGCTGCTGGAAACGCTCAATCTTATTCTTGATCTTTCCAAAGTTGAGGCAGACAAAGTTCAGGTTAATTATAATGAACTGAACATTGCGGACGAGATAACCGATATTATTAATCTATTCACTACGGTTGCACAGAAAAAAAATCTTTACATCAAATCAAAAATCGGATCTGATACTGTATTAACAAGATTGGATAAAAGACTATTTCATTCTGTAATTTCTAATCTTATTAACAATGCAATTAAATACACCGATAAAGGCGGAGTAACAGTTGAACTAAATGTACTTAACAGCAACGGAAGCACTCAGGCTTTGATAAATGTTATTGATACCGGTATTGGCATAGCAAAGGAAGATCAGGAAATAATTTTTGATGAGTTCAGACAGGTAAGCGAGGGTTATAACAGATACTTTGAAGGTGCAGGTCTTGGTTTGACTATTGCGAGAAAGTTTACAGAAAAAATGGGAGGCAGTATCAGCTTGCAAAGTGAAAAGGGAAAAGGTTCAACATTTACAGTTGTTTTTCCGGTTCAGGTATCATCTGCTAATAATAAAATAAATAATCATATACCTAATGAAAATGATTTGCCAGCAAAAAGCGGCAGGAATAAAAAAGTCTTGGTAATTGATGATGATTTCTCATCCAGAAAAATTGTTGAACTGTTTTTAAGAGGAGAAGTTGAAATAGAAGCAGCATCAAATGATAAAGAAGGGCTGGAGATGATTAATAAGAACGATTATTCGTTAATTCTGCTGGATATAAGTCTTGGTAAAGGAGCC
The DNA here is from genome assembly GCA_022708025.1 of Bacteroidota bacterium. GTDB lineage: Bacteria > Bacteroidota > Ignavibacteria > Ignavibacteriales > Ignavibacteriaceae > IGN3. The sequence continues at coordinate 29,025 of JAKIZM010000039.1, read as the reverse complement.
AGCGGTATTGATGTGCTTAGAATAATAAGAGAAAATCCAAAGTATAAAAGCATACCGATTATTGCGGTTACAGCACATGCAATGGTTGGTGACAGAGAAAAGTTTATCAGTTCCGGATTTAATGATTATCTGTCAAAACCTTTCGCGAAAAAAAATCTTATCAGCAAGGTAAGAAATTATATCACTAATTCAGAAGTAAATCAGGTTTCTAATTAGAACATACATATACGCTGATATGCATCCTGCAATCTCGCCCGATAATCCTCTAAAGATATTTCAACTGCACCAAACATCTTTAAATGTTCTGTCATAAATTGAACGTCAAGAAGAGTAAAATCATTATCTCTCAGATGATAAAGTAGTTTAAGAAGTGCGGCTTTTGAAGCCTGAGAAACTCTTGAGAACATTGACTCTCCCCAGAAAACTCCGCGAAAAGTAATTCCATATAAACCACCAACCAATTTATCATTTTGCCAGGTTTCAACTGAATGCAGATGACCTCGTTTGATCAATCTTATATAAGCCTCAATTAACTTTTCGGAAATCCAGGTATGTTCCCTGTCCGCACATCCTCTTATAACTGCAAGAGGGTCTGAGTCAAATTTTATTTCAAAGTTTTGTTTTTCAATTTCTTTTTTTGCAGAACGGGGAACATTAAAGTTATCCAATGGAATTATGCATCTTATTTCAGGCAGATACCATTCGATAGCACCTGTCTTTTCATCTGCCATTGGAAATGCACCGGTAGCATATAACCTAAGCATATTATTCGGTTTAAGTAATTCATCAGAAAATTTATTTATCGGACCGCTCATTTTTTATCACTTAAATGCAAAAAAACAAATCATTTTTTATTTGAAATTTACCTTGTTTAAGTTAATACATCAATTTTAAAATTCTTTGTAAATAAAGTTATTCAAAAAGTTCTTTATGAAAAAAACTGCAGTTGTTGCTTTCGGAGGAAACGCACTTCTCAGGGGAGACGAAATAGGCACTATCCAGCAACAGGAAAAAAACACTTATAATACTTGCATAAATTTAGTCAATCTTATCAAAGATGATTATAATATCGTTATTACACACGGTAACGGACCACAGGTCGGAAATATTATGCTTCGCAACGAAGCCGGATATAATAGTTATAAAATTCCCAAAATGCCTCTTGATATTTGTGTGGCTGATTCACAAGGCGGAATCGGCTATATGATCGAAAGGCAAATGATCAATATTTTACGTGAACACAAAATCAAAAAAAATGTTATTACAATAGTAACTCAGGTTTTAGTTGATCAAAACGATCCGGCATTTCAAAATCCAGCAAAACCAGTCGGTGCATTTTATCTGAAAGAAGAAGCTGACCTTTTAGCGCGGACAAATAATTTTGTGTTTAAAGAAGATCCGAGAAAACGCGGCTGGAGGAGAGTTGTTCCCTCGCCCAAACCTATCGATGTATTGAACAGAAAAGTAATTAAAAATCTTGTTGATAAGGGTAATATAGTTATCGCCTCCGGTGGCGGAGGAGTGCCTGTTTGTCTTGGCAATGATAAAAAACTCTATGGTGTTGAAGCTGTTATTGATAAAGACTCTGCATCAGCATTGCTTGCAGAAGAAATAGGCGCAGAAGCTTTTTATGTCCTTACAGATGTTCAAAAAGTTTATATAAAATTTCATAAACCCGGTCAGCAAGCGCTTGATATAATTACTGCTGATCAGGCACAGAAATATTATGATGAAGGGGAATTCCCTGCCGGAAGTATGGGACCAAAAATTCTTGCAGCAATTCACTTTCTAAAGAATGGCGGAAAGGAAGCTGTTATTACTGATTCAACTATGCTTGGAGACCGCAATTGCGGAACGAGAATAGTTAATAGTTTGCCCTGAAATTTTAACTTATGAATTTTAATCTTTCAGAGAATTTAAATCAATAAATAAAATGGAGTGTTTATGGCAATTAATATGAAGGGTAAAGATCTTATCTCTATTGCTGATCTTACTCTTGAGGAAATTTATGAAATTTTTGATGTAAGCAAAACATTAAAAGAAAAACAATATTCCGGTGAACCCCATCGCTTGCTGGAAAGAAAAACCCTTGGAATGATTTTTACAAAGCGTTCAACAAGAACAAGAGTTTCTTTCGAAGTGGGAATTTATCAGCTCGGCGGGATAGGAATGTACTTCGGACCAAACGATCTTCAGCTTGGAACAAGTGAAAGTGTTGCAGATACTGCCCGGGTGTTATCAAGATATCTGGACGGAATTATGATCCGTACTTTTGCCCACAGTGATGTAACTGAACTCGCAAAGTATGCAGATATTCCGGTAATAAACGGATTAACTGATCTGCTTCATCCCTGCCAGGTATTAACCGATTTATTTACCATTTTGGAAAAGAAAAGAAAACTGCAGGGACTAAAACTTGCTTACATCGGTGATGGTAATAATATGGCTCACAGCCTGTTAAACGGCTGTTCAAAAGTCGGAATGAACATTGCAATTGCATCACCTTCCGGTTATAAACCAAATAAAGATATTGTTGATGCTGCTAAAAAGTTTGCAAAATATATGGGAAGCAAAATTGAGATACTGGAAGATCCTATCGCTGCAGTTAAAAATGCTGATATAGTTTATACAGATGTTTGGGCAAGTATGGGACAGGAAGCTGAGGCTGCCGAACGTAAAAAGAAATTTTTAAAATATCAGGTAAATCCCAAACTTGTAAAACACGCAAAGGAAGATTATTTATTTATGCACTGTTTACCTGCGCATCGTGGTGATGAAGTGGTTAATGAAGTTGCAGATTCTCCTAACTCTGTAATTTTTGACGAAGCAGAAAACAGATTGCATGTGCAGAAGGCAATAATGACTTTAATTATGTAATTTTATTTTTAACTCTCAGTGCCTCTATAGTATAAAGAATAAACTAAAGAGGCACAGAGTAAAGTGACTAATCCCCCGCTTAAAAATCACAATTGAATATTACAGATTACTTTTCAGAAATCAGAAAAAATTATTTCTGATTGTAATACTGCATTGCTTCTGGTAAAAGTTTTTTAATATCTGCAATTCTTGTTTCGTTTGATGGGTGTGTGCTCAGCCATTCCGGTGGTGCACCCTGACTGCCTGCAGCCATTCTTGTCCAGAAATCAACAGCCGCATTGGGATTGTATCCTGCCATTGCCATAAATATTAATCCCAAATGGTCAGCTTCACTTTCGTGTGTTCTGCTGAAAGGAAGCATTATACCAACTGTACTTCCGATTCCATAAGCAGCCATAAAAATATTTTGAGTTGTTGTCGGCTGATCTTTTAATGCAACTGATAAAGCAACTCCGCCAAGCTGCTGTAATAATCCCTGACTCATTCTTTCATTACCGTGTTGGGCAACAGCGTGAGCAATTTCGTGACCCATTACAACAGCCAAACCTGTTTCATCTTTTGCAACCGGCAGGATACCTGTATAAACAACAACTTTACCGCCGGGCATACACCAGGCATTTACTTCATTACTTTCTACAAGATTAAACTCCCACTGATAACCATCAAGCTCATTTGATAAATTGTGCTGTGCAAAATATGTTTCTACAGATTTCTGAATTCTTGCTCCTACCCTTTTAACCATATCAACATCATTTTTATTTGAGCTTAGTTTATTTTGCTTCAGGAATTCATCATACTGCTGAAAACTCATCGCATTCATTTCGCTGGAAGAAATTAAATTTAACTGAGATCTTCCGGTAATAGGTACAGTACTGCAATAATAAACAGTAAGTGCAAGTAAAATTATTGGTATGAATACTTTTAATAGTTTCATTTTTGTCCTTTTAAATGTTAGCGTTATTTCATTATGAAATATATAAAATTCTATAAAAGAAAAATGCGAGAAAATCTGAGATGTGAGCATAAAAGAAAAGATGACATCTTGAGAAAAAGATGTCATCTTTGAAATATTAACTAAACTGCAACAGGTGTATCCAATTTTCTTAATGCAGTGTAAAGCTCTTCTTCAGTCAATTCGTGATTAACCAATTCATCGTTCAGGTAAGCCTGATAAGCGCTCATATCAAAATATCCGTGACCGCAAAGATTGAATAGAATTGTTTTTTGTTTTCCTTCAATCTTGGCTTTTTGTGCTTCGCGGATTACCTGTGCAATTCCGTGCGTTGCTTCGGGAGCAGGAATTATTCCTTCAGTTTGTGCAAACTTAACTCCTGCTTCAAAGCATTCCAGTTGCGGAACTGCCGATGCTTCAATTAATTTATCTTTTAAAAGCTGACTGATAATAGCGCCTGCACCGTGATATCTCAATCCACCGGCGTGAATTGGTTCGGGGACAAAGGTATGACCGAGTGTGTACATTGGAATAAGCGGTGTTAATCCAACCGTGTCTCCAAAATCATATCTGAATTCTCCCTTGGTTAGCTTCGGGCAGGATGCAGGCTCAACAGCAATACAGCGAATATTTTTTCCTTCCTGAAAATTGTATCGCAGGAATGGAAATGCAATTCCGGCAAAGTTTGATCCTCCGCCAAATGGTGCAATAACAATATCAGAAAAATCTCCTGTCATTTCTAACTGTCTAATCGCTTCCTGCCCGATAACAGTTTGATGAAGCAGGACGTGATTTAATACACTGCCCAAAGCGTAATTGATTCCTTCTGTTTCTGCTGCTCTTTCAACTGCTTCGGAAATTGCTATTCCCAAACTGCCGGGAGAATTTGGATCTTGCTCTAAAATTTTTCTACCAGAATTTGTATTCCTGCTTGGAGAAGCAATTACAGTTGCGCCCCAGGTGTTCATCATTACTTTTCGGTAAGGTTTCTGCTCATAACTTATCTTTACCATATAAATCTCACAGTTTAATCCAAACTTATGACAAGCAAAGCTTAATGCGCTTCCCCATTGTCCCGCACCTGTCTCGGTTGTTAATCCTTTAACTCCTTCATTCTTATTATAAAATGCTTGTGCTATTGCTGTATTTGGTTTATGGGAACCCGCCGGACTTACACCTTCGTATTTGTAATAAATTTTTGCAGGTGTGTCTAAAGCTTTTTCTAATTCGTAAGCACGGTAAAGCGGAGTTGGACGATACAACTTATATATTTTCCTTACTTCATCAGGAATCTCAATATATCTTTCTTTTGAGACTTCCTGTTTAATTAATTCCATTGGAAATAACGGAGATAAATCTTCTGGCTTAATTGGTTGTTTTGTCGCAGGATGTAACGGCGGCAGCATTGGGTTTGGCATATCAGCCTGAATGTTGTAATAACTTTGCGGTAATTCAGATTCATCTAACAGAATCTTTTTTGATGCACTCATAGAGCACTCCTTTAAATAAATGAATGAATAATTAGTATTTAACTAAATGTTAAAAGTATTTTATGTTTTTAGGATAGGAAAAAGATTATCGGCGCCAAGGCCAGGTATGACTAGCGGAGAAAGAATTATTGTTATATGTGATAATTTTATTCAATTTCTTTTTGTTAGAATTTCTGCCGCAAGATAGAATCTGAATTTTTGAATGTCAAGAGAACTGAAAACTAATTTCATTTGTCAGTTTTAGCTCGTCGAAGACTGACTTTTAAAGTTAAAGTTATATGTTGACAGACTCAATAAGACAAAAGTAAATATAGATTACAGAAAACTAACTTCAGAATCTTCGTATATTTACATAACAACATTTAGAAAATCATAATCAAATAAGAGGAATTAATGCAAATTGGAATTGTTGGGCTGCCGTTTTCCGGTAAATCAACTCTCTTTCAGACAATAACAAAAACCCACTTTGATGTATCTGAACTTGCGAAGTCTGAAACTCATCAGGCAGTTGTTAAGGTTCCCGATGTTAGACTTGATAAACTGACTGAAATTTTCAATCCGAAGAAAAAAGTAAATGCAACAATTGAATTTGTTGATGTAGTCGGATTACAAAAAGGTGATTCGGGCTCAACTCAGTTTACAGGAAACTTTTTAGCAAAGGTAAAAACCAATGACGCGCTGGTTCAGGTTGTCAGATTATTTGAGAATGAAGCAGTTCCTCATCCCGATGGTTCAATTAATATGATGAGAGATATTAATTCTTTTGAAACCGAATTTATCTTATCCGATCTGGCAATTGTTGAAAAAAGATTAGAGACGATTAAAAAACAGATATTAAAAACTCAGGATGAAAAATTAAAGCGGGAAGTTCCGGTACTTGAAAAATGCAATGAGTTATTACAGGAAGAAAAACCGCTGCGGGATCATCATTTTTCTAAAGAAGATTTAATGATATTAAAAACTTACCAGCTTCTTTCCATCAAACCAATGCTGATAGCTTTAAATTTTGATGAGTCTCAGATAAATGACACAGAAAAATATATGAATGAACTAGTTAAACATAAGCTTGGTCATAATACTAAAGCCCTATCATTTTTCGGACAGATAGAAAAAGAAATGGCTGATCTTTCAGAAGATGATGCGAAAGTTTTTATGAGTGATTATGGAATACAGGAATCCGCTCTTGATAAGCTAATCCGCGAAGCTTATGATTTACTCGGTTTACAATCATTTCTGACTGTTGGCGAAGATGAGTGCCGTGCCTGGACAATAAAAAAAGGCATGAATGCACAGGAAGCTGCAGGAGAAATTCATACGGATTTCTTCAAAAAATTCATACGTGCCGAGGTTGTTCATTACAACGATTTTGTTGAAGCCGGCTCATTTGCAAAAGCTAAAGAAGCTGGTAAATGGCGGCTTGAAGGAAAAGAATATATCGTTAAAGATGGTGATATAATTTCTGTAAGACACAGTTAAATTTTATAGGCAACAAAAAATCTATTCAATCAAGAAGGAACTTCGTACCTCAATCTGTTGAGATTAAATCTTTAATTTGAGCAGCGTTATTATATAAATCTTTCTTATTTTAATATTCCGATAAAGTGTTACTGAATTCTAATAATCAAATCATTATATTTTAGTTATCAATAAAACATTCTCATCTGAAAGTATTATGGAAAACAGATCAGCAAAAGTCAGACAGCACAGTATTGAAGATGTATTAAACTCGAGGGTAAAAAAATTCCAGAAGCTGATGCGTTATAAGATCAGGGAGATTCTCTTAGTTTCGAGTATATACGATAATTATTTATTTGAAGAGGACGGAAGACTTTATGAATTGATCCGCGAAGAATATCAATCATTAAATTTAAGTTTTGCCCCTGAGTTAATTCACGTTACCAACGGTGAAGAAGCTCTGGAAATGCTGAATTCCGAAAATACTTTTGATCTTATAATAACTACTTTGCATATAGAGGATATGCACGTTGTAAAGTTTGCGAGGATGGTCAGAAAATCAGGTGTAAACCTGCCGATAATTTTACTTGCTTACGATAACCGCGAAAGAAAAGAGTTAACAACTAATTATGACACTTCAATCTTTGAAAAAATTTTTATATGGAACGGTGATTATCGCTTATTGATTGGAATTGTTAAATATATTGAGGACAGAGTTAATGTTGAAAATGATACAAAAAACATAGGAGTCCAATCAATTATTGTTGTTGAAGATAATATAAAATTTTATTCATCTTATCTTCCGATAATTTACACGGAAGTTTTTAAGCAGTCGCAACGATTGATAAAGGAAGGCATAAACCTTACACACAAATTTTTACGTATGCGTGCGCGTCCGAAAATTCTGCTTTGCACAAATTATGAAGAAGCCTGGAATTATTACGAAAAATATCAACAGGATGTACTGGGTTTAATCCTTGATGTAAATTTTAAACATAACGGAGTAAAGGACCCTGAAGCTGGAATTAAACTCGCTCGCGCAGTAAAAGCACAACATGAAGATATCCCGATTTTACTTCAATCAAGTGATGACAGCTTCCGTGAACAAGCTCATCAGATAGATGCAGCATTTGCCCATAAAAACTCGCCAAGATTACTGCAGGAATTAAGAGAGTTTATGCTTCAGAATTTTGGTTTTGGTGATTTTATTTTTATAAACAATGAGGGAAAAGAAGTTTTCAGAGCTTCTAATTTATCACAATTAGAAGAAGCACTTAAGCAAATTCCGGATGAGAGTTTGGTTTATCATGCTTCACGAAATCATTTTTCCAAATGGTTAAAAGCAAGAACTGAATTTTATCTTGCACACGAACTGAGACCACATAAAGTAACAGACTTCGGATCAGTACAAGGATTGCGTGACAGACTGCTTACTTCACTTCAGGAGTACAGAAAACTGCAGCAAAGCGGAATAATTCTGGATTTTGATAAAGAAATTTTCGATACTAAAAATAGTTTTGCTAGAATCGGAGGAGGCTCTCTGGGCGGTAAAGCAAGAGGACTTGGTTTTATAAACATACTGCTTACAAACTATAACCTTAAGCATAAGTTTGATGATGTGGAAATCAGCGTTCCTTCAGCAATTGTTATCGGTACTGATGTCTTTGATCACTTCATAGCCGATAATAACCTGGATAACTTTGCTATCAGTGAAGTAGATGATCTGACTTTAACACAAAAATTTGTTGATTCAAAAATCTTTCCTGAAGAAATAATACACAAACTAAGAGAATTTTTGGAAATCACACAATGTCCGCTAGCAGTTCGCTCATCCAGCTTGTTGGAGGATTCACAGTTTCTTCCGTTTGCCGGAGTGTATGAAACTTATATGATACCCAATAGTAATCCGGATATTGAAATCAGGTTAGAAGAATTACTTCAATCAATAAAAAGTGTATATGCTTCAACTTTTCATTTAAGAGCAAAAGATTATATTAAATCATCTCCATACAGATTAGAAGAAGAAAAGATGGCGGTGGTGGTGCAAAGATTAGTAGGAGCAAAAAGACAGGAAAGATTTTATCCGGATTTTGCAGGAGTTGCGAAGTCTTATAATTTTTATCCGACAGATCCGCAAAAACCAAGTGATGGAATTGCGATGGCAGCTCTCGGGCTGGGAAAAACAGTTGTCGATGGCGGAAACTGTATCAGGTTCTCTCCAAAATATCCAAGGCACATGCTTCAGTTTTTCTCTACAAAGGAAACTTTAAAAACTGCTCAGCAAAAATTCTATGCACTTGATCTGAACAAGAAACTTGAACATCATCCAAAAAGTATTGAAGACCAGCTTGTAAGAACTTACGATTTATCTGATTCAGAAAAAGACGGAACATTATATTCTGTTGGTTCAACTTATTCACCTGTAGATGAAGCTGTTTATGATGGACTATCACGTGACGGTGTAAGAGTAGTAACATTTGCACCAATACTTAAGCATAAACTTTTTCCTTTGCCGGAAATCCTTGATTTGCTTCTCGATTTTGGTTCGTGGGGAATGGGCACTCCGATTGAAATTGAATTTGCAGTTAATCTTGAAGTGCCTGCCGGTGAAAGAAAAGAGTTTGCAATGCTTCAGATGAGACCAATGATTCTTAGCCGTGAAAGTGAAGAATTGGTTATTGGAGAAATAAATAAAGAGCAAACTATCTGCTACAGCACTCAGGTACTTGGTAACGGAGCTGTAACAGGATTGCAGGATATTGTTGTTGTGGATTATGAAAAGTTTGATCGTTCAAAAAGTAAAGAAGTTGTTCTGGAGATAAGTAAATTCAATGCAAAGCTTATCGCTGAAAGAAAACCTTATATTTTATTTGGAGTTGGCAGATGGGGCACACTTGATCCATGGCTTGGAATTCCTGTAAAATGGGATCAAATATCAGGCGCTTCAGTTATAGTTGAATCCAGCTTTAAAGATTTTGCTGTTGAACCGTCTCAGGGTTCTCACTTTTTTCAGAACTTAACTTCTTTCAGAGTAGGATATTTTACAGTTAATACTGATAACAATTCCTTTATAGATTGGCAATGGCTTTCAAAACAAAAAGCTGTCGAAGAGATGAAATATACAAGACACCTCAGATTTGATCAGCCAATTACAGTAAGAATTAATGGACATGAAAATCGGGGAATTATTTATAAACCCGGAATCTGATTAAATGAAATACAAAAATCTTCGTTTATCGTTTCTGATAGAAATATTTGTCGGCTTTATTACTATTATTTCAATTGCACTGCTGGGACCAAAAGGAATAGCAGTGCTTTCTTTAATTGGTTTGCGCCCTGTTTTTATGCAGCGCGAAGAAATAAAAGATCCTGGATTTTACTATCAGAATATTTACAAAGTTTTAAATAATAGTCTGTCTATTATTTCAATAATGTTAATTCTGATCATCATTATTTTTCTGTTTATTCCGGCATATCAATCTAAGCTGCCTCCTGTTGAAAATTTATTTGTATTATTCCTTCCGTTTTTTTTACTAACTCATGGAGTTATCGGATTAATCAATCTATCTGATATTGAGAAAAAAGATAATCAGCGTTCCTGATAAACAGGGATTACTTGCTTTTTTAAACTTAATCTTTTACACAAATTTCCCCTTTGATCATGTAATAAGACCGGTTACAAATAAATTATTCTTTGAATGGTTATTAAATCTTACTTTTGATCAGTTAAAAACAAAAAGGAGATTAAAATGAAATTTCACATCAAGGCAGCAACCATATTACTTTTAACACTTGTATTTGCATTGAATTGTTCTTCTATAAATGCAAAAGATGGTGATACAAAAGTTATCCGGGAAAAATCTTTTAATATCGCTGCTGGCAAAAAGATAATTTTAAATACAAGCAGCGGAGATATCAAAATTACTCCCTGGGACAAAGCTGAAGTATATATCAAGGTTCTTGGTAATAAGCGAGCTGAAGAAAAATTTACTTTTTCTTTTAACTCAACATCTGAAGAAGTAACAATTGAAGCTGAACGAAGAGGTGGATGGAACTTGTTTTCCAATATCAATCTTGAGTTTGAAATTAAAGTGCCTTACAATTTTAACATTTACGCAAATACTTCCGGCGGAGATATTAAAGTGGCAGGAGTTAAAGGTGATATTAAATTAAAAACATCCGGCGGTGATATCTGGGGTGATAGATTTGAAGGAAATTTTTATGCTAAAACCTCAGGTGGAAATATAAATCTTTTCTGCAGCAATGCAAAGATTGAAGCCAGCACTTCAGGTGGTGATATTGAATTAGAATACACAGGCTTAAATCAGGGAATTGAATTAAGAACAAGCGGCGGCGATATTGATATTAAACTTCCGGCTGATTTTAATGCAAAAGCTGACTTAAAAACTTCAGGCGGCGACGTTGATTGTAATTTAACTTTAAATGAAGTTATAAAACTCAGCGACACAAAAATTATTGCGAATATAAACCAGGGAGGTAAACCTTTAATAGCATCTACTTCCGGCGGAGATATTTCGGTATTACAAAAGTAACTGTTATTTTATTTCTTTTTTAATTCTGCAGGTGATAAAGATCGATTGGTTTTTTTAATCTTCGCAGATTTGCTTTGTTTCTTTTTTCTATTTGATTTTATCTCAACTCTTTTGAATTTTGAAACATAAATTTTGAATTATATTAAATGTCAAAAAATTTCATCTATAAATATCTGAGCGAAGAAAATCTTAAAAGTATTTCTGAGAAGATCGAAGAGATCGAGAAAATAACTTCAGGTGAACTTGTAATTACCATTAAAGAAAAACGGAGCTGGTCAGAAAAATCAAAATCTGTCCGCGAACTTGCAGAAAAGGAATTTATTTCCGCAAATATTAATAAAACAAAAGATGCAACAGGAATACTGATCTTTATAATTATTAAAGCAAGAGAATTTTGTATACTCGCTGATAAAGGAATCAACGAAAAAGTAAAACAATCTGTTTGGGATGATATCGCTGAGGATATAAAAAACAATTTTAAAAATGAAGAGTATTATAACGGAATTATAAAAGGCATTGAGCAAGCCGGCAAAATTCTTTTACAACACTTCCCTATTAAGCCCGGAGATGTTAACGAATTACCCAATGAAGTAAGAATCTCTGATTAATCTTATTGCCTTCCTAAAATAATTACAGCATTGGAATAAACCGGACCATTATAATCCAAACCAACTGAACATATAATATCAGACTTAACATTAATACTCATTAATGTTCTTTGCGGAGTTTGCAGTTCCTGATACTCTGAAAGATTAACACCATTCCAATGACCAAGTAATTTCTGACCACAAGTAAAAACATTATTATATGATGAGCCGTCCATTCCTAATCCCATGTTACTGAAGGCAGCAATTTGTTTTTCTAAGAACAGTTTATCACTGTTTTTTTGTAAACAAATTCCGCCCCAATTCATTAAGAAGACTCTGTAATCATTATCAGACCACAAACTGCTTACTGGTCCCACATAATAGCCATTGCTCTTAGTGTTGCTGGATCCTTCAAATATTATTTCAGAAATACCGTCTTTAATTTTAAGTAATGTTGAAATTCCATAATCATTGTTAACACCGCATATCCAAATTGTGTTTCCTTCTTGTGTACCCCATATATCAATCAGATTTGAAGTGGTTCCGCTTTCAATTTTTGACCAATTAACACCATTGAAGTAAGCTATGCTGCCTTTGCTTCCGATAATATACAAATCACTACTGCTTCTTCCCCAAACTTTATTTATCTGATACGAACCCCAAATACCGGAAGGAATTATTTCCGGTTTAAATTCTGAGCCATTCCAATGGATAACATTATTTCCACAGAGCCAGATATCATCAGCACTAAAAGCACAAACAGATTGCAATGGATTATAATCCGTACCTTGATAAGTAAATGGAATTCTTAACATATCCCAATCAGAACCATTCCATTTTAACGTATTATATATTTTCAGATCAGGATTGCCAAGTGAATCATTCATATAAATCTCACCAACAGCCCAAATGTTGTTTTCATTAATTATGGATACATCATAAAGGGTACTAAGGTTATGCTTTCCAAAAGAAAATGTCTGCCAGGTTAAGTTATGACTGGTTGTATCTAAAGTTGTAAAAATAAGAGGATTACTGTTTAACTCTTTTCCATCAACATAGGTTAAAGCATCAAATTGATAGCTTGTATTCGGTAACAAATCATCAAAATATATTACACTGTCTGACTGCCCCATATTTATTATTTGAATGGTTTGACCATCCTTTTTCAGATAGATATTTGCAGTTTTATCATTATTCCCAACCTGAATTTCAATCCATATTTCAGTACAGGAATAAGCTCTTAATCCTAATCCAAGAGAAGGACCCGGAAAAACCACTTCTGTATGGCAGGAGTTAAACAAGAAGATTAATGAAGCAAAAAACGCGATTGGAAAAAATATCTTCATGATGATATTTCCATTAAAATTTGCTATGTAATTTTTCAGTCGGACTCTGAGTTTTAAATAAATATAAAACACAGTTTCTTAAATCAGAATTTATACAAATTCCCTTTCAAAAATCTATGATAATTTTATTCGCTTTGCATTTCAAGCTCATAACTCTCACGATATTTCTTAATACTGTTAAAAACAAACTCAGCAAATTTCTGCTGACCTGAAGCAGTGCTTAAATGTTTTGCATCCTTTGAGTTTGAAAGAAATCCGCTTTCTATAAGCACGCTTGGCATTGAAGCACCGACCAGAACATAAAATCCTGCTTGTTTTACACCGCGTGAATTCAAGTCAGGATGTTTGTCAAATTCCTTGTGTAAATACTCAGCAAATTTTTCTGAGTATTTCATATAAGAAGAGTGAGCCATACTTACGAGAATAAAATTTTCATCAGTTAATTTTTCATACCTGTTAGGATTTTCTTCGTATTGGATAACGCTGTTTTCAAATTCAGCTATTGCTATAGCTTCTTTTGTTTTGCCGGGGCGAAGTAAATAAACTTCAAATCCGTTTGCATCGGTTGGTTTTTTAGGTGTTGAATTACAATGAATCGAGATAAAAAGTTTTCCGTTGTTTTCATTTGCAATTTTACCGCGCTTATAAAGATCAATAAAGGTATCCGTTTTTCTTGTATAAACAACTTTTACATCCTTCATATTCTCTTCTATTAGCTTTCCTAACTTGAGAGCAATGGCAAGATTCACATCTTTTTCCTTTGCGCCATTAACTCCAATTGCGCCCGCATCTTTACCTCCGTGTCCGGCATCTATTACTATTACATCAAATTCCCATTTATCTTTTAATCTGTTAGTCGTTTCACTTTTCTTGAACAGCTTATTATGAATTGTTATCTGAAGGTCATTACTTTTATCAATATTAATAACTTCGTTTGTCGTGTATTCCTTACTGACTGTTATTTCAAAAACAGCATCGCTGCCAACATTTTTTGCTTCAATTTTCTTTACTACTCCCTCTTCACCAATAAACCTGACTTTCTCTGCATCAACATTAACTTTTCTGAATGTAAGAATCAGTACATTATTCTTAAATGCACTATGATAAGAAGGAATTCTTTTGTTAGATTTTATCCTGATCAAAGTTCCGTTTGCCTTTTCATTAAGTACAATTCCGTTAATATTAAAATTTCCGGCGGTTTCTGTAGTTATTGATTCATCTTTAACTTTTCCTATCACGATTTTATTAGGTGCTTCAAATGATAAATCTTTACCATATGCAATGGATAAGGAGTTCAAGCTGTACTTAAGAGGAACAAACACTTTATTACTTATAAGATATGTTGATGTTGGAAGCTGAATAACTGATTGAGTAGTTGTGCTTCTATCTGTTAATACAAAAAACGGGTTTCTTGCAGAAGCCTTTAATGAATATCTATCTGACTTAATTTCTATTTTTTGAGCATCTTCATTATAGTAGTAATTAATAGCAAGAGCATCTGCAAAATCTTTAAGAGAAAAATAAATTGTGCTTTCTCTTATATAAGCGGGAATATTTTTCATTCCATCATTTGTAACAATTAAAACATTATTACCATCCTGACCAAACGACAGGAAGGAAAATCCAATTATTAAAGTGATCAGAAAAAATCTCATTACAAACACTATCCGATAAAAGGAAAAATCTGCCCTGTTTTCTTTTTAAAAACAATAAAGCTTTCACCAAAATGTTTTTCAAGAAGTTTATCTTCTAATGCAGCACGCATAAATAAAAAAGGAATTTGTATCAGTGCAATGGGCGCAAGTATATAGCTCAAAGTAGCAACTGCTCCTCCGATATCCATCAAGATTTGGGATAAATATTGAGGATGTCTTACAATTTTAAACGGACCATTAGTAATTAATTTATGAACTTTTTTTATTGCAATATCCTGAGAATAATTTTCGCCAAGCGTTTTGATAGTCCATATCTGAACCCAGGAAAAGACCAAATAAAAAATCAATCCCAATATTCTTATTGTTTGGTTTTCCGGTTTGTATTCAAGAGTTCCAACCTGAAATAAACTGATGATCAGTATAACAAGAGTTATAGTTGATAAATAAAGCGGCAATGTTTGAAGATAAGTTTTAGGTTTATCTTTAAAAACACCAACTTTTTCTTTTACTCCTTGTTTTGCTGCGCTGATATTAGCACTAAAAGTAGCAATTATATTTAAACCGATTATAATATTTATAGGATCCATATACAGATAAATTTATTTTCCTGATGTTTTAAATTTTGTTACTTGTTTGAGACTTCAACTTTTATTACTGTATTATAAATAAAAGATTAAACTTCTTTTCCATATTTTTTCATAATATTAGTCCATTCTTCCAAACTAAGCTGTTCAGATTCTTCTATCAGCATTATCGGGATATCATCTTCAATTCTGTATCTCCGTCGTGTATTTTTATCAACAGATACCAACGTATTTCCATCAAGAATAAGATCCGCTTTGGTTTCCGGACAGCATAATATGTTCAGTAATTCTTTACTTATCATATAAAACTCTTAAAAATTTTAAAAATAATTTTACTAACTTTAATTTAACAACAAATAACTAAATGATTACATTTTAAAATTGTTAATTGTTGACCTTTGAAAAATTAAAAATCAGATAAACTTATTGTGATGATAAAGTATTTTTCTTAGTTTTCCACCACCAATCACATAATAAATTTGTCCGATAAATAATGGCTGAAAAATTTTAGATTAAACAGGAGTTATTATGAAACGAAGTATTTATTTGATCGTATTTGTTTTTTCTGCATCACTGTTTTTTGGCTGCGGCGAAAAGAAAGAATCACCGGCAGACGAACTTACTAATCACCCCAAGGATCTTAAAGAGTTCGCTGATAAAATGAAAGAAGTATCAGAAGGGCTTACAGAAGGTAAAAAAGTTAATCCTGTAGATTTCAGAGAACTGAAAGCTCTATTACCCGAAGCAATTGCAAATTTAAAAAGAACGAATATTGAAGGTGAAAAAGTCGGAACAATGGGAATGAATGTTTCTACCGCAAATGCAGATTATTCTAATGAGGGAAATGATAAGTCAATTGATTTAAAAATTACTGACCTGGGAAATATCTCAGGTATATCCGGTTTAGCGGCTTACGGCTGGTATATGGTTGATATCGATAAAGAAGATGAATCAGGTTATGAAAAAACTATAACCTTTAAGGGCAACAAAGCTTTCGAAAAATATAATAACGAGAATCAGAGCGGAGAGCTAAATGTTCTTGTAGCAAAAAGATTTGTAGTAGAGGCAAATGGATATCATGTCAGTATGAATGAGATCAAAGCTGCGGCAGAGATGATAGACTTTGGTAAACTTGAAAGCTGGAAAGATTTTGGAGTTGAACAATAAACAGTAACATATCCGAATCAAACAACTAATTATAGGAGAAAAATATGAATCTTGTTGAACGAGCTAAAAATATTCTTGTTACACCTAAAACTGAATGGGAAGTAATTAAGAATGAGCAAACTACAACAGCAGATCTTTTTACAAAGTATGCAATGATACTTGCTTTGATTCCTGTTGTGGCAACTTTTATCGGTCAGTCTTTAATCGGGATATCATTAGGTCCTTTTGGATCATACAAAGTTCCTGTTACAAGCGGCTTGGTATATGCAGTCGTTTATTATATTCTGAGTCTCGCCGGTGTTTATGTTATTGCATTTATTATTGATGCACTGGCACCTTCATTCGGTTCTACAAAAAATATGGATGCATCACTAAAAGTTTCTGTTTATTCATACACTGCTGTATGGATAGCAGGAATTTTTGGAATTATTCCGATTCTCGGAATTCTTGGAATACTAGGTTTGTATTCTCTTTATTTAATGTATCTGGGATTAAAAATTGTAAAAGATACTCCACAGGATAAACTTATAGGTTATCTGATAGTAGTTATTATAGTTGCAATAATTGTTTATTTCGTTATAGGATTAGTAGTTGCTGCAATTGCACTGCCGAGTTTTGGCAGCCTTGAGAGTTTAAAAGGTTTCGATTTAAAATAATTAATAATTATCTGATTGGTTTTTTAAAGAGGCTGTCTTGAGTGTCAGCCTCTTTTTTTTAATCGTTTAGTAATTTCAGGATAGTTGAAATATCTGTTTCAGAATTGATTTCCTTAAAGTATTCCAAAGCAAGATTAAAATATTTTTTACTTTCTTCCATCTTGCCAGTCTGCTTATATAATAATCCCAATTCCTGATACGTCTCAGCAAGATTTAATTGATTGCCCGCTTCAGTATTTAAACGCAAACTTGTTAAAAGATAATTTTCAGCAAGTAAGAAATTAGATACTTTTTTCTGAATAATGCCTTTAATTTTATAAACATCCGCAATTGTAAGTTTATCATTGAGTTTGTGCGATACTTCAAGTGATTTATCTGCAAATGCATTTGCAAGAGAATAATCATTTAAACTTGAATAAACTGATGCCTTGCTAAGATAAACAATTCCAATCTGCTGCTGATAATTTGTTTCAAGTGCAAGAGCTAGACTATCATCAAATTCATTTAATGCAAGCTGATATTCTTCTTTTTTTAAATATACCATTCCGATATTTTGGTGAATTTCGGCAATCCGCTTTTTATCATCCACTTTCTCATAATGAATAAGTGCCCGTTTAAAGTAAACAAGAGCCTCATCATATATTCCTTTGATACTTTTTACAATACCAAGATTTATTTCGATTTTTCCTTTATTGGTATAATTCAGCTCTTCATTCAGTTTTTCAAGTGCCGATTCAAAATTCTCAATAGCTTTCTGTATATTACCAAGATCGCCATAAACAGTACCAAGCAGATTTTCACACTTTGCAACTCCTTTAACATCATTTATAGAAGAGAGCAAACTTATCGCAATACTGATTGACTCAAGGCAATTTTGCCAGCTCGCCTGTCTGCTGTAAATCTCTCCTATTAAAAGATGAGCGTTTGCAGCAAGATTCGTCATATCACTATCATCTTTGGTAAGATTTATAATCTTTTCATTGATATCTATAGCTGCCGGAAATTCACCATTTGTAATTGATGCCTGACCTAAATAAAGAAGTAGGGAAAGGAATTTTTCTTTTTCAATTTTGTTCTCGGCAAACGTAACCAACAGGTCAATTTGTGATCTGTAGCTTAATCCTTCTTCAATTTGAAAATCAAGTGGGCTTTTCTGTTGAAATGCTTTTGTATCTGCTTTGATTTTTAATGATGATTCGAAAATATGTAAGAATTCTGCAATCAGCTTGTCACTAAAAAAATCCGGTAATACTTCAGATATGCTTTTATTAATATTTTCTGTCACTTTTGTCCGCTGGGTTTATAATATTTTGTTAACAAAACCATATAATTTTGGCAACACTTATGCCAATGAAGTTGTGAAATTTAGAAGAGCAAAACATACTATTATTACATTATTTTTTATTTTCTGTCAATTTTAGCGTGTAATTATTGCTTTAGTAAAAAATTTTTAACGTCTCATTATCAAACAAAATAATATTATATCTTCAAAAGACACTTTTGGCATCATCGTATATAATTTGGATATATTTAGCCCGGCTTCGATATTTTTTTTAATTTTGCTTAAAATCTCAAAAAGTTAGTTATTAAAACAGGTCTATTATGAAAACTTCAAATTATCTGGTCAGCCCCGGCAAAAAAATCAGACTTTCTGATTATTCAACAAATGACACCCTGGATTTAAAATCCAAGGAAGATGCGACGAAACTTCTGGAAAAGAACATCGAAAATATGAGAGAGCTTCAGGATAAACTTTATGCTTCAAATATATATTCGCTGCTGATTATTTTTCAGGCGATGGATGCTGCCGGGAAAGATGGTACAATTAAGCATGTTATGAGTGGACTTAATCCACAAGGCACTCAGGTATATTCATTTAAACAACCATCAAAAGAAGAACTTGATCATGGTTATCTTTGGAGAATTTATAAAGCACTCCCTGAAAGAGGAAGAATCGGAATATTTAACAGATCACATTATGAAGAGGTATTGGTTGTAAAAGTTCATAACTTGATTAGGTACCAGCAACTACCATCAGAACTTGTAGATGATAAAATCTGGCAAAGAAGATATGAGCAAATAAATAACTTTGAAAAATATCTTCACGAGAACGGAACAGTTGTATTGAAATTCTTTTTAAACATTTCCAAAGATGAACAAAAGAAGAGATTTCTTAAACGGATTGAAGATCCGGCAAAACACTGGAAATTTTCTGCTGATGATATTAATGAGAGAAAATATTGGAATGAATATCACAAAGCCTATGAAGATGCAATCAATGCAACAAGTAAAGACTATGCTCCCTGGTATGTGATTCCTGCTGATAAAAAATGGTTTACACGATTAGTTGTAAGCGAAATAATTGTTGAAACTCTGGAAAAATTAAATCTGGATTATCCGAAGGTATCGGATGAATGGCTTACTGAATTAAATAAATGCAAAGAAATCCTACTTAAGGAAAAAGATTAAATTCAAAAAAGCTCTTTTATTTTTTCAGGTGGTCTTGCAAGAATTGCCTTATTGCCTTTTTCAACAATTGGTCTTTGAATTAAATCAGGATTTTCTATCATAAGATCTATTATTTCATCATCAGTTAGTTTTCCTATCTTATTTTTTAATTTCTTGTACGCATCATCTTTTGTTCTGAGCAGTTCTAATGGCTTCATATTCATTTTTTTCAGTAAAGATTTTAATAATGGTTTACTGAACGGTTCGATGTAATAATTAACTTTCTGAAAATCTATTCCCTGATCTGAAAATGCTTTTGCTACCCTTCTGCAGGTTGTGCAGGTTGGTTTTTCATAAACAATTATTTTACTCATTATTTTTATCCTTTATATTCTAAAACTTTTAATTTTTACTGTTTTACGATCATTTGTTATACCTGATAGTTCGCAATTATAAAATAAAGTGTGCAGTATTCAAAAATATCTTGTAATTTAAATTTATTAATAATCTATTTTCTTCAAAGGTACTATATGAAATATCTATTAACTCTTCTGTTATCACTCTTGTTTATTGCAAGTAGTTTACCGCAAAATTATAAACAAGTTGAAATCAAAATTCAGACTCTGCAGGATATTACAGAGTTACAGAATATTGGTTTGCAATTCGACCATCCGCATCTTACAAAAGATAATTCAATTAAAGTCTTTTTAAGTGACGAGGATTTTCAAAAGCTGCAGATGACAAACTTCAGGTACAGAATATTGATAGATGATTGGTTTGAATATTACTCTAAACTTCCCTCACTCACGGAATCTGAAAAAGCTTCAATCATAAGAGAGAGCAAGGAAAAATATGGAGTAGAAGGCTTTGGATTTGGTTCGATGGGCGGCTTTTACACTCTTGCTGAAGTTTACGCCCAGCTTGATAGTATGAGACAAAAATATCCAAATCTTATTTCATCAAAAGTATCCATCGGAAACACAGTTGAAAACAGACCAACCTATATGGTTAAGATATCCGATAATCCTGATATTGATGAAGACGAACCGGAAGTTCTTTATACAGCACTTATTCATGCGCGTGAGCCACAGAGTATGATGCAGATGATATATTTTATGTATTATCTTCTTGAAAATTATAACACCGATCCATCTGTTCAATATCTTGTTGATAACAGAGAGATGTTTTTTATTCCGGTTTTAAATCCGGATGGATATGAATATAACAGAAGCACAAATCCAAGCGGCGGTGGAATGTGGAGAAAAAACAGGAAAAACAACGGTGGAAGTTATGGTATTGATCTAAACAGAAATTTCGGACCTTATGCTTACTGGAATGCTCCAAATGGAGGTTCAAGCACTGTACCCTCCAGCGATACATACAGAGGAACTGCTCCGTTTTCTGAACCTGAAACCGCAAACCTAAGGGATTTTTTAGCAACAAGATATTTTAAAAACGCTTTGAACTATCATACATACAGTAACTTACTAATTTATCCTTATGGTGCATTGGAAATGGAAACTCCCGATTCAGCTACATTTCGTGAGTTTGCCAGAGATATGACGGCTTATAATGGTTATGAATATGGAACAGATCAGCAGACAGTTGGATACAGTACACGCGGAAACAGTGATGATTATTTTTATGATGGTGACACAGTATTAAATCACGGAAAAATATTTGCAATGACTCCGGAAGTCGGAAGCACAGGATTCTGGCCAAGTCAATCAGAGATATTTCCGTTAGCAATCGAAAACTTAATGCCTAATATTTATTATGCTTATGTTGCAGGCGATTTTGTTTTACCAATCAATCCACATTTTTCTCAACAATATTTTAACCCCGGTGATAATGTCAGTTTAATTATACCTAAACTGAGAAATAAAGGATTGAGTAATGCATCAAATATTACATTATCACTTAGTTCAGATAATCCGCTTATTACAATTAATACAAATACAATTAATGTTGGAAATGTTCCGGCAAGAACTACAGTAAACAACAATCAGAATTTTTCTTTCACTATAGGAGAAACAATTGCGGCAGATGTTCAGGTAAAGATGATGCTGACAATATCTTCTTCCGGAACAGTAATGTTTGTTGATACATTAAGTTTTATTACCGGTGTTCCAATCCTTGCATTTGCTGATTCAACAAATGATCCGTTGATATTATGGGATGTTACCAGTTCACCGGCTTCAAGCCCTAAATGGGAAGCAACGACACTTTCATATCATTCTGCTCCAACATCATTTACAGATAGTAAGAACGGAAACTATACTAACAATGCAACTGTTACGATGACATTAAAAAATGCAATTGATCTGAGCTCAAATAATTATCCGAAATTATCGTTCTGGACAAGATTTGATATGGAATCAGGCTGGGATTACGGACAGGTTAAGGTTTCCACAAATAATGGAAGCACATTTACTCCTCTTTCCGGAAACTATACAAAACCCGGCAGTGGTTCATTTCAACCTTCAGGTCAACCTGTTTACAGCGGATTGCAATCTACCTGGGTGAATGAAATAATGGATCTCTCTAACTATAATACTAGTCAGGTTAAACTTAGATTTGAACTTAAAAGCGACGTATCAGTTACAAGAGACGGATGGTATGTTGATGATATTGGTGTTGTAGTTTACGGAATTATTCCTGTTGAATTAAACTCTTTCACAGCATTAATGCAAAACAATAATATTCTTTTAAATTGGTCAACTTCAAGCGAAACAAACAATGTTGGATTTGATATTGAAAGAAGATCTGCTAATAATAATTCCGGTTGGCAAAAGATCGGATTCGTTCCCGGGAAAGGAACAACAACCGAAAAATCATCATATAATTTTACAGATCTAAATCCTGTTGAGGGAAAATCTTATTACAGATTAAGACAAATCGATCTCGATGGAACGACAAAAGTATTTAATGCTGTTGAAGTTGATTTTAATGTTGTCAGGGAATATTCTCTTTCACAAAATTTTCCAAATCCATTTAATCCTGAAACAGAAATCTCTTTTGCACTTGCTAAATTAGATTATGTAACATTAAAAATTTATAATATACTCGGATCAGAAGTTGCAACACTTGTTAATGAATTTATGGAAAGTGGAAAACATACAATAAAATTCAATGCTTCCGCTCTAACTTCGGGAGTATATTTATACACAATTAAATCCGGCAATTTTACAGCAACCCGTAAAATGATTCTTTTGAAATAAACTCAGCAGTTCGGTGTCTTTGCATGAGAGGAAAATTCCACGCAAAGACACCTGAACGCAAAGAGAATCTTTACTTCCCACATATTTTTTTCTTTATAATCGGGTTTAACCAATGATTTTAATTTACTTTGATTTTACTAACCTTGAATTAACAAGATTTTTTTTAATTTGTTCTACATATAAAATCATCTTTTAGAAATATTATTAAAAGTCTTGATTTAGATTGTTACAATCAGATATAGCTAAAAAGGACAATGAAAATGAAAAAAGAAATTTTAAGCAGCGATGAGGGAAAAAAACTTTCTGTTGAAGATTCATTCAAAAAATTTGAATCGGGTGAATCCGGGATTTCTGAATCATCTGTTAAAGAACGAATTCAACTATACGGTTATAATGAGATTGAAGAAAAAAAACTAAATCCGTTCTTAAAAATTCTAAGTTACTTTTGGGGACCGATTCCCTGGATGATCGAATTTGCTGCAATCCTATCTGCAGTAATTCAACATTGGGAAGACTTTTGGATAATCTTTGCACTGCTTTTACTAAATGCCATTGTAGGATTCTGGCAGGAATATAAAGCAGATGATGCTATTAGTTTGCTCAAACAAAAACTTGCTCTTAATGCACGGGTTAAGCGAAATGGAAACTGGAATAGTATTGCTGCCAGAGAGCTTGTTCCGGGCGATGTTGTTCGTATAAGATTGGGAGATGTTGTACCAGCTGATATTAAACTTTTTTCAGGTGAATATATTTCAATTGATGAATCTGCTTTAACAGGTGAATCTTTACCTGTTGAAAAACATAAATCAGATATGGCATATTCAGGGGCAATAGTAAAACAAGGTGAAATGGATGGTTTAGTTGTAGCAACCGGACTAAATACATTTTTTGGTAAAACAGCTAAACTTGTTGAAGAAGCAAAAACAATCAGCCATTTTCAAAAAGCCATTATAAAAATCAGTCATTACTTAATTATTCTTGCTACTTTTATAATCACGATAATTTTTTTAGTATCATTTTACAGGCATCAGCCTTTCTTAGATACACTGCAGTTTGGTCTTGTATTAACAATTGCTGCTATTCCGGTTGCCCTACCAGCAGTATTATCTGTTACAATGGCAGTCGGCGCTTCTTTTCTGGCAAAGAAAAAAACAATTGTAAGCAAATTGGTTGCAATTGAAGAAATGGCAGGAATGGATATTCTATGTTCGGATAAAACAGGAACAATTACAAAAAACGAGCTTACTCTTGCAGATGTAAGCCCATTAAAAAACTTTTCTTCTGATGATGTTTTACTTCTTGCATCCCTTGCATCAAGGGAAGAAGATAAAGATCCTATTGATACTGCTATCATCCAAAAAGTAAAGTCTGTTAGTACATTATCAGATAAACTCACATCATATCAAATAAAAGAATTTAAACCCTTTGACCCAATAATAAAAAGATGCGAAGTAACTGTATCTGATAGAAATAATAAAAC
This sequence comes from Bacteroidota bacterium, assembly GCA_022708025.1. GTDB lineage: Bacteria > Bacteroidota > Ignavibacteria > Ignavibacteriales > Ignavibacteriaceae > IGN3. Next base: position 4,554 of record JAKIZM010000039.1, on the reverse strand, counting down.
ATTTAAAATTACCAAAGGAGCGCCTCAGGTAATATTAGAGCTGTTGGAAAATACTGAAAAAGAAAAAACATCTGTGCTTGTTAATAAACAGGTTGATGAATTTGCCTCTAATGGTTTCAGAACTTTAGGAACAGCAAAAACAAATGATAACGGCAAGTGGGAATATGTTGGACTGATTCCTCTTTATGATCCACCAAGAGATGACTCTGCTGAAACAATTAAAGCTGCACTCGATATGGGTGTAAGGATCAAGATGATCACCGGAGATCACACTGCCATTGCAAAACAAATTGCTAAAAAAGTTAATCTCAAAACTAATATTCAGGAAGCCTCCGCATTTGCAGATAAATCTGAAAAAGAGGCGATTAAAATCATAGAATCATCAGATGGTTTCGCTCAGGTTTTCCCTGAACATAAATACAGGATTGTTGAGCTGCTTCAGGAAGCCAGGCACATAGTAGGAATGACGGGTGATGGTGTAAATGATTCGCCAGCACTCAAAAAAGCTGATGTTGGGATTGCTGTGGCAGGAGCAACTGATGCCGCAAAATCCGCAGCAGCAATAGTTCTGACTTTGCCGGGTCTTTCTGTTATTATTGATGCTTTAAAAGAGAGCCGCAAAATATTCCAACGAATGAATAGCTTTGCAATTTACAGGATAACAGAAACTATCCGCGTTCTGTTTTTTATAGCACTTACAATAATTGTTTTCAACTTTTATCCTGTAACAGCAATAATGATTGTGCTTCTTGCTTTATTTAATGATGCACCCATAATGGCTATTGCCTTTGATAATGTCAGATATTCCAATGAACCGGAGAAATGGGATATGAGAATTATTTTGAGTATGGCTACATTTCTTGGTTTTATTGGGGTAATCAGTTCGTTCGGTATATTTTATATCGCACAGGAAATGCTGCATTTATCAAAAGAATCAATCCAGACTTTTATTTTTCTTAAACTTGCAATAGCAGGACACTTAACAATCTTTATTACCAGAACTCGCGGTCCTTTTTGGTCTATTAGACCAAGTGCAACTATGTTTTGGGCTGCAGTTATTACAAAAATTCTTGCTACTTTAGTAGCAGTGTATGGACTGTTTATTTCTCCGATTTCCTGGGAACTAGCTTTGTTTGTATGGGGATATGCATTGGCAGCTTTTTTAATTACTGACTTTCTGAAAGTAAAAATTTATAAAGTATTAGATCATCAGGATATAAAATTTAAAAATTAAAATTATCAAAGGTTAAGAAATGGAAAATAAAAGTAAAAAATCAAACGACGCTGAAATAAAAAAACTAATCAGCAAACTTGAAAGTAATAACGGATCAGAAAGACAAAAAGCGCGTGAGGCATTAGTTAAAATAGGCAAGGATTCGATAGATTATTTAGCTGCACTTGTAAGTAACCACAAACACATTTATCGCTGGGAAGCAGTGAAAACATTAGCAGAGATTGGGGATCCGGTTACTATACCATTATTAATTCAGGCTCTGGAAGATGACGTAGTAGGTGTTCGCTGGATTGCTGCAGAAGGACTTATTAAACTTGGTAAGCACTCTATTAAACCGCTTCTGGAAACACTGACAAAGAAATCAGACTCTGTTTTTATTTTAGAAGGCGTTCATCATGTTTTTTATGATCTGCGGGAAAACAACGAGCTTCCGGAAGGATTTCCGACTGAGAAATTATTATCGGCATTGAAAAATTCTGAGTGGGCAGCAAGTGCAATACCATTAGTTATTGAACTATTGAAAAAATAATAATTATATAAGGCCCCTCCCTTATAAAGTATGAATAATAATTTTGTTCAACTTAGAACACAACAAACATATTATTTATCAAACATCATATTTTCATCGATATAATCAAAAGGAAGTAAAGGCATTGGAATTCCGTTATACTGCAAACGGAATTTTAGGTCCCTGATAAATGGATCTTCACTTATTCTTTGTTCAATACCAAAAAAGCTCGGTAATAATGAACCAAAATCAAACCAGCCTCGTTCAGGTAATTCGATAATTTCATATTCTTTATCTATCAGTCCTGATTTTTGCAGTGCTATTTTAATTGCAGTATCAAGTCCGCCAAGCATATCAACAAGACCAATATTTAATCCGTCACTGCCGGACCATACTCTTCCCTGTGCAATTTCTTCAATTTCAGAAAAAGATTTTTTTCTGCCAAATGCAACCTTATCAACAAAACCTTTATACAAAGTTTTAATTCCCGTCTCAGCAATTCTTAGTTCATTATCAGTAAAATCGCGATCAGGTAAAGAAACACCTATTAAAGGAAGCGTTGCACCAAAACCAAGATCAGCAAATTTTCCTTTCTTAACAAAGTCTGTAGTTAAACCAATTTCCTGTTTAAAAGTTTTATTGAAAATAAAAGACCCGATCACTCCGATCGAGCCAGTTATTGTATTTGGAGCAGCAATAATTGTATCCGCATACATCGAAAGCCAATAACCACCTGAAGCAGCAACATAACCCTGAGAAACAATAATTGGTTTTTTCCCCTTCCCTTTTCTTAATACTTCCGCAATAAGATCAGCAGCAAGTGCATCACCGCCCGGTGAATCCACACGAAGAACAATTGCTTTAACATTATTACTGTTGACAGCAGCTTCAACATATTTAACAAGAGATCTAGCATTTATTCCATCATTCATACTTGTTCCGCCAATAGCATAAATAACAGCAATCTTTGGCTTAGAACCCCAATAATCATCGGGTTGTGAAAATTTATCGAGTGAAGGGGCAGAAATAAGGCTTTTATTATTTATCTCATACTTATTTATAATTTCTGTTATATCGCTCCATCTTGCAAGTGTATCAACAAGCTTTAAGCTAATTGCGTCTTCGGGTAAAAATATAAAACTACTATCAACAAGTTTATCAAAGTATGAGGGTGTAAATTTCCTTCCTTCACAAATATCGCGCTGAGCTAATTTATAATTTTCATCAACAAGTTTTTGTCTTTGTTCACGATCAGCTTCGCTGTAATCCTCTCTTGAAAAGCTTTCAGCAGCAGATTTGTATTTGAAATATCTGAGCTCGTGGAAACCGATTCCAATCATATCAAGCGTGCCCTTCATAAAAGTTCTTCCCATAAGGTATCCTTCCAACGAAATTGTTCCCATAGGATCAAGAATAATTTTATCGGCAACTGAAGCAAAATGATAAATATCAATTCCTGCCCGATCGATATAAACATAAACCTTCTTATTGTATGATTTCACCTCTCTAAGTTTTTCACGGAGTTCCCAAAGCATTTCTTTATTAATGTTTGTTCCGGAAAGATTGATTGCAATTCCGGAAACTGAATTATCTTTAATTACAGCATCAAGCTGTTCAATAATATCGAATAAAGTATTTGAGTTATCGAAGAATTTATATCTCTGATATTTTAATCCTCCGCCTAGATTCATTTCGAGATATGAATTATTACTTTTAAACAAATCCAGAATGTTTCTGTCTTTTGCACCAACACGGATACCGTAGCTGTTATATGAGATTTTCTTTTGATCACTAAAATGACTGATAGCAGAAAGCCCGAGTGATCCAAATCCAAGCTGCACACCAATATTAAATGTCTTTCCTTCAAAATACCTTCCTATTATTCTCAGCCCATCAATTGGTTCAACTACAGCACCGGCACTCCAATTAACAATATTAGGAACTATATTTCGTGTAAAGAGATAATCTCCGAACAAAGTGATATTATAATTATCAAGTGGTCTTAATCCAACTCCAATAATTCCCTCGCGCTCATTTTTTGCTGGCAGATTTCCAATCAAGCTGAATGACAAAAAATTAGTCGGTCTGTAAATAGCCCCCAATGTTAAGAGATTAGATCTTTCAAAATAATTTACATCTCCGGATGACCATCCATAACTAACACCAAAACTAAGAGATGAAGAGCCATAAGCAGTAGATAATTTATAATCAACAACCGAATAGCCGCTTTCTTTTCTATCAACCATACTAAAACCCATATATGGCATTGATGCAAACAAACCATAATTATCAATATCATTAAAATCAGCGTTGCGATCATTCCAGGTAAAAAATAAGTTCGGCTGTTCAGCAAAAGTCAATATCGCGGGATTACTATAACCACCCAATCCAAACAGAATAGTTCCGGGAGTTGCAAATTCCATTTCATTCTGTGAATAGTAAAACGGAAATTTAGTCTGTGCATTATTAAATGCAGCAAGTAACAGAAAGGCAATTATATAAATAATTTTCTTAAACATATTTTCACCTAATATATTCTAAGAATTGAATATGATAAACTAAGAAATAAAAAGTAAATAAATAATTAAGAGTTCTGAAAAATTTGATTAGTTATTTAAGTTCGGGTTACCAGTATGTCAATGGAAGATTGTATTTTAACCCTTCGACAAGCTCAGGGTGACATACTTCGACAAGCTCCATTAGACTTAATAAGTAAAAAGATATAGTTTTACAATAATATTAAATAACAAAATAAGGTTTAAATAAAATACCCAAAGAACCGATTAAGTCTATGACTCGCTCAAACATAAAA
>JAKIZM010000095.1 GCA_022708025.1 Bacteroidota bacterium | reverse complement strand
CAAAATGTTATATGAACAATCCCATTTAGCTCAATAAAGACAGTCATAAGGAAGAATTTTTAAGAAATAATTATTTGTCCGTTAAATTATCTTTGTTTTTATGTCCTATATCGGATTTGAGATTTAATAATATTTGCTGTCGATAGAATTTAACAAGGATTTCTTATTTTAATATTGTTGTTTATAATGAATTTCAATTAAAATTATTTGTGAAAGAATTATAAATGATTGAGTCGTTAAAATTTTCCGTTGTAAGAGATTTAGATAAGCTTAAAAGGGAACTAACCTCTTATAAAAATCCAAATGAAAACATTTGGATAAGCAAGCCGGAAGTTTCATATTCTGCCGGAAATCTTTGTTTACATCTGCTTGGTAATCTTAATCATTTTATCGGTGCTGTGCTTGGCAATACTGGTTATATAAGAAATCGTGATCTGGAACTTTCACAAAAAGATATTCCGGTTGATGAGTTAATTAAACAGATTGATGAAACAATTTTAACGGTTGAAAAAACTTTTGATAACATTACTACGGATATGCTTAATCAGGATTATCCGATACTTTTTAATAATCAGAAAATTACAACATGTCAGATGTTAATTAATACAGTTTGCTATCTGAATTACCATTTAGGACAAATTAACATTCACAGAAAATTGTTTAATAAGAGCGGGGAGTAATTTAGAGATTGATTTTCAAAATATTTTTAAGGAATATTTGAGAAGTAATTTAAGGGTATTATAATGAAACTCTTAGTTTTTGTTCTATCTGCAACAGCTCTTATGTTGTTTTATTCCTGTGAAGATTCTGATTCAAACTATTTCCCTAAAGTCTACAAGTATACTAGTTACGATAGTACCGGGAATAAAATCATAGCCGGATATTTATGGATTGACAATATTGATTCGTCAAAAGTAAAGGGAAGATGGCAGTTTAATCTTATTTCCGATTGTGAAAACATCGGTCCTCAAATTGGTCACGGCAATTTTGAGGGCACTGTAAATATGCTTGGAACTTTATCTCTGAATCTTAATCCTGGAATGTTGGATAATAATGTATTGCTTGATTGTTCGATGCGGCTGCCTTACAGAATTGATGGAAGGTGGAGTTATGTTGGTATTTCAGGTGTGATAAATTGGGGAGGGTTGAAAGGCGAACAACTTCGCTAGTTTAAAATTATTATTTAACTGCAATCATCAGGTCAGAATTAAAAGAAGTATTTTTTCTTTCAATGTTTGAAAGACCTGCAGATTCAAACCACTCTCTGATTTCCTGCTCTGTGTAGGTATCACCGTTTGAAGTTCCAACAAGCATATTGAGGGCAAACAATGTTCCGTGATATGGTTTTGTTCTGTCTTCACTCATTATAAAATCATTTATTATAAGCATTCCGTTTTTGTTTAATGCATCAGAACATTTTTTTACCAGCAGTTTATTTTGTTCATAGCTATTCATATGAATGATTGCTGATAAAAGAATCAAATCGTAGTTGCTTTCAAAATCCAAAGAAAGATAACTGCCTTCGATAAAATCAAAGTTGTTTTGTAAACCGGCTTCATTTACATATTTTTTTGTTAACGTAATTACATAAGGAAGATCGAGAACAGTAGCCTGAATTGAAGGATTTTTCTTTACTATCTCCATTGAAAAAGCTGCAGAACCTCCGCCAACATCAAGCATTTTTTCGACATTGGAAAGATCAATCATCATCGCAAGTATCTTTCCCTGATTAACTCCGCGATAATGCATCGCTCCAATAAATGCTTCGGTCCAATTGTGCTTTTCCTCTTTTGTCTTTTCGCTTTTAAGAGAACTTCCTTGTTTTATTGATTCTGTTAAATTACTCCACGATTTCCAAAGATGATTTGTATGAAAGAGATTTCCCATAAAATCAGGTTTATCTTCAACAAGATATTTTGAGGCTAAATCAGAATTGAAAAATCTTCCCTTAACTTTTTTCAATAATCCCATAGCACACAAAGCGTTTAAAAGCCTGTCTGTTACTCTTGTATCTGTATTTATTTTCTTTGCTACATCTTCGGCAGAAATTAAGTGTTTATCAATTACTGAAAAAATCCCCAATTCAATTGCGGAAAGTAATATGCGGCTTTCACGAAATGCATTTGCTATTTCCCTGATATCTTCAGATGATTTTATCTCTTTCATTTTCTTTTAATCCGATTATTAAAGAGAAAAATATTACGCTATGTAAAGATAGCTTTATCTTACGACATTAGGATACAATCTTGCAGCAATTAAAGTTAAAATAACCATTGATAAAATTAATGCGAAGAAATCGAAACCAATGCCATACATACTTTGTCCGCCATTTATCATAAATGTTCTTAAAGCATCAACTTCATAAGTTAGCGGATTTATATGTGCGAGCACCTTAAGCCATTCAGGCATAATTTCAATCGGATAAATAGCATTGCTTGCAAAAAATAAAGGCATAGTTAAAACCTGACCAATGCCCATAAATCGTTCTCTGGTTTTTACAATGCAAGCGATGATTAATGAGAAAGTTGAAAACAAAGATGCGCTGATTATAACTACAAGCAATATTCCCAAAAGATTTAATGGGTCCCAAGAAAGATCAACTTTTAATAAAAGCGAAAGAAAGAAAACAATAACTGCCTGAGAGATTGCCCTTACTCCGGCAGAAAGCGCTTTGCCTAAAACAAGTGCGGAGCGTGGTGTCGGACTTACGAGAAGCTTATGAACAATTCCTAAATCTCTTTCCCAGATAATTGAGATTCCATAAAAGATAGCAACAAACAAAACACTTTGTGCAAGGATTCCTGGCGCCATAAAATCCAGATAAGTTAAACTGCCGGTTGGAATTGCTCTTACTCTTGTAAATACTTCTCCGAATACAAGCATCCACAAAGCCGGCTGAGCTGCTCTTGTAAATAACTCGGTTGGATCGTGTTTTAGTTTTCTTACTTCTAATTCGGCGATAACAAAAATCTTGTTGATTAAATTCAGCACCCATTTAATGGGATTATATTTTATCGCAACAGGATAATTATCCAAGTCTATGTGCTGTGCGCCGTGTTCTTGATACATCTTTAAAGTTTCCTCCGATTTTTTCAGAATCAATTGAATTACCGACATAAAACTCATATACTTCGTTTAAGCTTGCACTTTCGTTGCCGATAGTTTTTTTCAGTTCCGCTGGTGAACCAATTGCTGCAATGTTACCGCGATTTAAGATCGCAACATTATTACACATTGCATCTGCTTCTTCCATATAATGAGTAGTTAATAAAATTGTTGTTCCGCTATCTGAAAGCTGTTTTACATAATCCCAAACACCTTCTCTTGCTAAAGGATCAAGTCCAACAGTAGGTTCATCTAAAAATAAAATTAAAGGATGATGCAGAACAGCTTGTGCGATTTCAAGTCGTCTTATCATTCCGCCAGAATACTGTCGGACCATTTTATCGGCGGAATCTGAAAGTCCCATAAAATGCAGTGAATCTTTTATTCGTTTTTCTCTTTCACTTGCAGGAATATCATAAAGCTTAGCAAAGACAAGAAGATTTTCATATCCTGTCAAGCTTCCGTCAGCAGAAAGAAGCTGTGGAACATAACCAATTAATCTTCTTACTTTCGGTGCATCTTTGCTTACATTAAATCCTCCAATGCTTGCTTCGCCCGAAGTAGGAGGAAGAAGCGTTGATAAGATTTTTATTGTTGTGGTTTTACCTGCACCGTTTGGTCCGACAAGTCCGAATATTTCTCCTTTCTTTATTGAAAAGGAAATGGAATTGACAGCAGTAAAGTCTTTAAATTTTTTAGTTAAGTTTTTTACTTCAAGAATGTTACTCATTGTAAATACTAAATTAAAAATAGTTTTATGATATTAAATAATTATTGATGTATTAAGAAATAAAAATTCTTCAGCAATTCTAATTAATCGGGATATTAAAACTTGTGATTAATGATTCATTGCAGTTATTCTGATATAACGAATTCAATTCAGTAAAGATTTAAAAAGAAAACTTTGCTTAATTTTGCTGAAGCAATTAAAACAGAAAACTACTTTAAGCAAACACATAATTCTGAATTAATATCTAAATAAGAGATTAAAACTTATGGATAAGCAATATAAACCAATAGCTTGCGGACTTTATGATGAGCTTGAGCTTCTTGCACTTAGAAAACAAAAGGTAAACCTTTTGTTTATTAATGATAAAAATAAAAATGAGTCAATTGATTGTGTTATTACTGATCTATTCTCTAAAGATAAAATTGAATATCTGAAAACTGATAATGGTAGAATTATCAGGCTTGATAACATAATTGAAATGGATAATATAACTTTTAATAAAAATTGTTAGGAAAAAATCTGTGAATCCTATGTACAAAAATTATTTTTATATAACATTTACTGCATTTCTGATTTTTACATACAATCTTTTCTCCCAACAGGTAACTGTTCCTGATTATTATAAAATTGATGAAGAGTTATCAAAGGAGCTTTATAAAATTGTTTCAGATCTTAACCTTGCAGGTGATTTTAATGTTGGCGAAGATGGAATCGAACAAATTTCTTTTGCTGTTATTGATTTAACTTCGGATGAACCGAAACTTGGCGGAGTAAATTTTGAAAACTTTATTTATCCTGCCTCGGTTTATAAGATGTATGTTGCAGCTGAGGTTTTACATCAAATATCAGAAGGGAAGTATTCACTTTATAAAACCTATGTTACAAGTAATCCGAATATGGTTGATAAAACAAGCGAAATAAAAACTGATCCGAGACCTTTGTTGAAAGAAGGCGACACAGTCAATGTAAATTATCTTTTGGATTTAATGATTACCCGCAGCGATAATTCAGCATCAAATTGTCTGATTGATATTGCACAGAGAAAAAATATTGATAGTCTTTTGCATTCGTATGGCTGGTATGGAAGTGAAGTGACTAGAAAGTTCTTAAAAAGGAAGTTTGAAGATCCGGGTTATGAAAATGTAAGAGGAACAGAAACCTGCGCTTTACACGCTGCAGATTTTATGTATAAAATTTATTCAAATTCACTTGTTAATGAATGGGTAAGTTTACAAATGAAAACCCTGCTTGGAAGACAGCTTGATAAATCAAAGCTTGCACAGGGATTGCCGCACAATGCAATGTTTTATCATAAAACAGGATGGTTTTCCTATTGGACAAACGATGTCGGAATTGTGTTGGATGGAAAAGTAAAATATATAATATCTTGTTTTATGCCGCTTGAAGAAGAATTAGCTTTACCAAAGTTTAAAGTTCTTTCGGAAAAAGTTTATGATTTGATAAAAAGCAGAGCTGAATAAACAGATATTGAAAAAGAATCTTGAAAAAATATAATAGAGATCAAAATAATTTAAGTTAAAGTTTGCTTTAACTATTTTTCATTGATTTGACTGTTGCGGCAATTCCGTCTTTATAATCAGTAGGAACAAAATTAAATGCCTTTTCAAACTTTGTGCTATCGAATAGAAAATCATGTTCATTCTGATATAACATTTCAATGTTTTCTCTTATGATTGGCACAAAATATCCGGCTGCCTGAATCATCCATCTTTTTAATACTTTATAATCCGGTTTAACGCCAAATTCCTTAGCTGCTGTTTCAATGAATTCTTTTCCTGTTAAAACATTTCTATTGGTTGGTAGATGCCAAATCTGATTATAAGCTGAACTTGTATTTCCTAAAATTGCTGTTGCTTTTGCTGCATCGGGAGTGTAAGTAACAGAGTGTTTTTTATCTGCATCAATAAACCATTGAGCTTTTTTACCTTTTTTTAAATTATCAAACACAGCGACTGTAATAAAACTTAACGGAGTATTTGGTCCATAAAAATCAGCTGCACGGGCAATTATAGCATCGAAACCACCTTTATCGACTTCACTCATTAACATCTGAGCAATTTTTGCACGAACTTCGCCCTTCTTACTTATCGGATTAATCCGGGTATCTTCTTTTATCCAGCCTTTAACCAATCCATACGCATATGCATTATCAAAAAAAACTAATTTTGCTTTATATTCTTTGCAGGCGCTAATAACATTTTTCATTATTAAGGGCCACTTTTCTGCCCAGACATTGGTTTTATATGGTAATCCAATTGTAAGATAAACAATCTCAGAGCCTTCAACTGCATTAAAGGTTTGTTGTAAATCAGTTAAATCCGCAATTACAAGTTGATCTGTTGGATTAACTTGCTTTGGATTTCTACTGACTAATCTGATTTTATTAGTGTATTGTGTCAGGTGTTTCGCTAGTCCTGTTCCAATTACACCGGTTGAGCCTAAAATTGTTTGCATAATGGTTGAAATTTTTCTCGGCAAATATTTGGATTAAATCAATTCAAAGAATCAACATAAATCACAAAAACCAATTTTTGTGAGAATAATCTCATTATCAAATAATATAACACATTGATTTTATGATGTTAATTTCAGTGTTAAATAATTGTCTTGTCACAAAGATTTTAAAATATATTTTATGAAGTTTGGTAAGTGTTTTATTCAATTTTATTAATGAATCAATAAAGATTTATTATCTATTGAATACTCTCTTAGTTTTGTTGATTTTTGGGTTGTGAATTTTCAAAATAAGATATGATAACAATAGTAGATTACGGAGATATTTGTATAGAAAGGGTTGCAGAATCCTTAAAAAAAATTACTGATGATTTCAGAGTTTCAAAAAAAGAATCTAATATCTGTAATTCTGATAAAATAGTTTTAGCGGGATGCGGAAGCGCTGTAACAGTTATGAGAAAAATTCAATTGCTCAATCTATATTCCGTTCTTCGTGTTGTTAAAAAACCTATTCTTGGAATCGGACTCGGAATGCAGTTAATGTCAGATTATTCTAAAGAAGGAAATTTTCCTTGTCTTGGCTTTTTCCCCGGAACAGCAGTTCAGTTTGATCAATCGGTTGATGAATCTTTGTATAAAGGTATGCATAATATCAGTTATTGCAGAACAAGTATGCTTTTCAATGGAATAGATGACGAGACTGAATTTTATTTTAACAACTCATTTTATTTGCCTAAAAGTGAATTATCAACTTCAACTTATTTTGATAAAAATATCTGTTGCGCTTCAATTGAAAATAAAAGTGCTTATGCAGTTCAGTTTCATCCTGAAATGTCGGGTGAAGCAGGATTGAAATTATTACAAAATTTTATAGAGATGTAAATGTCAAAGCCGGATAACAATACAAATTCAATTTTTGAGACAGAAATTATCGTTCGTCCTGATGATATTGATATGAATAATCATGTTCATAACTCAAAGTATCTTGATTACATTCAGACTGCGAGATTTATTCAGATGCGTGATAATTATAAAGTTCCGATGGAAGAATATTTTGAAAGAGGTTATACCTGGTTTGCAAGCGAAGTTCAGTTGAAATATAAAAGAGAGATGAAGTTTGGTGATATTGCTGTTGTTAAAACTCAGGTTGATGAATGGAGCGGTGCACAGGTTACAATAAATGTTTGGGTTTACAATAAAGCAACAAATAAAGTATGTGTTGAAGGCAAAATACTTTATACGCTTGTTTCAATATCATCTGGCAGACCTACAAGAATTCCTGAAGATATTATTGAAAGACATAAAATTTAAAATTTTACATTCTTAAGATCTTCATCAAACAAATCCTTTCTTATTGAAAACTCATAATAGTCATTTTGCCTTGTTACAAGTTTTGGCGGAATTGAAAACGAAGCAACATATTTTCCAATCAGATTATTTGAGTAAAGATTATAAAGCGATACTTCATTTGAGTTTGCTGTGATTAGATATTTTTCTGATTGATATTTTCTCTCCGGAAAATGCTCTGAGAATAATTTGCTGTGATAATCAGGAAGTTTGTCTTTCACACTTATCAACAGATTTTCCTTAATTCTGAAAAAATATTCTTCATCGTTACTATAAATCTCAAAAGAATCATTTTTTATTATTGGTTCAAAATTATTCCTGACTTGTGATTTTTAGTGCGACACGAGCACAACAAAAAATACATTTTTGTTCTAAAAAATAAGTTTATCAACTACCATTTTCACTTCTGAGTTCATCTTTACTCTTAAGATTATTTCTTCTC
>JAKIZM010000038.1 GCA_022708025.1 Bacteroidota bacterium | reverse complement strand
CTCATATGAAGAATAAGTATTGTTGAAAATTTATTTCACCCAATTGGTGAATATTTTTTTCTCTAATTTATCCCTTTTTTTGATATTTAAATAGTCCTTTCTGTATTTCTATTTCGGATTTAAGAGTATTTAACACTTCTTTTTTAAGACTATCTGACTAAGTATATTTGCACATAATTTAATCTGAGAATATGAATAACATTAGAAATTTTTGCATAATTGCCCATATAGATCATGGTAAATCAACAATAGCAGATTGTTTACTTGAAAAAACCGGAGTCGTTTCTGCCCGTGAAGCTAAAGATCAGATATTAGATAATTTAGAACTGGAACGAGAGCGCGGAATTACAATTAAATCGCATGCAATTCAGATGCATTATCGTTTTCAAAAGCAGGATTATGTTCTTAATTTAATTGATACTCCTGGTCATGTGGATTTTACTTATGAGGTATCGCGCTCACTTGCAGCTTGTGAAGGAGCAATACTTATTGTTGATGCAGCACAGGGCGTTGAAGCTCAAACAATCAGTAATCTTTATCTTGCTATAGATGCCGGATTAGAAATTATTCCTGTTATAAATAAAATCGATCTGCCAAGCGCGGAAATTGATAAGGTTGCTAATCAGATAATTGAATTAATTGGCTGCAACAAAGAAGATATAATACTTACAAGTGCAAAATCTAAAACCGGAATTGATGAATTATTAGAAGCAGTTGTAAAAAGAGTTCCGCCGCCAGAAGGTGATCCGGATGCGCCGCTTCAGGCTTTGATATTTGATTCAGTTTTTGATTCCTATCGTGGAGCTATTGCATATATAAGAATATTTCAAGGTACACTTAAAACAAATGATAAACTAAAGTTTTTTAAAGTGCATAAAGAAGCTGATGCTGAGGAAATTGGTACTTTAGGTCTTAAGAAAATCAAAACAGATGAATTATCTGCCGGCGATGTCGGATATCTTATTGCCGGGATTAAAGATGTTCACGAAACAAAAGTTGGCGATACAATTACTCATGTAAAAAATGGAGCAGCAGAACCTTTGCCGGGATATAAAGATGTGAAACCTATGGTGTACAGCGGTTTATATCCAACAGATTCTGATGATTTTGAAGATCTTCGTGATGCATTGGATAAATTCAGATTAAATGATTCTGCTTTAATTTATCAGCCCGAAACTTCGGCTGCTTTAGGATTTGGATTCAGATGCGGCTTTCTTGGCTTGCTTCATATGGAAATTGTTCAGGAAAGATTATTACGTGAATATAATCAATCAATAATTACAACTTTACCTAACGTAGAATATTACGTTTACACAAAAAGGGGAGAAAAAATAGTTGTTGATAATCCTGCTGAAATGCCGCCGATTGGAAATATTGATAGAGTTGAAGAACCATATATGAAGGCACAAATCGTTACTCCAAGTGAATATGTCGGAAATATTATGAAGCTTGCTATGGATAAACGAGGTACCTATATAAATACCAACTACATCGATCCTACACGTGCGGATATTCAATTTGAATTTCCTCTTTCTGAAATAATTTTTGATTTTTATGACAAACTGAAATCATCTACAAGGGGTTATGCTTCCTTTGATTATGAATACATTGGCTATCGTGAGTCTGATCTTGTAAAACTTGATATTCTTTTAAATGGTGAACCGGTTGATGCATTGTCGATGATAGTTCACCGTACAAAATCATTTGAATGGGGAAGAAAGGTTAGCTCAAAATTAAAGGATCTGATTCCAAGACAGATGTTTGAAATTAGTATCCAGGCAGCAATTGGCACAAAAGTTATTTCAAAATCAATTGTTAAAGCGCTTAGAAAAAATGTTATTGCTAAATGTTATGGCGGTGATATATCACGTAAAAGAAAATTACTTGAAAAACAAAAAGAAGGTAAGAAGCGAATGAAACAGGTTGGTAATGTTGAAATTCCACAAGAGGCATTTTTAGCTGTTTTACAAATAGAGGATTAAAATTTCAGGATTATTATCGAATGAAACGCCTGTTAAAAATATTAGTATTTCTGTTATTTTTAGCTCTGCTGCTCAAATTGTTTGTTGTTGATGCCTTCAAAATACCAACAGGTTCTATGAAACACACTTTAATTGAAGGCGATTTTATTATTGTTAATAAATTAGCTTATACTTTTTCCACACCGCATCAAATACCATTTTTAGGAAAAAGACTGGAAAGGATGGAAATCTCATCAACAGGAAAACCAAAGTTTAATGATGTTGTAGCATTTGAAATACCAACTAATTATTATGATCCTTCTTCAGAAGACTATTCTGTTTTGATAAAAAGAATAATCGGATTGCCGGGCGATACAATCGAATTAAAAGCAAAAGAATTATATATAAACAATATTAAATACCGAACACCATCCTATATAAAAATTGATCTTGAGGATCAGCCAATTGAAAATATTGATTCCAGAATATTTCCCTATGATAATAAATGGACAATTGATAATTACGGACCGATTGTAATACCCAAAAAAGGAATGACAGTTGAATTAAATCCAAATAATATTATACAATGGCAGAATGTAATTAATTCTGAATACGGTAAAAAAGTTGTTAGTGTAGAAGGAACTGTTATTACAATCAGCGGAGTTGCAGTAAGAGACTACACATTTAATAAAGATTATTATTTTGTTCTGGGCGATAACAGAAATAATAGTATTGATAGCCGTTATTTCGGATATGTTTCTGAAGACTGGCTGATTGGCAAAGCATTGTTTATTTATTGGTCGCAGATGCCTGTTCAAATTTCCGGTATTGGTGATTTTTTCTCATCTATCAGATTTGCCCGGTTAATGCAGTCAATAGATTAATGTAAAAAAGTTTTAAACTTGATCCGATTATTCCTTTAAATGACTTTGAGATAAATATTTAATGAGCAAATCCGTTTTAATAATTCTGTTTTTTTCTACTCTTATAATAGCACAGGAAAAGTATTTTATTTATTTCAAAGACAAAGGACCTGAAAATTCTTATAACCAATTGAATAAAAACAGTGTCAGTTATCAGGAGGCGCTAAATTCTTTAACAGAAAAAGCTGTTGAGAGAAGAATTAAAAATATGGGTGAAGATTATATTACTTATGAAGACTTGAAAATATATGCTGATTACATATCAGAGATTGAAAATCTCGGAATAAAAATCCTCAGAAAACTGAACTGGTTTAACTCTGTTTCAGCTTATCTTAATCCTGAGCAGATCGAAGTAATTAAAAATTTACCTTTTGTGGAAGCTATCGAACCTGTAAAGAAACTTTCTTATAAGAATGATTTTAAGTATGAAACAGATAATTCATTCTTAAAATTATCTGGCACAACTTATAATTACGGTGCAGCATTCAAACAAGTCAATCTGTCTGATATTCCGTTCATTCATTCAAAAAATATTTCCGGTCAGAATGTTCTGATTGGAATACTCGATTCAGGATTTGATTGGAAATACCACGAAGCACTGCAAAATAAAGATGTAATAGCTGAATATGATTTTGTTTTTAATGATTCTGTAACTGCCAATCAATCAGGTGATATCCAATCACAGGATCGTCATGGCACTTATGTTTTTTCTTTACTTGCCGGATCAACTGATAGTATTGTGATTGGTCCAGCATTTAATTCATCTTTTATTCTGGCAAAGACTGAAGATATCAGAAGTGAAACGCAGGTTGAAGAAGATAATTATGCCGCAGCACTTATCTGGATGGAATCGCTTGGAGTTGATATCACAACAAGTTCTTTAGGTTACAATGAGTTTGATAATAATAGCTCTTCATATTCTTATTCAAATATGGATGGAAGAACAACAATTGTAACCCGTGCTGTTAATCTTGCTTATAATCGGGGAGTCTCAACATTTACCTCTGCAGGTAATGAAGGATATACTCGCTGGAAGTATATTACTGCTCCCGCAGATGCATATAAAATTATATCTGTTGGTGCTGTTGATGAATTTGGTAATATCGCTGGATTCAGTAGTCGTGGTCCAACTTATGATGGAAGAATCAAACCGGAAGTTGTTGCTTGTGGTGTTGATGATTATGGTGCATTAGCTCATACTGAAAGCTCATATATGCTTGGCAGCGGTACTTCCGCTTCTGCGCCGATTGCAAGTGGAATAGGTGCTTTGCTTCTTTCAGCATTTCCGCACCTTAAAAATGAACAGATAAGAAATATAATTCTTGAATCTTCATCAAACTCTTCAAATCCAAATAATAATATAGGATATGGGATTATATCTGCCAGAAACGCAATTGAATTTCCAAATCTGCAAAAAATTTCAAATGAATTTATTTTACATAAAATGATTTTTGAAGATAAGATCAAAGAAAGCACTGTTAATATTGTTTTTAAAATTGCTGATGATCTGTTAGAACCATTTCAAATGATTAAGAATGATAAATACGATTATGTCTATACGTTTCCACAAAAAAACAACGGAGATTTGCTTCAATTTTATATTACTTACTCTGATAGCTTGAATAATTTTTACCGTAAACCGGAAAGCGGATTTTATAAATTCGTTTATGGAACAGAAGTAATATCTCTTAATATGGAAATACAACAATATCAGTCATATAACGACGTCAGTGATTTTTTCCCAAATCCTTTTATTCCTGCTGATCATAAGAAAGCGCAGCTCAGGTTTTATTCTTCCGAAAATGATTTGTTCAAAATATTTATTGTTGATGGTACAGGTCAGAAGGTTATAGAAAGAAATATAAATACAGTTCCAGGAATATATGTTTTTGAATGGGATGGTTATTCAGACAAAGGTTATCTGTGTGCAAGCGGTGTTTATTTTGCTCTGATTCAGTTTGGTGGTAAAGAGTATGGAAGAAAGTTAGTTTTGTTAAAGTAAAATTTAACGAACCAATTTATTATTTTTATTGTGTTCATAAGTTTAATTAAAAAAGTTCAAGGGATATGCAATGAAGAATATTCTTTTTCCTGCACAAAAAAGATATTTAGAATCTTATAGAAAGAAAGAAGATAAACTTATTCTTGAGATGGAAGAGTTTGCTGATGAAAATTCAATTCCAATTCTTGAGTGGCATGCAATTGAGTTTATTGAAAAATTGATTCTTATAAACAGGCCTAAACGTGTGCTGGAAATTGGTACTGCAATCGCATATTCTACAATAAGAATTGCCCGCTGTCTTGCTAAATCTGCTTCAATTTATACTATCGAGAAAAGTAAAGACAATATTGAATTAGCTGCCAAGTATATTAACAAATCAGGTGAGAGTAAAAAAATAAAACTTATTCATGGCAATGCATTAAATATTTTACCTCAGATGGATAAAAAATTCGATTTTATTTTTCTTGATGCTGATAAGCAGGATTATAAAAGACTGTTTGATTATTCAATGCTGTTATTAAAAAAGGGAGGAATAATTATTGTTGATAATGTATTATGGCATGGTTATACAGCCTCAGCAAATGTTCCGGCTAAATACAAAACTTCAACGCGGCATATCAGGGATTTCAATAAAATATTTATACTTCAGCAAAACCTGGACTCAATGATCCTTCCAATTGGTGATGGTTTGGGATTCGGGATAAAGAAATGAAAGAAATAACTCTGAGTAAAAATTTTTTAGATGAGGTGGAACAATTTGCTGATAAAAAACTTCTGAAAAAAAATGATATTACGATACTATTAGAAAATTATTTTAAAAACAGAAACATAAAAGAATTTGAAGATTTTGTATTTGTTGGGAAATATATAAACGGGTTATTTAATGTATTACAATCAGCCAACAGCATTTCAGATTTTCAAAACCTTGAACAGGTTAAAAAAGATCTGAATGATAATTTAGAAAAAATAACTTCTCTATTAAAAGAAATTTCTTTATCAGCAAATGATAAACAGAAAACCACGATAAAAAATGATTATCTGAATACTACAACAAAATCATTCCATAACATAAAGCAACTTGTCGAAGACCTTGATCTGATTAAAAAATATATCAACTTTCTAAAAAGAAAATAATCTTACTAAGATTTAGCAATCCACTTTTCTAATGCAGATAACAAATGAGTCATTGCAGTTATAAGCGGCTGATGCTGGTCTTCATCAATGTCTTGCAAAATTTCTCTATGAATATCTATATAAGCTTTATTTAACTGCTGAACGAGAAGCTGTCCTTTTTTAGATAAAGAAACTTTCATATTTCTTCTGTCATTAGGATCAATTTCTCTAATGATATATTCTTTTTGAACCAATCCATCAATAATTCTCGTTAATCTGCTTGGACTTAAGTTCATTCTTTCAGCAATTGCCTTATTGTTAATGCTTTCGTCTGAACCAAACAATCTTAAACATCTGAACTCAGCTTGTGTAAGATTGTGAACTTCTGCAAGACGAACTTCTTTTTCCTGGCAGTTTGCTAACAAAACGAAAGTTAAGTTAGCCAGACTTTCGGCGTTATGATTTATGTCCATAATTCTTCCATTAGTTTAAGATAAATTATTGTCTATGACAAATATCGATAAGAATAACAATTTAATCAAGTGCATAGTCAATTTATTTAAACTAAATATCTATATGATTTTTTTCTTTTTATTGAGATTTGTCCGTTAGTAAGATTTGTTAGCTCAGCAATAAATTTTTCAATATTTATTGGTTTGATATAACAAGTAAAGTATGCATTAGTGGTAAATTGCATATCACTGATAATTGCTGACAGTTGATTTGCTACTCTGTGAATGTGACTGATAAAATTAAATTCAACTTCAACCCCAATTTCTTCATATAAAGTTTTTTGTACGATTTCTGAATGCTCTAAAACACTTGTAGATGCGTTATAATAAGCTTTTCCAAGAGGACCGACTCCAAGCTTGACTCCGCCAAAATATCTCACTACAATCAATAATATGTCGGTTAAATCGAAATGTTCAATTGCATTTAAGATCCTGATGCCGGCTGTACCGTTCGGTTCACCATCATCAGAATATTTTTGTTCACCGGTTTTGATTTTATAAGCATAACAGTGATGAGTAGCATCATAATATTTTTTTCGTATTTCCTGTAAATGATTCTGTGCAGCAGTTTCATTATCTACAGGATAAGCTATTGCTATAAACTCTGAGCCTTTTTCTTTAAACGAGTTTTGTCTGTTGTTTTTTATTGTTTTTATTTGTTCAGGCAACATAAATGTGCGATTGAA
This sequence comes from Bacteroidota bacterium, assembly GCA_022708025.1. GTDB lineage: Bacteria > Bacteroidota > Ignavibacteria > Ignavibacteriales > Ignavibacteriaceae > IGN3. The sequence goes on along the minus strand of JAKIZM010000038.1, from coordinate 26,902 downwards.
TAATCCATATTAAAAATATTTGTTTATCAATATCACTATCCCTAAAATAACTGTTTGAAAATTTATTTGTTATTATTTGTTAAGTAAAATTTTGGAAAAAGAAAGTATAATTGTTAAAGGCGCACGCGAGCACAATTTAAAGAATATTGATGTTGAGATTCCACGGGATTCGTTCACAGTAATTACAGGTTTATCAGGTTCCGGAAAATCTTCTTTGGCATTTGATACAATTTATGCTGAAGGACAACGAAGATATATTGAATCATTATCTGCTTATGCCCGTCAGTTTTTAGATATGCTTGAAAAACCTGAAGTAGATTTAATCGAAGGTTTAAGTCCTGCTATTTCAATTGAACAAAGATCAACTTCCGGTAATCCCAGATCAACAGTTGGAACAGTTACAGAAATTTACGATTACCTAAGATTGCTGTATGCACGTATCGGAATTCCGCATTGTTATAATTGCGGTAAACCGGTAACAAGGCAAACTTCAAACCAGATAATTGATACAATTATTCAAAATCAATCCGGCGAAAAAGTAAATGTACTTGCACCGGTAGTACGCGGAAGAAAAGGACATTATCGTGAACTGTTTGAAGAAATAGTGTCTGATGGATTTTTGAAAGTAAGAGTTGATGGTGAATATCACGAAATTGAAAAAGGTTTTCACGTTGACAGGTATAAAATTCATAATATTGAAATTGCTGTTGATAAAGTTAATGTAAGCGAAAAATCCCGCAGCCGATTAACCCAATCGGTTGATGTTGCTTTAAATTACGGAGAAGGAATTGTAATCATAGATGAGAACGGTGAAGACAAAATTTACAGTCGTCATTTAGCCTGTTTGGATTGTGGAATTTCTTATCGTGAGCTTGCACCAAATTCATTCTCGTTTAATTCGCCTTATGGTTCCTGTCCTGATTGTGAAGGATTAGGTGAAATTAAACAGCTTGATATTGATCTGATAATACCTGATTGGAATAAATCAATTAATGAAGAGGGAATTGCACCGCTTGGTAAGCCGCGCTCAATCTGGTTTTTTAATCAGCTGGAAGCAGTTGGACAAAAGTTTGGATTTAATTTCGATACTCCGTTGAAAAATCTTTCAGCAGAGCAAAGAGATTTATTATTGAACGGAAGTCCTGAGAAGATTTCTTTTACTTACAATTATGGTAAAGGTAAGCCGGTAACTTATCTGCATAGATTTTCAGGAGTAATGAATTATCTGAAAAACTATTATTCAACTACAACATCAAATCATATCCGTGAATGGGTTGAAGCTTATATGACTTCAGCAACCTGCCAGACTTGTAATGGCGGAAGATTAAAAAAGGAATCTTTGTCTGTAAAATTTCAGGGTAAAAATATCAGCGAGATAACAAAGCTTTCAATAAACCGTGCTGCTGAGTTTTTTGGAAATCTTAAGTTAAAGGGTAAAGAAGCAATTATCGCTAAACCAATCTTAAAAGAAATTAATGAACGATTAGGGTTTTTATTAAATGTTGGATTGGATTACTTAACTCTTGATCGTTCAGCAAGAACTTTATCCGGCGGCGAATCACAAAGAATAAGATTAGCGACACAAATTGGTTCTCAGCTTGCAGGAGTTTTGTATGTGCTTGATGAGCCATCGATAGGTTTACATCAAAGCGATAATATTAAACTTATTAATTCATTAAAAAATCTGCGTGACCTTGGAAATACGGTAATTGTTGTTGAACACGATAGAGAAACAATTGATAGCTCTGATTATATGATTGATCTTGGTCCTGCTGCAGGTGTACAAGGCGGAAAAGTATGTATTGCAGGCGAAACTTCTGAACTGATTAAAAGAAAAAATGGATATGATTCATTAACACTTTCTTATTTAACTGATAAAAAACAAATAGAAATTCCTGAAAAGAGAAGAAAAGGAATTGGGAAATCGCTGATACTAAAAGGAGCAAGCGGTAATAATCTTAAAAATGTGAATCTGAAAATTCCACTTGGAACATTAACCTTAATAACAGGAGTAAGCGGCTCAGGTAAATCGACATTAGTTAATGAAACTCTCGTAAAGATTCTGATGAAAGAAATTTACAATTCCAAACTTGTGCCATTGCCATACAAATCAATTGATGGTTTGGAGCATATTGATAAAGTAATTGAGATTGACCAATCACCGATTGGAAGAACGCCGAGATCCAATCCAGCTACTTATACAGGTTTGTTTACTTATATACGTGATCTTTTTGCGCAGCTTCCGGAATCGAAAATGCGTGGCTATGCTACAGGAAGATTTAGTTTTAATGTTGTTGGTGGAAGATGCGAAGAATGCGGCGGAGATGGGTTAAAGAAGATTGAAATGAATTTTCTGCCTGATGTTTACGTACTTTGCGATGTTTGTCAGGGCAAAAGATATAACAGAGAAACTTTACAGGTTCTGTATAAAACAAAATCTATTTCAGATGTTCTTGAGATGCGTGTTGATGAAGCAATGGAATTTTTTCAGGATCTGCCGCGGATTTACAGAAAGATAAAAGCAATTCACGATGTTGGTCTTGGTTATATTAAACTTGGTCAGCAGGCAACAACGCTTTCCGGCGGTGAAGCTCAAAGAGTTAAACTTGCAACTGAGTTAAGTAAAGTAAGCACTGGAAAAACAATATATATTCTTGATGAACCAACAACAGGTTTACATTTTGAAGATGTTAAAATTCTTCTAGCAGTATTAAATAAGCTTGTTGAAAAGGGAAATACGGTTGTAGTTGTTGAGCATAATCTTGATGTAATCAAAACTGCAGACTGGATAATTGATCTCGGTCCGGGTGGTGGTGAGTTTGGCGGAGAAATTATTGCTGAAGGTACGCCTGAACAAATAATCAAGAGCAAAAAAAGTATAACAGGAAAATATTTAACAAAAGAATTAAAAAAGTAATTTCATTTTAAATCTTACTGTTTTTGCCCGGAACCGAAATAACAAACAAAAACCTGGTTCCTTTGAGGAACTGGGTTTGTTATTTCTAATCAATCTTTGTTGGATCCCACGAACTTCTAAAGCCATCGTTCATGTTATCAAGAATTTTCATATCTGATTCATCCAAAGTAAAATCAAAAACATTTGCATTTTCAATTATTCTTTCTTTATGAACAGACTTGGGAATAACTACCAATTCGTGTTGTATTGCCCAACGAATCAGAACCTGCGCATTTGATTTTTTGTGTTTCTGAGAGATCGGTAAAAGTGTTTTATCATTAATTCTTTTTGATCGTGTAAGAGGTGCATAAGCTTCTAAAATAATTTTGTTTTTATTGCAGAAATCTAAAAGATCATTTTGATAATTGAACGGATTAAACTCTACCTGATTCATAACAGGAATTACATTTGCATAAGTAAACAATTCTTCAAGATGTGGAATCATATAATTACTTACACCGATTGATTTGCAGTAACCGGATTCATAAATCTTTTCTAATGCCTTCCAGCTATCTTTTCTTTTTTCCTGAACAGGCCAATGAATTAAATAGCAATCGATATAATCAATATTTAACTCCTTCAGACTTTTATCAAATGCTCTAAGAGCAGACTCATATCCGTGATCTTCATTCCATAGTTTTGTTGTTACAAAGATTTCTTCTCGTTTTATTCCTGAATTTCTAACAGCTTCCCCAACATCTTTTTCATTTTTATAAAACTTTGCTGTATCAATATGTCTATATCCGGCTTCTAATGCCCAGGTAACAGCGTTAATGCATTCGCTTCCTGATTTGGTAAGATAGACACCAAGTCCTAGCTGTGGGATTTCAACTCCGTTGTTCATTTTTATTTTATAATTAATATCTTTTTTCATAACTCCTCTAAAAAATATTTAAAAGTTTAAATGCCATAATTAAAATTGCAATAATCAAGACAAACTTAATAAGTTTTTCACCCTTCTTTACCGAGAGTTTTGCTCCCCACCAACCACCGAATGCATTGCCTGCCGAAAGTGTTAAACCATAAAACCAATTTACGTTATCAGTTAAAATAAAAACTATAAGTGCAGGAACTGTAAACACGAATACAACAAAAACTTTGTGCATGTTAACTCTGATCAAATCAAGTTTCATTAAATATTGGAATGAAGCCATTAATAAAAAACCTACACCAACCTGAAGAAAAGCACCATAGAATCCAACAACTATCATTGCTGATATGATCTTCCAGTCAATACTAAAATCAGTAACTGTCTTTTCACTTTTCTTTTTGGGTAATAACATAGTAATGATAATTAATATCATTATTACACCGAGAATCTTTTCAAATAACTCATCACTAATATTTACAGCGGTAACAGCTCCAATTATTGCACCTGGTAAAGTAAGTGCCGAAAGTATTAAACTGTTTTTGAGTTCGTAATATTTTTCTTTTTTAAAAGAATAAACAGCAGAAGCATTTTGAAATAGGATTGAAACTCGATTTGTTCCATTTGCAACTGAAGGATCAAGACCAAGGAAAATTAATACCGGCAAAGTTAGGGATGATCCTCCGCCGGCATTTACATTTATGAATGCAGCAATACTTCCAACAAAAAATAAAACCACTATTCCAAATAAGTCAGGCAAACCGTTCCTGTAAATTCTTTTTTAACTAAAGTAAAAATAAATTATTTTAATCAGGAAAAGAATTTGAGCTTCTTATTTAGTAAGATTTAGTGCTTTAGTGATTCTGTGTTGAGCAAACTTTTACGACCAAAACACGAAAACACAAAGGAACACGAAAGTTTTATTTTGTAATTTTTTGGTGCTATTTAGTGCATTGGTAATTTTGTGGCGAAAATCTCTTTGCCAATAAAACATAAAAACTTAGGGATATGATTCAATTATTTTTAAAATTTTCTCTCAGGTGCGATATGAAAAGTTTCAGGATTAAAATATTACTGACCTCAGTATTTATTTTGTTTATTGTACAATGCACGCAATCTCAGCAGGATTATGTGAAAGATAATTATGACAAAAAAGAATATATGATAGAGATGCGGGATGGAGTAAAACTTTTTACAGCTGTATATTCGCCCAAAGACAAATCAAAACAGTATCCGATAATAATGATGAGAACACCATATTCATCTTCACCGTATGGGGAGGATAAATATTCCGGATTTTTAGGACCATCAATTAATTTTTTGAAAGAGAAATTCATTTTTGTTATCCAGGATGTTCGCGGCAGATATATGTCAGAAGGTGAATTTAATAATATGCGCCCGTTTATTCCCAATAAAAAAGAAAAACAAATAGATGAAAGCTCTGATACTTATGATACGATTGAATGGCTGATAAATAACATTGAAAACAATAATAAAAAAGTTGGTCTTTGGGGAAATTCCTATCCTGGATTTTACACGATAATGGGATGTATTGATGCACATCCGAATTTAGTTTGTGCATCTCCGCAAGCTCCGATTTCTGATTGGTTTGTTGGAGATGATATGCACCATAACGGTGCCTTTTCAGTTTTAATGTCTTTTAACTTTTTTAAATATTTTGGACAACCTAGACCAACACCTTTAACAAAATATCCAACACCACCTGAATATGATTCTCCAGATGCGTATAATTTTTTCAGAGATCATACCCCGATAAAAAAACTGAATGATGAAATTCTGAAAAATGAAATTCCTTTTTGGGATACTATGATGTCTCACGGAACTTATGATTATTACTGGAAATCGCGAAGCAACCTGCAGCATTTAAAGAATATTAAACCTGCAATATTGATAGTAGGCGGTTGGTATGATGCGGAAGATTTGTATGGTGCTCTTCATATTTATAAAACTATTGAAGAAAATGATAAATCAAATAATTCAAGATTAGTAATGGGTCCCTGGACTCATGGATCATGGATATGGGCTAAAGGAGATTCGCTCAGTGATTTTTATTTTGGTGGAAACACTGCTGATTATTATCGTAATGAAATTCTTTTACCTTTCTTCAAGCATTATCTTAAAAGTGAAGGTGAGTTAAAATTAAATGATGCCTATGTATTTGATACCGGAAAAAATGAGTGGAGTAATTTTGATACCTGGCCTCCTAAAGGAATAAACGAAGTAAAATATTATTTTCAGGAAGAGAAAAAACTGAATAACACAATAGCTGATAAAACAAACTCCTATTCAGAATATATAAGTGATCCGTTTAATCCTGTTCCATATACCGCAAAGTTTATTGACTCCAAAGCATTTTATAATCGGATTCATTTAATCGAAGATCAAAGATATTTTTCAACGAGACCGGATGTATTGACATTTACAACAGAACCATTGATAGAAGATGTTACAATTGCAGGACCGATTGTTGCTGATTTGTTTGTTTCAACAACCGGCACAGATGCTGATTTTGTTGTAAAAGTAATTGATGTTTATCCTGACAATGAAAAAGATCCTGATCCGAATCCTAAAGAGGTTAAAATGGGTGGTTACGAAAGATTAGTTAGGACTGAAATTATGCGAGCTAAGTTTAGAAACAGTTATGAAAAGCCTGAGCCGTTTATTCCTAACAAAGTAACTGAAGTAAAAATTAATCTTAATGATGCTTTCCATACTTTTAAAGCAGGACACAAAATTATGATTCAGGTTTCATCATCATATTTTCCGTTCTTTGATGTAAATCCAAATACTTTTTGTGATATTTACAAAGCTGATAAAGATAAATTTATAAAAGCAAGCATTAAGATTTATCACAGTAAAGATTATCCAAGCAGTGTTTTATTTAGAGTATTTAATTAAATTTTATTGTAATATTATCTGAGATAGCTTTATGCTGCATCTTTGTTCAGAATGAAGCTATGAAACAAATTAACAAAACTTATCGCACTGAGTAAAGTCTAAGTGTGAGGTCAATAAATTTTTATGAGGTGATAATTTGAAAAGTCTGATTATCTATATTTATTTGTTTTTTATCTGTTTCGCTACTCAAATGTTTTCTCAAAGTATTTTTGGTTCCGAGCCTTTTGCTCATACTTATTCTATTGTTGCGCGCGATCCGCAAACTGGTGAAATGGGAGTAGCAGTTCAATCACATTGGTTTTCAGTCGGATCTATTGTAGCCTGGGGCGAAGCAGGAGTTGGTGTAGTTGCAACTCAATCATTTGTAAATCCTTCTTTTGGTCCTCGTGGTTTGGAATTACTAAAAAAAGGAATGACTGCTCAGGAAGCTGTTGAATTATTAATTTCTACAGATGAAGGCAGAGAATTAAGGCAGCTTGCAATTGTAGATGCAAAAGGAAATTCATTTGCTTTTACTGGTTCTAAATGTATTTTGGAAGCAGGACATTATGTTGGCAATGGATATTCTGTTCAGGCAAATATGATGTTGAATAATACCGTATGGAAAGCAATGTCAGAAGCATTTGAAAATACAAATGCACCTTTGGCAGAAAGACTGGTTGCAGCATTGGAAGCAGCTCAGAATGAAGGCGGCGATATCAGAGGTAAACAATCAGCTAGTTTACTTGTTGTAAGAGGTGATGCAACAGGTAATCTTTGGGAAGACAGATTGATTGATCTTCGTGTAGAAGATAGTTCCGAGCCTGTTAAAGAAATTAAGAGACTGCTGAAAGTTTATCGTGCTTATGAATATATGAACAATGGCGATCTTGCTGTTGAAAAAAATGATATGAAGCTTGCAATGCAGGAATATAATTCCGCAATGCAGATGTTCCCTGAAAATCTTGAAATGAAATTCTGGACAGCAGTTGCTCTTGTAAACAACGGAGAAATTGATAAATCCTTAACAATGTTTAAAGAGATATTTTCAGCAGATAATAACTGGAAAATTCTTACTCCACGGTTGGTACCAAGCGGACTATTAAATGTAACTAATGAAGAACTTAATAAAATATTATCGGTTAATGAGTAATAAAATAAAATTAAAACTAGTCTATTTACTTATAATTGTTTCACTTTTCGGTTGTAAGTCTGAAGAACAGAAAAACGAACCTGTTCAAATACAAAAAAAGCAATATGTACTTCCGCCAAAACAGGAACAGCAGAAGATACCTGATCAGGATCAACCAGTTATAGATAGCAAAGAGGCGGATGCAATTATTGCAGTCATTAAAGAGAATATCGCAGCAACTGAAGCAGAAGATAAAAAACGAGTACTGAAAACAATGCATAAAGATTCACCGCAGATTAATTCAACCATACAAGGAATGGATTTTATATTTGCCAACTATGATATGAAGTTTGAACTTGAACAAGTAAAGGTTCTGGAAATAAATGGCGATGAAGCAAAAGTTTATTATCAGCAAACTACTCGTGCTGTCAAAGGAGAAGGATTTCCGCCGACAAGAATAACCGGTATTCATAATATGAAAAAAGAAAAAGGGAAATGGAAATTGTTTAAAACCGAATATATTTCAAATCAACCAATAAGGTAGGTATAAAATGGAAAATCACGTTGTAAAAAATTGTTTAAGCTGTAATAGGACAGAAAATGAGATTCCGCTTATCTCATTAAACTATTCAACTAAACAAACTTATATTTGTTCATATTGTCTTCCACTGCTTATTCATCATCCTGAGCAGCTTATCGGGAAACTAAAAGGCGCAGAAAAAATTCCGCCTGCTCAGCATAACGATTAAATAATTTAAAATTGTCTTATGTGTTTTATTATGAATATAAAATACTTTAAGATAAAACATTGTATTTTCTTGCTGGTGTTGTTAACTGCAGCCTGCAGTGATCACGGAATTGAACCGAAACCAGTATTAAAATCTCCACCAGGTTTCAGCGGAACAATTAGGTTTATCAGCGAATGGCCTGATAGCGTTAAGAGGTCTTTTCTGGTTGTCTTTAAAAATCCATTAAAATCTGATAGTGATTTTACAATTTTAAATCTAAAATTTCTGAGTAAAGAAATTCCGCTCGGTGTTCAGAAACACGAATTTAGTTCTCTTGATTCTGCATATATTCCAGCAACACCGGGTCCATTTTCATCCGGATCGTATTCTTATGTAGCAGTTGTGCAGCAATCAACAGAGAATTTATCACTTGCGCGCAAAGATTGGTTTGTATCAGGTGTTTACTATGCAAACAATGATACAACCACTCCCGGTGTGATGATTATTCCTGATAGTACATTCGTAAAGAATATTAATATCAATGTTGATTTTAATAATCCTCCGTCGCAACCGCCGGGTGGAAATTGAAAAAGAATTTCTTAAAATATTTTTTTGTTTTAACTCTTCTGATTTTATTGATAAATGCAAATAAATTATTTGCTCAGACTTACAGTATCAGCGGAGTTATAACAGACACAAAATCTAAACCTGTTCCCGGTGTTAATGTATTTATCATAAAAACTAATATTGGCACTGCTTCAGATGATAAAGGAAATTTCAAAATATCTGAACTAAAAAACGGTACTTATACATTAGAATTTTCTGCAATCGGTTATGAAAAACTTATAAAAGAAAATATTGTTATTCAGGATAAATCAATTATTCTGAATATTGTATTAAAAGAATCAATTATTCAAACTGAAGAAGTACTTGTTACGGCAGGAAAGTATAAACAGAAAAAATCAGAGCTCCCTGTTAGTGCTGAAATAATCGCTGGAAGTGAATTCACAGAAAGAAATTTTAGTAATCTTGCCGATGCAGTTCGTTATGTGCCCGGCGTAACAATGACTGAAGATCAGATTAGTATCAGAGGCTCAAGCGGATACAGCAGAGGAACAGGCTCAAGAGCTTTACTTGCTATTGATGGATTGCCTTTTTATACGGGCGATACAGGGGAGATTGTCTGGGAGATGATTCCTGTTTCAGAAATTCAAAGAGTTGAAATTATTAAAGGTGCAGCCAGTTCATTATATGGTTCATCGGCAATTGGCGGAGTTGTAAACTGCTTGACAAGAGATATTTCCGAAAAGCCGTTAACTATTATAAACGGATTCTATGGTATTTTCGATAGACCTTATTACAATGAATGGGATTGGTCAGGTAAGCGAAGACCATTTAACGGATTAACACTTTCTCACTCTAATACTTTTGGTAATCTTGGTTTTAATATTTCATTTACACGACTTGAGGAATCAAGTTACAGACAGGATGATGATTTTAAAAAGTACATCGGTTTTTTGAAAACGATTTATAACTTTTCTTCTGTTTCATCGCTTACTTTTATGGCAAATACATTTAATAAAAGGGCAGAACAATTCCTTTATTGGAAAGATTCAAGAAATGCTTTGGTGATGCCTGATAAAAACCTGAATGATAGAATTGAAACCAACCGTTATTTATTTGGTTTGATTTACAAAAATTTAATCAATGATAAATTTCTTCTTAATGCAAATGTCAGTTATTACCGTAATAATTTTAAAGACAACGAAATAATTCCAAATGAATCAACCTCAAATCTGTACAGAGGAGAACTCCAGTTAAATTCAAACTTAACTGATTTTATTGTGCTGACAAGCGGTATCGAAGGAAACTTCTCAAAAGTTAATTCAAGTCTTTTTGGAAATCCAGTTTTACACGGTGTAGGAGTTTATTCTGTTGCCGATATCAGTTTTAGTTTTCCACTCATCACAAGCATTGGATTAAGATATGATTACAGCAAACTTGATTCATTAGATGGATCGGGAATGATTTCGCCAAAGTTTGGTTTTAATTATAAAGTATTAAATAATTTTATTTTAAGATCATCACTCGGAACAGGATTCAGAGCGCCAACACTCTCTGAAGCTTTTACTTCTACTTCATCGAGTGGAATTATAGTTAAACCAAATCCCAATATAAAATCGGAACATAACCTGACAGTTGAATTCGGATTGAATTATTCGCCTTTTAATCAGCTCAATTTGGACCTTGCGGTTTTCAATAATGAATATTATGATATGATTGAACCGGGGATTGATCCGAAGGATGGTAAAGTTGTTTTTACTAATCTGGTGCGCGCAAGAATTCAGGGATTGGAAACAAGTGCGTTAATTAATATTCTAACTGATCAGCTTACATTATCGTTTAATTATACTTATATGTGGGCAAGAGATCTTGAAACAGGATTAGCTTTGCGATACCGTCCGCGGCATATTTTTTATTCAGGTATTGATTTCAGAAAATGGAATTTTGAAGCAGAAATTAATTTCAGATACACAAGCAGAGTTGAAGAAATAGATGAAGAACTTATTGATCTTGGAATTGTAGTTGATGGTGAATTACGTGTTCCTGTTTACACCACCGATTTAAAACTCGGATACAACTTTTTATCAACGGGTTTTCCTTTAAATATTTATCTGAACATTAAAAATATTTTCAATTACAATTACATAGAACTTATCGGCAATATCAGACCGATCAGAAATTTCTCTTTCGGATTTAATTTAGCGATCTGAACTTATCCAAAATAACGCTATTGTATTTTTCAATTTTAATTTGGAATTTATCATAAATTAAATTTCAAATATGATATTTATAATTCATTTGGTCCATAAATTATTATTAAGGAGGCAGCTATATGAAAAAAAAAGTTGCTCTGTTATTTGTTTTGTTATTTGTTGGAAATGTAATTGCTCAGCAGGCAAGCAATTATTTTCCATCTCAAACCGGATTTGAATGGAAATATAAAGCTATTCCGCTTGATTCAGCCAGCAATCCTATGAATGAATTAGCTTATTACAGAATGGATAAATTTGAATCCGTTGCTGATTATCATGGAAAATCAGCAAACATTGTTCTAACCAAATCAGGACCTTTGCAGTTTATTACACTTCAGCCTTATCTGGATTCATTATTTTACAGCACAGAAGGAACGACCGGATATAGTTATTTCAGTGTTGGGAATATAGAAAGATTTTTAAATTCACTTGATTCACTTGGGATAACAACAAATTTTAACTTCCTTAATTTTTTCAAATCACTTCAGAATTGGTATGATTATTATCGGTTTGCATCGCCTGTGAACACAGCATATACTCTAATACAAAAAGATACTACGATAGCAATTGGTTCACTTAATATTCCATTCAGGTTTAAATATACCGGTAACAGATTAAATGATCAGACGATATCTACGGTTAAAGGAGATTTAACTTGCAAAAAGTTTCTACTCCAATGGAAGATATTGTCTTATACAGTAGTGGAATTACTTACATTGAACGATACAGTTTGGATTGCGCCTGATAATTGGATTGTTCAGGATATTATTCCAGGACAGTATGTTGATAATCTAACATTTGCCAATGTCAGTCCATTTTCAATTCCAGGACTTGATGTAAGATTAACTGAAGATATTGTAAATGTAGAAGAAGAAGATTTAGTTCCTGATCATTTTTCATTAGAACAAAACTTTCCAAATCCGTTTAATCCGAGTACAAAGATTAAATACAGCATTCCATCTGTCACTCTTCGACAGGCTCAGAGTGACAACTGGGTTACTCTAAAAGTTTATGATATTTTAGGGAATGAAGTTGCAACGCTTGTTAATGAATATGAACCTGCAGGAAATTATGAAGTTGAATTCCAGTCCACAGTCAACAATCATCAGTTGGCAAGCGGAATTTATTTCTATCGGTTACAGGCAGGTTCATTTGTTAAAACTAAAAAAATGGTTCTGCTTCGTTAATACGATAAATTATAGTTTTAAAAGCTTTTTCATCTTGTGTAACTCAAAAGGTTTATCTAAGCGTTGGATATGATTATATTTGCATTAGAATGAAAATATTGTAATCAATGGAAACAGTTACTACACAAGATGAAAAGCATATATTATCAAAAATTTTAATTCCGCTTTTTTTTCCTCTTTTATTATGGATTATTCACACTCTTACAGTTTTATTAAATATAAATCTTAGCAGTATCGGAATTTATCCAAGACATTTTAAGGGGCTATTAGGAATCATTACTTCTCCTTTAATTCATGCAAATTATTCTCATCTTATTTCTAATACTGCTCCATTGGTGATTATGGGGTTGGGTATTTTTTATTTTTATCCGAAGGTTGCTTACAAATCATTTTTCATTATTTATTTTGGAACCGGAATTCTTGTCTGGATTTTTGCGCGGGAAGCATATCATATCGGTGCAAGCGGAATTATTTATGGATTCGTTTCATTTTTATTCTTCAGCGGAATCTTCCGTAAAGACAGTCGTTCAATTGCATTAGCTTTGGTTGTAATTTTTCTTTATGGCGGATTGATCTGGGGAGTTTTACCGGTTAAGCAAAGTGTTTCTTGGGAATCGCATTTATTTGGTGCAATCGTTGGGATTATTCCAGCTTTTATTTTTAGAAAAATAGATCCACCTAAAAAATATGATTGGGAAGATGAAGAATCGGATACACCTGTGGAAGATCTGGAGGTATCTTATGATCCTGAAAAAAATAAATTTTTAGATGAATTGTAAATTTGTGTTTTTACTGATTTCGTGTTCTTTTGTGAATTTGTGATTTAGTGGCAAAAAGATTTCCACCACAAAAACTAAATCCGTTAACTAACGGAAACAAAAATTATTTTTCTTAAAAGGTTATTAAAAAATGAAAAAAACAACAACAGAAACTCGTGCATATCGCACTGAAATGAACGACAGAATATTGAATTCCGGTTTCAGAGATTTTAATAAATTCTTTGCACTAGATAACAAAGCTTATATTGATGGTGCATTGAATGCAAAAACAAAAGAGTTAATGGGATTGGTTGCATCAATGGTATTGCGCTGCAATGATTGCATATTTTACCATATTGATCGCTCAATTCAGGAAGGTGCAACTCAGGAAGAATTGATGGAGACTTTTAATATTGCACTGATTGTCGGCGGCTCAATTGTTATTCCGCATCTAAGATATGCATTCGAAATAATGGATAAAATTTTTGAAGAAAAAGGAAGTCCAGAAAAATGATAATCGTTCCAAAAAATATTGTTACTGTTGACAGTAAAGACAGAATTCTGAAAAATCATTTTATAGAAATTGAAAATGGAAGAATAATCTCTATAAAAAAGAATGATGAAAAATATTTTTTAAAAAATAAACAAAGAGTTTTAAGATTTGATGATCTTACCTTAATTCCGGGGTTTGTGCAAACACACATACATCTTTGTCAAACACTTTTCCGTGGTTTAGCTGATGATCTTGAACTGCTTGATTGGCTGCAGTTAAGAATTTTTCCTTATGAAAATGCACATAATAAAAATTCCCTTTTAGCCTCTGTCAGATTAGGATTAAATGAATTATTGCTTGGTGGAACAACTACCCTGCTCGATATGGGAACTTTACGGCATCAGGAAGTTGTTTTTGAGGAATTACAAAATTCAGGTTTGCGTGCAATTGCCGGAAAATGTTTAATTGATGAAAATGATTTGTTCCCTCAATTTAAATCTGATACAAAATCTGAATTGGAAGATATTTATCAGCTTGCAAAAACTTTTCATAATACTTCAAATGGAAAAATAAAATACGGTTTTGCACCAAGATTTGTTTTATCCTGCTCAGAAAAACTTCTTAAAGAATCATTTGAAATGAAAAAAGATTTTACAGGAAGTTTATATCATACTCACTCATCTGAAAATAAAGACGAATTAGCTGAAATTAAACGACGACATAAAAAAGCAAATATTGAATACTTCGATTCAATTGGAGTTGTTGATGATCATTCAGTTCTTGCACATTGTATTCATGTTGATGAAAAAGAAACAGAATTGTTAAGAAAGAAAAAAATCCGTGTTGCTCATTGTCCTTCATCAAACTTAAAGCTGGGTTCAGGAATTGCAAACATTCCTAAATATTTAAAAAAAGGAATATCAGTCTCGCTTGGGGCTGATGGTGCTCCCGGAAATAATAATCTTAGCATTTTTAATGAAATGCGTTTAGCTGCCTTGATACAGAAACCAATTCACGGCGCAAAAGCAATGGATGCAAAAACAGTATTCAAACTTGCAACTATTAAAGGTGCAGAAGCATTGCATCTTCAAAATGAAATCGGAAGTATTGAGGTTGGTAAAAAAGCTGATTTAACTTTATTGGATTTAACTTCAAATACTCATTCGCTTTCTGATAGTGATGATTCAATTTATTCTGATATTGTATATGCATCGTCAGCTAATTCTGTTAATTCAGTGATGATAGAAGGTGAGTGGAAAGTTTTGAACAAAAAATCTCTTTTATACGATCAAACAGAACTAAATCAAAATTCAAAAGCTGAACTTAAGAAGTTATTAAACAGAGTTAAGAAATAATCATTTATGTTTTTTTGTGTTTTCGTGTTTTGGTGGCAAAAAGATTCTCGCCCCAGAATCACCAAAGCACTAACTATCACTGACCAAAATTTTATGAAAAAAATAATTTTAGCTACTTCAAATAAAGGCAAATTAAATGATGTTAAAGAAATCTTTAAGGATTTAGATTTAGAAATTTTATCTTTTCTGGATTTTAATGAACATCCTGAAGTAGAAGAAAATGGAAATACATTTTTAGAAAATGCAGAAATAAAAGCTCGTGCAGCTTTTGAGAAATATAAAATCCCTAGTATCGGAGATGACTCAGGATTAGAAGCATTTCAATTAAATGGTGAGCCAGGAATTTATTCCGCAAGATATGCAGGCAAAGATGCAGATGACAAAAAAAATAACTTGTTGCTAATAAAAAAATTATCTAAACTACCGGAGCCACATCCGGGCAGATTTGTTTGTGCTGCTGCTTATTATGATGGTAAAGAACTTAAAACTGCAATCGGAGAAATAAGAGGAAATATTATTTTAACTCCACGAGGCAAAAACGGATTTGGATATGATCCATTATTTATTCCTGAAGGATATGATATTACTACTGCTGAGATGTCACACGAAGAAAAAAATAAAATAAGTCATCGTTACAGAGCTTTTAATAAACTGAAAGATTATCTGTGAAAAAAATATCTGCATTTTTTATAATACCTTTATTGATTTCCTATGCTTGTAAGGATTCAGTTACTGAGCCGCAAGACAATTCTCTTGATTATTTCCCTAACTCTGATGGAAATTATTATGAATATAATGTAGCGATTTCAGATTCGAATGGGTCCATCATTCAAACAGGTAACAGAAAATCATACTATACCGGTGATACAACAATTGTTCAAATAAAACTTCAAATTAAAGTGGATACATTTCAGATAGGAAATCTTCAAACCATTAAATATTCCTATTTTGAAAAAAAATCATTTGGTGTTTATAATTTCGTCGACATTGAAACGAATGGTTATATATTTCTTTTACCGGATTCACTGCATGGGAATTTTTCAATTCCATACCAGTATCTGTTAGTTACTAATTCATTGGAAGTAAATCGAGCCTGGCATATACTTGAATCATGGGCAGGCATTCCTCAATTTCAAATATTTAAGCTCGAAGCAGAAGTTGTTTCATTAGATACATTTTTTATATCAGATCAGAACACAACCAGATTAACTGAAGCTTACAACGTGAAATATAAAGCAAGACTAACGACTAGTTTGAATTCGAATGAACCTGTAAGATTATTTGAAGTCCACAGATGGTTTGCAAAAGGAATCGGACCTATTAAATGGGAGGGTAATGCTGAATTAATTAATTTCTTCGCCGGGGATAAAATTTATCCTCATAATACAATTGTTTCAGAGGAAATTAAATCCTTTAAAATAAAGTAATTACTTTTTTGCTATTACAACCTGAACTATTCCGAAAGTAAAATTATATTTTTTAATTTCACCAAATCCAGAATTTGCCAAAAGCTTTTCGAGATTTATCTTCTCATCAAACTCTTCAACTGAATCAGGTAAATAAGTATAAGCTGCTTTGTCACCGGAGATAATTCCGCCTAAGAAAGGAAGAATTTTTTTAAAATAAAATCTGTAAATGGTTTTTAATATTTTATTCGATGGCATTCTGAATTCAATTACTGTTGCTTTGCCATTTGGTTTAAGAATACGATAGAACGAATTAAAACCTTGCTGAATGTCATAAAAATTTCTTACTCCAAATGCAACAGTTATGTTCGTTACTGATTCATCTTTAACCGGAATATTCTCTGCAACCATCTGAACCAAATGACCTTTAACCCAATCGGATTTTTTCTCAAATAATCTTAGCATATTATGTGAAAAATCTGCGCCGTAGATTTTTTGCACACCAAGTTTTCTTGCTTCGATAGCAACATCTCCCGTTCCGCAGGCAACATCAAGCAAAATTGAGTCTGAGTTTAATTCAGTTAGTTTAAGAGCTTTTTTTCTCCAATAAATATCCAGACCAAAGCTTAAGAAATGATTAAGGAAATCATATCTGCCGGCGATGTTATCGAACATATTTTTTACTTGTGTTTTCTTATCGCTCATTTCAACTAATGATTTTCATATTCAAATTTATCTTTACCGATTTTTACTCGCCACCAATTAAATATTTTTTTCCCACTCCACATTGAAATAATTGCAAAGACCAATCCGCCGATTAAATCTATAACATAATGATACCATAAATAAACTGTAGCAAAAATTAATAAAGTTCCGACCGGAATAAAGAAATATCTGCTTCTGCTTCTAAGCTTCACCGATAAATACATCACAATAAGCGTTATCATTGTATGTCCGCTGGGAAATACATCGCGTTGAACTACTTCCGCAGGATTTGGTGTTCCAAAGGGAATTCCTTCTCCGGTGTTAGTCATTTCTCTTAAAAAGTTTGTAAAGTATAATCCAGGTAATACTTCGTTGATAGTATTAAAATCGTGAAGTGTGAATCTTGGACCGATTCCCGGTAAAGCAAAGTATCCGAGATAAGAAAGATAAAAACCATAGATGACTGAGAATAAAGCAAAATCTAAAGCAACAAATCTGTCTTTTTTCAGAAGTGATAAACCGAGAATTATTGGAAGAAGATAAAATGATCCGTAAACAATTTGTAAAATCTCTGTTAATAACGGAAAAGAAATCTGATAAAGCACATGAGTTGGATCAGTTCCAAACAGCCATCTGTCTGCTGCAATAAACCAGCTATCATAATCTTGAACACGAATTGGTTTAACCATATAAAACAGTTGTTTGAAGGTAAGAAGAATTAAAGGAGCAATATACCAGTAATGAACAATCCTCCAGAATTTCTTTTCGGTTATTGCTTCAAGATATGAAATTCCAAATGCAAGGCAGATGACAAAAAGATTAATAAAAATCCAGTTTAATGAATTTTCAATTCTTTGATAAAAGATTATATGAAGAGCTATCAGAAATAGTGAAAAGCTGATAACAACAACATCAAAAGCTTTAAGGGTTTTTATTAAGGATTTTACTTTATCCATCAATCAGTTTAACATTACCTGGATTTATTTTGTTGAGCAAATTTAGCGAGCTTAATAAAATCATCAACATTAAGCTGTTCAGCACGATTTGATAAGTCTATTCCGCTATTACTAAAATCTATGTCAGCAAATATACTATTGCTCAGTGAATTTTTAAGTGTTTTTCTTCTATTTCCGAATGAAGATTTTACGATTGACTTGAACATTGAATTGAACTCAGTATCAATTCTTTCCTCATTAAAAAAGATATGGACAATTGCAGAATCTACATTTGGTTTGGGATAAAAATTATTTCGTGATACTTTAAATGCTAATACTACTGTGCCGAAATAATTAAGCAATACTGAAAGTATTCCGTAATCTTTCGTACCGATTTTTGCAGTCATTCTTTTAGCTACTTCAAGTTGAACCATCAAAATTGCATCTTTGATGATTTTGTTATTATCAAAAAGTTTAAAGAGTATTGGTGATGTAATGTTATATGGAATGTTTCCCACGATTCTTAATCTGTTTTTATTATCTTTATAGAATTCGGATAAATCAACTTCAAGAAAATCCTGTTGAATAATTCTTATTCTTTCAAATCGATTCCTTAAATCATCAATAACTCTTTTATCAATTTCTATTGCACTAAAGTTTGATTTTAATTTTACTAAATGCTGAGTAAGTGCTCCTTGACCGGGACCAATTTCAATTATTACATCTTTTTCTTTAGGATCAATTTCAGAAATAATTTTTCTGATTATGTTTTGATCCTGCAGATAATTTTGTCCGAATCTTTTTAATGGTAATATTTTGCTCATAATTTCAATTACAATACAATAAAAGATAAGGATTTATTTTTTAATCCTGTAAAACAGTTTGTATAAGAAAAAAATATCAAATAAATTTTAATACACACTTTTTAATTATTAACAGGAGATTTAATGCCGGAGAAATTTATAATCAGTGTTGATATGGGAGGCACAAAAATCCTTGCATCAGTTATTAATTCAAAAAAGGGAATTATAGCAAGTCAAAAAAGATCAACAAATATTTCAAGTGGAACAAAAGCATATGTTAAAGATGTTTCAGAACTAATCAATAAAGTAGTCAAATCATCCGGATTAAAAAGGAATAATATTGTTGCTGTTTGTCTTGGTGTTCCTGGCTCTGTAAATCCTCATACAGGCATCATAGGTTTAGCGCCGAATCTTGGAATAAAGAATTTTAAAATGAAAACAGAACTGCAGAAATTAATTTCATATCCTGTATTACTGGAAAACGATGTGAACCTTGGAGCATTAGGAATAAAAAATTTTGAAGTGGGAAAGAAGTCAAATAATATGCTTGCCGTTTTTATTGGAACTGGAATAGGCGGAGGAATCGTTCTTAATAATAAATTATATCGCGGCTCTTCATTTGTTGCTGGTGAAATTGGACATATGCTTGTAGAGAAAAACGGACCTGAATGCGGTTGCGGCAAAAAAGGATGTTTTGAAGCTATCGCAAGCAGAACAGCAGTTGTTAAACAAATTGTATATGATATTAAAAGACTTAAGAAGAAAAGTGTTCTTTCTGATTTAGTAAAATCAAATCAAAGAATTAAAAGCAGTGAATTGAAATATGCAGTTGAAAAAGGAGATAAAGTTGTTATAAAACGAATAAGTGATTCCTGTAAAGTAATTGGCGATGTCTTAGGCAGTGTTTGCAGCTTAATGAATTTTGATATGATAGTATTAGGTGGTGGAGTGATTGAGGCGTTAGGAGATTTTATGCTTCCGATAATTAAAGAGGAATTTTTTAAACAAGTTTTCAGTGTTTCGGGAAAGGGAGTGAAAATTGTTGCATCAAGATTAGGTGATAATGCTGCAATTTATGGTGGATTAGCTTTAGCAGAAGAATTTCTCGGAATTAAAGTTTAGTTAAATTGAGATTCGATTTCACTTAACTTGTTGTTCAGCTCTTCCCATTTTTTCATAGCAAGCTCAAGATTGGATTTAGCATCATTAAAATTTTTAGTTGTCTCTTTAGCTGTTTCACCTTTTGAATAGATAGCAGGGTCAGCTAGCTTTTTTTCTAATTCTTTTATTTCGTTTTCGTAAGTATCAATAAGATTCTCAACTTTAGAAATTTCTTTTACAATATCCTTTGTTGCTTTATGCTTTTGCTGCCGTATTTCGGCTTCGAGTCTTTTTTGTTCTTTTCGATTAGTAACTGGTAATTCGGTTTTTTCTTTTTTTAGCTTGGTTGTATAATCTCTTTCAATTGTTGAGAATTCTCTTTTTCCCAAAAAGTAATCAATATCTCCATAATAAGTTTTAAGATTTCCTTTACGGATATCAATAACTTTTGTAACAATTGGTCTTAAAAAATCTATATCGTGTGATACTAAAATCAAAGTTCCTTTAAAATCGATCAATGCTTTTTGCAATATCAATTTTGAATTATAATCAAGATGGTTGGTTGGCTCATCAAGTATTATAAAATTTGCTTTCGTAAGTAGTATCTTGCATAGCGCAACACGACTTTTTTCTCCTCCTGAAAGAACTCCTACTTTCTTAAATACATCATCACCAGAAAAAAGAAATGAACCAAGCAATGATCTTAATTGACCGAGAGTTTTTTCTTCCGCAATTCCGTCAACAGTTTCTATAATTTCCAGATCAGGATTAAGGTTATCGGCTACATCCTGAGCGTAATATGATATGATAGTATTATGTCCGACAATTCTTTCACCTGAATTATAATCAATTACTCCGGCTATTATTTTAGCTAGAGTAGATTTACCTGCACCGTTCGGTCCAACAAAGGCAATCTTTTCTCCGCGTTCAATTTCAAAATCAATGCCTTCAAAAACTTTCTTATTGCCGTATGATTTAAAAATGTTATTTAATTTTATCGGCGTTCTACCGCTTTGAGTAGGTTCAGGAAATCTGATATTAACTTCAGAATTAGATTCAGGCAATTCAACTAATTCTATTTTCTCAAGTTGTTTTATCCTGCTTTGAACCTGACGGGCTTTTGTGGCTTTATATCTGAATCGTTCAATAAATCTTTCTGTTTCTTTTATTTTCTTTTGTTGCTGTTCAAACTGTTGTATTGCCTGTTCATCCCGTTCAGCTTTATATCGTAGATATGCATCATAATCGCCTTTGAAAGTAAAAAACTTTCCAAGAAAAATTTCTAATGTTTTATTTGTAACCTGATTTACAAAATTCTTATCGTGCGAAACAATCAGCAATGCACCTTTATAAGCTTTCAAGAAATCAATCAGCCATTCAAGCGAATCAATATCTAGGTGATTAGTTGGCTCATCTAAAAGGAGTATATCATTTTGTGAAATAAGAATTTTTGCAAGTGCAATTCTCATCTGCCAGCCGCCGGAAAATTCATCTGTTAAACGGTTGAAATCAGATTCCTCAAAACCTAAACCTGTTAAAATCTTTTCTACTTTTGATTGTGCAGAATAAGAGCCCATACTTTCAAGAATATGATGAACTTCTCCAAGTTGATGTGCAAGGTCCATTTTCTCTTCATCAGTAAGATCAGCGGCATTTAGTGCATCTGTAATTTCTTTTTCTTTATTATTTAGCTCGATAATATCACTAAGCGCTGATGAAGCTTCTTCAAGTAAAGTATTTCCAGAGTGCGTAACGTGTTCCTGTGGTAGATATCCGATTGAGATTCTTTTTTGTTTTAATACTTCACCGGTTTCAGGTTGAAGATTACCTTTGATAATTTTAAGAAGAGATGATTTTCCTGTGCCGTTTGCTCCGACAAGTGAAATCTTATCGCCGGATGCGATTTTATAATTGACGTTTTTAAAAAGGTATTTACCGTTGAATTGTAAAGAAATATTTACAAGATCAATCATTACAGATACAGCTACTCTCTGATAACAGCAATTTTTCCGGTTTCAACATTATTACCTTCCTGATCATAAGCTATTACAATATACACTCCGCTGTTAACAAGATTTCCATTTTCATCTCTGCCATCCCAGAAAGCTGTTCTTCCGCCTGGTGCAGAAAATTGCCTGATAAGCTTACCAGATACTGTAACAATTTTGATGTCAGAATTTCTTATTAATCCATCAATAGTAACTAATTTCGGTTCATTATTTAACTTAAGCGGATTCGGGAAAATTGTTAATCCATTAAAACTTTCAACCGGTAAAATTGACGGAGTATCAAATGAAGTTAAACCTTCATCTGTGCCTACATATATTCTTCCTGTTTTTTCATCAATTGCTAAACTGGTAATTACATCAGATGGAAGAAAACTGTTTTTTGTGTTAAGAGTTTTTAATAGTTGTGTTCCATCAGAGTTTAAAAGCATTAAGCCTTGATTTGTTCCAAGCCATTTTTGATTCAACGGATCAACTATTATTGCGTTAATAGTTTGCTGTCTTACAGAAAAAGAAGTGCTGATTTTTAATTGAGGATTAGTTGAGTTTAAAACAATGCCGGGATTTGTAATTATGTTAACTCCTAAGTTTGTTCCAACCCAAACATCGCCGCGTCTGTCAACTGCAATACTTAAAACACTATTGCTTGTTAAACCCTGTGTTTTGCCGACAAAACCATAAGCATCATCAGATTCATTATTATAAGTTCCTCTTTCATTAAAATAATATAAACCAAGACCTCCTCCATTTGTCATCAGATACCATTTGGTTCCATAATTATCTATAACAAGATTTTTAAATTCGCTAACATCTCCATATTGTTCGGAAGGGTTCTGAAAGCTATACCAAACACTATCTTTTGTTAATAGATAAAGTGACTTTTTGTCAGCAGGTCTTAAATTCAGAATCCACAAATTATTTTTTGAATCTTCAGCAAAGGCAGGGATAACCACAAACTTATTATCCTGGTTTATACCAACCATTGGAGTATTATCAGCGTGATATCTTACTATTCCATCTGAATTAATTTTAACAAAGCCTTGTCCCCAATTACCTGCATAAATTGTATTATTGCTTGAACAGAAAACAGAATAGTATGCATTCGAATAGAGTTCAGGATAATTTGTTGTATTATATGTTTCCCAGGTTAATCCATCAAACTTATATAAACCTTTTCCGGAAATATCTTTGCCGCTTGCAGACCACAGGTTACCCTGTTTGTCAACAATCATATTAGGAAATTGATTTGCTGCTGGTCCGTTCGGAGCAAGTATCCCGGAATCTGTTAGAATTCCGGTATTTGTTGAGATGATTAAACCATTAGCGTTTGAATAAGCCAATTGAGTCGGATTTGCGCTTATACTTTTAATTTCATTTAAGCTGTTTCCATCGTATAACAATACTTTATCAGGAGTAAGCAGATACAAATTTGAACCATCAGCAGCTATATCAAGTATTTTTATGTTTGTTAGTCCGAGATATGTTTGCCAGGTGTTGCCATCAAATATTGATAATCCAAGATTTGTAGCAGCAATGAGATTACCATTATAAAAAGCTAATTTATTGACTATGCTGGTCGGCAATCCATTACTTTGATTATAGACATTCCAGGATTCCGGAGCAGAAAGATTTAATGCGCCGGGTTTTTGAATTGCAACACCTTCTTGTGTAGCTGCATAAATCAGGTCAGTAATAAAAGTATGATTAACTTTAATGTTTGAAGTGAACGTTCCAAACTTGAAATAAGTATCATAGAAGAAATAGTTATTTGCATCAATAACAGAGATACCAAAATCTGTTGAGATGAAAATACTATCACCACGCACAGATATATTATTTATTGATTTATTTGTTTTATCAGAGTTATAAATATCCAGAATTGATCTAAAGCTACCGCTTTGCGGATTATAAACATCTATTGTTCCGTTGGCACTTCCAAACCATACTTTATTATAACGATCAATTGCAGTTGAAACTAAATTTCTGCCGAGTAAACCTTTTGCCTTAGTATAAGTCTCGTATGCGTTACTGGTAAAATCGTAATAAAATGCTCCACCGCTTGTTGCTGCCCAAACACCGTTTTCAACAATGGCCAGAGAATTAACTTTTTCCATATTGGCATAATTTTTCCAATTGGTTTGTTGTTGTGCAAAGGCATTTGAAAACAGAGTTAACAAAACAATAATTGAAATGATATTTTTCATTTTTGTTTCCAGATTTGTTTATGCAGTAGATATTATATCTATATCTCTCTAAATATTGTTTATGTTAAAATATAATTATTTGGATTTATTAAAAGTGGAAAAATCTTACTCTGTAAATGATATTTATCAACTCTTTCTTTAATTCTGTAAACTCAATTATTTGTTCAATCGTATCTTTAATTAAAAAAACTTCAGAACCTGCAATGCTATGCTGAATTTCTTATTATCTGTTTACGCATTGCTTCAACTCTGGAATAAGGCACACAATATTTGCCCAAGATATCATAATCATTTCTATCGCCGCCATGAAAATCTGAGCCGCCGCTTTCAAGTAAAAAATACTCATTTACTATTCCTCTGTAATGCTTAATCTGATGAGGCAGATGAGATGGATGCACAACTTCAATTCCATCTAATCCGGCTTCAATAAGTTCGACCATAATAACATCCGGTAAAGAACCTGGATGAGCTATAAAAGATAAACCGCCGGCATCACTGATTATTTTAAATGCACTTCTGGGTGAAACATGAACTTTTCTTTCATAAGCAGGGCAGTTATTGCCGATATATTTACTGAAAGCTTCAAAATAGTTACTTACCAATCCTTTTAATACCATTGCTTTTGCGATATGCGGTCTGCCAACTGCTGAATTTTTTGCAATACTCATTACATCTTCAATAGTAAGATACAAACCGAGAGTATTAAGTTTCTCGATTATTCTTATTGCACGTTTAATTCTTTCAGCTCTGAAAAACTTAAGATATTCTTCAAGCTCTTTATTTGCAGGATCAAAAAAATAAGCAAGTATATGGACTTCACGATCCTTAATATCTGAACTGATCTCTAAACCGGGTATTACTTCAATATTAAATTTTTTCCCGATTTCAATAGCTTCAGAAATACCATCAACGGTATCGTGATCTGTTATACTTATTACATCAATTCCGGCATCTTTGACTTTAGAAATTAATTCTTCAGGTGTATGCTGTCCATCAGAATATTTTGAATGCATATGTAGATCAACTCTGACACTCATAGATCAGTGAAACATCTCTTTGAATTTTTCATAATCGATAATTCTTAATCTTGAACCGTCCAGTTCAACCAAACCTTTTTTGGCAAATGAGTGCAGAGTTCTGGAAATTGTTTCTCTTGAAGTACCAGCCATATTAGCCAATTCCTGCTGATAAGGCAGGTGATCAATCTCAACAACACCTTGTCTAATTTTACCAACTTCATCAGCAATCTGAAGAAGAACAGTTGCAACTTTACCTTCAGCATCTTTTAAAGAGAGTGCTTTTATCTTCAGGGTTGCGGCTCGTAATCTTTTGGTTAATTCAGTTAATAGTGCAACTGAAACATCCGGATATTTAAAAAGCAAATCAAGGAACTCAGCTCTTTGAATGATAAATATTTTCGAATCTTCAACAGCTGTTACTGTAGCCGATCTTGTCATACCATCAAGCAGCGACATTTCACCAAAAAAATCCGATTCGTTCAGCATAGCCAGTATAACTTCTTTATCGTCATTGCTGGATCTGGAGATTTTAACTTTTCCTTCTGCTATCACGAAAAAAGCTGATCCCGAATCTTCTTCATTTAAGATGATGGAATTCTTCTTAAATGATTGGATGACACCTGATTTAGCAATTTTTTCAAGTGTTTCTTCTTCCAATTCAGAAAAAATTGGAACATTTGACAGAAATTCTATATTACTTAGCAATTTTTTACCTCTTTATAAAAATATATGAGACAAAAAATACCTTTGATGACTCATAAAGTCAAATAATAACTTCTCTTGCTGGCATATAAGGCTTAAATAAATATAAAAGCAGGGAATTGTTAAAATTATAACCTCTGAATTTAATTGTTTTTTTAGCCCGATGTATCTATTTTAATCAGCTAAATTTTTCAAGTTAAATAATACGGAGATTATATAGTTATGGGTATGATGGCCAAAATGAGGAGTTTGGCTCCAGCCTTTATTCTTACTGTAGGTGGTTTGTTTGTTCTTTTTATGGTTATATCAGATTCAAACGTTCTTGAAGCACTTGGCGGCGGAAGAACTAATAATATTGGAAGTGTAAATGGTGAAGATATAACTTACCAGGAATTTCAAACAGCCGTTGATCAGCAAGTTGAAAATCAAAAAAAACAAACAGGCCAGGACCCTGATGAAACACAACTGGATCAGATTAGAGATCAGGTTTGGGATGCAATTGTTACTCAGAAAGTATTTGCTCAGTTAATAAAAAAATATGGTATAACAATTACCGATCAGGAAATAAAAGATGCTATCTTAGGTGAAAATCCGCCTGATTTTTTAAAACAGAACTTTATAGATTCGCTTGGAAATTTTAATCGTCAGTTATATGAGCAGGCAATTTTTGATCCGCAGAATAAAGCAGCATTGATTCAGGCAGAAGAATACATCAGGCAATCAAAACTTACCCAGAAGCTTCAAAGTATGGTTCTTGCATCTGTTAATGTCGGAGAAGATGAAGTTGAAAGAAGATTTATTGATCAGAATACAAATATTGAAGCAGATTA
>JAKIZM010000037.1 GCA_022708025.1 Bacteroidota bacterium | reverse complement strand
TGTAGAAATTTCTTCCTGTCCCGGGAATAAAATTGGCTGACAGGTCTTCGTGCAATGTATCGCAGCCTGTATCACTTACTGAGATTATTACATCTGGATTCCCGAGACTTATATTCCAGGCACTATCAACATTCATATCACAACCGGAAACACCTGTTACTCCTGTTGGGATGTTATTGCCCGTATTCCTAACTGACCATTGCATATTAACAAACGGATCATTAGGCATATAGGCAGTAAGATTCGTAAAAAATAAGTTCGGCTCTGACCAGTTTACCATTCCACTTTCATAAACTGTGTTTGCTATGGCTATTGGAAAATCTGATTGCGGTGTCCGTAGTTTATAGCTCCTGCCGCCCTCAAGCTTAAGCTCTTCTATTATCTGCAGATTATTTGACCTCAGATAATCTGTTATCTGAGCTGATGAGATCTCAGATTTAAATTGAACAAGTATTTCATCCTGAACACCGATCAGTGTCTTTCCGCCATCCGGGGAAAATGCTATAGAGGCGTATTTAACTTCAGGACTTTTTCTGAGATTTACTAAAAGTGAATTTACCTCACTGTTTGTAAGGGCTCTGTCTAAAAAAACAAAGTCTTTTCTATCCTTTACATTAAAAGTTGAGGTGGGTTTTATTTCTGGAAACTTTGAAAGTAAGCTGCTAAATGATGAACTTGTTACATTCTCATTTAAGACTATAAATACTGCGTCAGATTTTACATTTAGTTTGAAAGGTTTGCCCTGATAATAATAGAAGTCAACAAATTCTTCATTATTAAATCGGAAACCTAAGACTATGCCTACAAATAAAAAGAGATACAGTAGTTTTATTCGTAAAGATTTTCTTTTCATTCCGGCCCTGCTTTATTTGTGAATAATGTTATTTAAATATCTGATATACCCGTATATTACCTGCAATAAAGGTTATAGAAACTTCTTAATTGAATTAGTTACAAAAATATTGTGGGAAAAATTATAAAAATTTATCATTCCCTTTTGAATCTAAATGCATTTAAATGAAAATACAATAAAATAGTTCCTCAAATTTATTTTTTTTATCAAATAACGTTTGCTATTTATCAAAAATCAGCATGTTTAGCTTTGTTTGATCATCTTAATAAGCAGATTTTTAACCATTTAATTATGGCATTTTAACTACAACAATTCCTTCCTGCTGATCAGCTACATACACATATTGATCTTCAACATAAACTCCTATAGCATATTTTGTAGATACTGTTGCAATTCGTTTTGGTTTTGATAAATCAGATACATCAATTATCTGAAGCCCTCTTGTTTCAGTTGTTACAAAAATCTTATTGTCTTTATATGCAAGCTCTTTTGCATATCCGCCTGTATTAAATGAGCCAAGAATTTTTAAATTCAGAGTATCTGCATAGTCAATAATAACCAAGCCGCCAGTACCACAAGCTAAAAATGCAACTTGTTTGGTTGGATGAGTTATTACATCAACAGCATAACCCGGTGTATCAAGCCAACCGGCAACAGGATAATAACCAAAACCATCCTGAAAATCAGAAATGTCCATCATTGCAAAGCCAAGTTCACCGCAAGCAACAAGCAAATAATTATCATCATCAGTTGTTACCAGGCTTTGTGCATAACCAGGAGTAAAAGTTGTTGTTCTTACATCAGGACTTGTTGGAAAACTAATATCTGCGATATTAAATCCAAGCTCACTTACAGCAGTAAAAAGATAATCACCTTTGACAAACAGATTTCTTGCCGGTTTCATTGGCAGATTATTGACTGTTACAACCGGATTATATGGGTCTGAAATATCAACAGCTGATACACCAAAGTTACCTGCCGCTATAAAAACAACACTATCTTTATTTGCAACTTTATAAGAATAACCACGTAATGATGAAATTACTTCAGAAACAAGTTTTGGTTTTAAAGGATCTTTGATGTTAATTATTACCAAACCGCCTTCACCCTGAGCAACAAATAATAATGAATCCTTTTTTATTACATCCTGAGCATATCCCGATGTTACAAATTTGCTTACTATTACATAACCGTTATTCCCATCTTTAATTACTTCAGGCTCATTTGGTGAACCACAACTTATTATGATAAAAATTACCGGAATTAAAAGTAAAAATATTTTTTTCATCCTGTTTACCTTTTACACTTATATTAAAATTGAAATTTATATAATACGCTTACACCGCACTTTACCTGATCATAATCTTTTTCATCTGATATAAATTCATTATTAGCACTGTTTGAACTTTCTGCGTTTCTATATGCATAGTTAAAATATAAACCTGTTGTCAGATTCTTTAATATTACAAAATCATATTTTAATCCGATGCGATAACTTAAATCATTCCTGCCGCTGTGCAGCTGATCTTCCTCTACAGTTTTATCAGTTAAATAATATCTCCTTAACAGTTCAACTGACAAATTAATTTTATTATCAAGCTTAAAAATGCGAGGCATTTTATAATCGGCACCAAGAATTACGTTGTGTTCATTATAAGTTGCATCAGCATCATCAGAAGTCAATTTATCTTCGCCCGGTTCATCATATCCTTTTGCGTTTGATCTGATAAATTTATAGCCGGCATCAAAAGATAATTTTGAACTTATATCGTGGAATATTCTTGCACCAGTTAAATAATTATCACTGTCGTATTCCGTAAAATGATTGTTGTAATAATATTTCATCAGTGAGAAATACACTCTTACACGAGTGTTTGTGTTGAAATTATGCTGCATCCAGAAACTAAAATCATTTTTGGAAAATGTAAATGGCTGAAATGTTATTGGAGTATATCCGTAAATCTTCACCCAATCATTATCTCTGAAATGAGCAATGTAAAACTCAGGTATATAAGAATATGAGAACATAAAACTCGTCCTTTGTGTAATATACTGCTGATACATTAAATCAAGCTGATACCAGGTTTTAATTGTGTTGAATGTATATTGATTATAATCAATTCTTGCAGAAAATACTGATAACATATTTTTAATAAACCTGTCTGAGTATGATATACGGGCAGTATAATCCATTACCAGATCATCATATTTTTTTATATGAAATCTTCCTTCATCTTCATTGTTTTTGAATCTCTGCAGATACTTATCAGAATAACGCAAAGCATTATTATCATAACCCGATTTTACAGATAATTCAACCGTCCACTTTTTACTTGCTTTAACTGTTTTCTTTTGTGCTGTAACCGGATTGTTAAATGCAATTATTAAAATCAATAAAACTAAAAATCTTATATCTATTAACTGAAAAGGAAAGTTTTTCATAATCATTCCTTGGATTCATTTTTAATATCTTTTTTAGGAAATAAAATTCTGCATAACACTGTGCATTTATTTTTATCAAGTAAACTTAATTGATATGTATGTTTTCCTTTGGGAACGTCTATTACAATTTCATTCGCTTTGCCGGGAATTTTTGAATTATCGTGCAGATACCTGGTTGTTTGAGAATGCACACTGCTTAACTGATAAGTGTTTTTGATTTTTGAATCTTCTTTTATCTGTAGCCTGTAATCAGTTCTCCCTTTCATTGAATAATCATTTTCAACACGAATCAGGAATTTTAATTTTGTGGGTCCTGTTATTTTTAACTTAACAGGCTTTTCATCAGTAAATTTGTAATATAAAATTTCATCTTCATTACTAATAAGATTAACAGGTTCATTTTTAGAAGTTGGTGTTAATGAAACCCAGCTTTTTTTCTTGATCTTTTTTGGTGTAAAAGTAAATCTTGCTGCAACTTTAGGTTCAGATGATTCCAGCCACACTTTAATGTTATGTTCTCCGGCACCAAGATTAAATGAAATAATTCCTTCATCACCGGGAATACCAAGCGACTGGTTTTTATAAATTGCTTTTAATGATCTTTTAATCCCATTGAACTCAAACTTATTTTTTTTACCGCCATCAACACGATAACTAATAAAATAATTTATTTCATTTGGATCTGAATTAGTGAATCTTGCACGAGTAACTATCTTAAACTCACCGGCACCTTTAACTGAAATTACTGTTGCGTTCTTTGAAGATAAAGAATAATAAGTCCTGTTTTTACCTGCAACAATTGTAGTAATAGGGTTGGAAGCATTATCAGGCTTAATGACTTTTTTATCTTCCAGATCACCAAAAATCAAGATTGAAAAAAAGAGAACAAATAAAGCTGAATAAAATAATTTCATTTATACCTCATATTTCTGAGTTACTAAATTTCACCAATATCATTTGTTTTACTGTGTTTAAATATTTCGACTTGTTCTGTTCCGAGCTTATGTCTTTTTTGTTCCAGAACAAATACAGTAATAATAAGCACAAATAATACTGATGTTACAATAATTGTAAGCAGAACATTATATTGTTTTTTTACAAACACATCTCCGCTGCCGGGCTGTGGAATTGGTTTCGGGCTGACAGGCAAGCCATATTTTTCGGCAAGCTGAGTGATATTTAAAAGATGTATCACCGGAATTTTTTTATCTGCCATTTTAATTAATACACCTGCAGAAGGATAATTTTTCATAGGCAATGATTCAATTAATCCGGATGGAATAAACTGTGAATTTTCAACAGATCCTAAACTTGCAATACCGCCGCCAACATTTATAAATGTTTCTATTGGTTTGTTATCAGAGTGTTCTCTGTAAATATCCATTCTTTTTTCAATACTTTTGTCAAGATACTCTTCATTTATAAACAAAATATTATTTCGTGTTATAGCTGAATAAATTAAATCACGTCCTTCCGGACTTAATCCTCTTCCTCTGTCAAGTCCGCCGCCAATTGAAGCAGCTATTGATTTGAACTTAAATATTCCTGCATCAACAAGAATTCTTTCCATATCCAGCCAGGTAAAATCAGGATCATTTGCTCCCCAGTTGGATGAGCCTACAGATGTAATAATGATCGGATTAAGCTTTAATGTTTGAAGAGCAGAAATAACACAAATATTTAAACCAGGGATCGAGCCAGTAAAAGCAACCGCAACATTATCACCTTGATTAACACCGGCTTCATTTAACATCTCAACAATTACAGCAGAAAAGTTGGGATTTAATGCTGTTAATTTTGCTTCGATATATCCTCTGTCGGTTGTAATTGGTGTTATATCCTGCCCTATCATTGCAGTTTCATTCGGATCATTTATTGCATCAATAAATACACCTTTTTGCAAACGATAATTTTTCAGATAATCAAAAGATTTTTTTGCCAGTTGTGAGGCTTCCAATTTCTGATCGTACCAATTTCTTTTATGATCAGTTTTATAATGTTCAACTAATAAAAAAGCAACGAGAGAGAAAACTGTTAATACAGTCAATACGCGTTTAGATTTTGCACTGAATTGGTACATTATTTTTAAAATCCTGAATCAGTTTTTTATCAAGCCGGAAATAGTTCACCGTTGAATAAAATAATAACTATTAATCTCACCAGAACCGAAGTAATAAGCAGAACACAAATCGTTCTGAAGATCCCTTGTT
Source organism: Bacteroidota bacterium (assembly GCA_022708025.1). Lineage (GTDB taxonomy): Bacteria > Bacteroidota > Ignavibacteria > Ignavibacteriales > Ignavibacteriaceae > IGN3. The sequence goes on along the minus strand of JAKIZM010000037.1, from coordinate 29,582 downwards.
TTGCAAACCAATGGGCAATTAGTCCGGGAATAACCCAGCCAACTGCCTGCAACTGAATTGTGCTGGACGTAAGATCAATAGATAAAAAATATCTTGAAGCATTTGCAAGCAAACAACCGATCAGCAAACTTAAAACCATTTGCCGTCTTCCATACAAAAAAGTATAGCTGCTGATTAATTTTATTAATACAAATGTTACTAAACTAACGATAATTGTTCCAAGCAATCTGTCAGGTTGTGATAGTTGTAAAGAGATATATCCGGGAACAACAATACCACCGGCAGCCAGCCCGAATATTTCATACGATATTAAACTAAAAACCAACCCAATTGTAACAGCTAATTCTATCATTTAATTACTCCGGTTTTCTAATGCTAAACTTTTATTAAAAAAATATTCTACAACAGGATTTCCCATTCCGCCAACATTTCCTATTGCTAAAACAGTTGAAATATCTTTTGTCAGTTCGAAAATTGAATTGAAAACATTCTCAGGTTTAGTCCAGCCAAGATTTATAATTTTATCTTTTTCAAATCCAAAATCTTTGGTTAAAGATTCAACAATATCTGTAGATTGCCCGATGAGAATAAGTAAATCAGCATCATTTTTGATTTCTTCACCGACCATTTCTGCCAATTGTTTAGCACGGTCTAATCTATCCTGTCTTGTATTAAGCAGAAGTATTTTACTTCCGACTAATCTTTTTTCGGCTTCCAGCTTTTGCCAAATCATTAAAGTAGATTGCGGATCATTAGCTGCAAATCCATTATAAAAAATTATTTCTTTACCTGAATCAAAAACATCATAACGCATTAACGCACCGGAATCCGGATTAGCTTTATACATCCCTTTAAGAGCAACTGATCGTTCTATTCCAAGATGCTTACAAATTGAAAGAACGAGTGCAACATTTTCTTTGTGTTCAATATATTTGAAATGATTCATTTCTTCATCTGTTACATCGAAAACATTTGAAAAATGTATTGAACATTTTTTATCATTTGCAATTTCTTTCAGGATATCAGGGATCTGATTTTCGGAGGTAAATAAATGTTGTTTATTAGGAATAGTTCTTCCAAGTACATTAGCAACTTCTCTGAGTGTATAACCCATTATATCAACATGATCGAGTCTTATATTTGTTATAACACCAATTGTTGCATGGATCATTTTTTCTTCAGTAATAGATTGATATTGTGGTTCAAGCGCCATACACTCAATGACAAGAGCTTCTGCTTTTCTTTCAGATGCAAATTTTACAATACTTAACTGCTCAATAATATTTGCATTAGCTCTTCTGAATATTGAGGTTTCAGTTCCATCTTCAAGTATCAACCGTGGATAAGTTCCGGTAACCTTGGTAATTGTTCTGATTCCCCCTTCTCTTAATGCTGCACCAATCAAACGGGTAACACTTGACTTGCCTCTGGTACCATTAACATGAATCCGGATTGGAATGGAATATATTCTTCTTTGATGCAAATGATATTCAATAACTCCCAGTACAGAAGCTGTTAAAACCATTATGAGCAACAGAAGAAAAATGTACATAATAATATCTTAAAAAGATTTTTAGTTAAAACAACTATCAGCAAAAAAATAAGACAGCAATTACCAACAGATATGAATTAAGATCATACAGGATAACAGCGGTGTTTTACTTTAGTAAAACAAGTTTTTTTGTCTGAATAAATTTATCAGTAACTAATTGATAGAAGTAAACTCCAGAGCTAACTTTCATTCCGTTATTATTTGTTCCATCCCAAACAATCTCATAGCTACCTGCTCTCTTATTTGTATTTTCAAGTTCTTTAATCATTTCACCATCAACTTTGAAAATTTTTAAGGTAACATTACCGGCTTCAGGCAGACTGTATCTTATCCTTGTTTGCGGATTAAAAGGATTCGGATAATTTTGTTCAAGAGAGTAATTCTTAGGTACAAGATTATTAACCTTGGTATCTTCATCAACAAAAGTAATTGTCGGAATGTCCGTTGTTATTTTTATTGCAAACTCACTTTCAAGCTCGTTGGCAGTTACATCGTACACTTCATTAAACAAATAAAGTAATCCAATATCCTGACTATCGTTTTCCATTCCCACAGTTACACTTGATGGTTCTTCAACATCTTTATATTGCAGAAGTATTTCACCATCACCTGTAGAAGTTGGGTAATAAGCCGGATCAAAAAGAATTATTTCAAATGTTTCAAGTTCATCAGGTTCAGCAAAATGCGGAACTTTATGCCACTCGACAATAAATCTGTGATTATCCTGATCACTATAGTAAAGTAATTTTGCTTCAGCATTTGCAGCATTTGTAAATAAATCATCCCAATAAGCTGCAATCATATTATTAATATCATCATTAAAAGGCAGTGCCTGATTTTCGTATGCAGTCTCATCTCCGCTTCCAAATGCTATCCATCCGTCACTGCTTATTCTAACCTGATTAAAATTAAGACCATAATATTTAAACGTAAATGGCAGCGAAACTGTTTGTGTAAAATCATTTCTATTAATTGGCTTGGGAATTTCAGTACCAATTCCATTTATCTCAACCCAATTGAATTGCGGTGCCTGACGCCATAAGATATCTTTGCTTGAATAAGCGTAATATCCGTACGCATCCGGTCCGGTAGCATCTAATGCAGAAGGCATTGCAACCGGCAAAATTATATTCTTTTCTATTGAATACGGATACAAACCATTTTCTGTCCACAATAAAAGTGAAAAGCTGGCTTCGTATTGTGTCGGACAGCTTTCATCAACTTTAATTTCAAAATAATCTGTTTCATTAAATGCTGAACTGTCCTTAAGTAAAGTACCGAATGTTCCTGTTGAATCGAGAATAGTTATGTATTGATCAGCAGATCTTAAAACAGCATGTATATCAGGAGCAAGGTCATCTCCTGAATTTAAAAGTTTAATACTCAGTTTTACAGTTTCACCAGGATCCATTCTGTAATTTCTAAGAATATTTCCATCATCATCAACTAAATAATCTTTATATTCTAGTTTACATCCGTGTGTGGTAATACTTACAAAATATTCCCAACTGCTTGTTTCGCTGGAAACAGAAAGTTTTAGCGGTATAGTTGTTCCAATCGGGCAATCAGGATGTACATATACAATAAACGGCTGACCAACAACAGAATCTCCGGGAGCAATATTACCAAACAAAACTGGATCAACACTTTGTACCTCAGCTTTACTGGTTGAATCTACAAGAGACAATACTGCACTAACATTATTGGAAGCTATCGTTCCCCAGTTTTTAAGAGTATAAGTTACAGAGAAATGTTCATTCGGGTTAATCAGACCGTCATTATTGCCATCAATATCTACAACTTCCGGAGTTGTACTTGGTGTTATATTCTCAGTTCCTGTTACAACTTCTATAAAATTGCTTTTGGGAATTACAGCACCACCGCTAACTGTAATAGTCAGAGTTCCTTCTGAAACCGGAGAACAAGTTAATAACGCAATGCCTAAAGAATTAGTTTTACCGGTAACAAAAAATGAATTTCCTGTAATAGTAACTCTTGCATTTGGAACCTGAAAACCGCTTACAGAATCTTTAACAACTATCTCAATCTGATTTAAACCAACATATATTGTATCGGGTTTTGTAACTGTAACCGGCTTTGGAACTTTTTTCCAGATATGGATTGAAGGATCGCCAAGCACACAATAAACCTTAAAATGATGGGCAACAGCAGTTGTATTTCCATATATGTTATACATATTAATCTTGCCTCGTAACAAAGCTTCACCCGGAGTATCCAACCCTTCCGAAAACATACCCATATAAATTCCAAGATCTATTTTATTATTATAAGTTGTATGTGTATTTGAAGTTGGTCCAACAAAAGCGATAGCACCTCTTGGCTGTGTTGCTGTTCCAAGCTCCAGCCATTGTTCACCAAAACAGTTTCCGCTGCCTGAATTAAACATGGCTGTACCACAACCAATATTTGTAACAAAGGTAAGTTTACGTCCGTTATTTATAGAACTGATATTGGTTGTCCGGAAAGGAAAACAATTCTGAGATGTCCACCAGCCGTAATCCCAGCCTTGTCCACGATAATTCAAAAAGCTTCGACCATCATTTATATAATTTATAAGAGTAGTTACATTACCTGGACAGGGATAACCATCATACATTGAATCAACTTTTGTGAAACTGCCATACTCAAGCATATATTGTCCAGTAGTTCTTTTAGTCTGTCTCTGAGATGGATACTGACTGTCAGAACAAACCAATGCTTTTTTAAACCAGGTGTTATCCTGAAGATACGGAGTTTTTTCATAGCCAATAAATTTATTTATTAATATCTGCAATGTGCTGGTATTTTGATTAGTAAATCTTCCTATCATCATTTCCGGAAAGAAATCATTACCATCGATCTCAACAAAATAATCTTCATTAGCAAATGTATAACCATCATAAGGTGAGGTATAATTTTTCGTAGGTGCAACACCGGCATCCCCTACCAGTAAAATATGTGTTGGGGGTTTCAGCCAGTTATGATATGCATTTGCAATATAGTTTTTAATAACATCAGGTGTATTTGAAGTGGCACCAATCTCACTGAATGTTTTTACAACCATCTCAATCCCACTCAAATTTTTCCAGTCCTTGTATGCTGAAAAAGTATTAACATAAGCATCCGGCATAATACAAAGCATCAGATCACCAATGGTTTCTTCATCTCCAATATATCGGCTTCTGATTACTTCATCATAATTAAATATCATTGTCCTGTAAATCTTATCAAAGGAAGAAGCAATTTTTCTTTGAGGTGTAGTTTTAATATTCTCACCTCCACCAGATGAATAATTAATTTTAACAGTAACCGATGAGAAAGCTTCAATTTCATTTTTTGATGGTGAGTATCTGATGGGAAATATAGAAACACGTGCTAATCTGAAATCACGAAAAATTACCGGCTCATCAACTCTGACAATTTCATTTGGATAAATAATACCATTTTTATAAAAATCAGAATTTTCAATATACTCTGTTTCAGGATTGCCTTCCTTCCAGCTATTACGTGCTGGAACAATGTTAAAGCCACTTACAACACTTTTTGTCCCTGTCTCAATTACTTCTACACTTACAGAGCCATTATCCGGTATAGCAAGTATTTTAGCAATATGAGGAATTTCAGGCATACCAACTTCTGTCGTAATTGCTTCTTCACCTATATCAATTGAATAATAGGATTTATTTTTATACAAAAAATGATCAAGCATATATCCGGGCAGATCAACCTTAATAATCGAACTGGTTGCATCACTGCTAATAAGTTGAACTTCAGGTTTTGAACCCGGCACAGAATAATTTTCAATACTAATCCACTGGGAGTTTATTGGGGTCGTTATCAGGCAAGTGAAAATCAGAATCAAAAGTAAATTAAATACTTTCATAAATTCTCCTGACGAAATGTTGTAATAAGTAACTAATGCTCAATCACGTACTTTCTGATTCTTTACTATTTTTAACGAATTAAAAATTAAAGAATCGTGTAATTTTTAGGGTTAGAATTTAAATCATTCTTTTATTATATCAAATAACTTTTACTAAAAATTAACAAAACTGATCATTCATTCTCTGGCAAAGCTATAATTGTAACAGAAGTATATAGATGAGAAGTTTTTAAATCAGATATTAAATAATTTTATAATAATCAGATTTTGGGAATATACATTGCATCATTATAGATCTGATTGATCATTATTATATTCGCTTTTCTGGGATTTGATCGTCCGACAATTTCTTCATTTGCAGCTTTTGATAAGGCTGGAATATCATCAGCCTTGACGCCTAAATCTTTGAGACCATCCGGCAGATTTAATTTTTTTATAAGTTTAATAACTGCAGGAATAACCTTCTGTGCGTTTTCATGATCAGTATGCCAGGGAATTGCAACCTTCATAGCAGCTGCAACTCTGGAATATTTACTTATGGAGCATATCATGTTGAACTTAATAACAGCAGGCAGTAAAAGTGAATTGATAACTCCATGAGGAAATCCATACATCGAAGTTACAGGATGAGAAAGTGCATGAACTAAACCTAATCCTGAATTATTAAAAGCTATTCCTGCTAAAAAAGCTCCGTGACACATTTCAGTCCGCGCTTTTAAATTCTGACCATCTTCAAATGCAACCGGAAGCCATTCATTTATCAATTGAATTGCTTCAAAAGAAAGGGCATCTGTAATTGGAGTTGAATTGTCTGCTACAATAGCTTCAATAGCGTGAGAAAATGCATCCATACCTGTAGCAGCAGTTAACGATTTCGGCATTGAAAGAGCAAGTTCAGCGTCATTAATTGAAACAGTGGGTGTAATTCTCCAATCAACAATGGTCATTTTACGACCGGTTAATGAATCAGATATTACTGTAAAAGAAGACACTTCACTTCCGGTTCCGGAAGTTGTATTGATTGCAATCAGCGGCGGAACATTATTTTGAGATTTATTAACACCTTCGAACTCATTGATGTTTTTACCGGAACGCGCTACAAGTGCAATTCCTTTTGCACAATCAATTGCACTTCCTCCTCCGATAGCAATTATAATATCACAGTTGTTGTTGTTAAATTCTTCCGATCCCATCATAACCATTTCATCAGTTGGATTTGATCCTGCACCGGCATATAGACAGGATTTTATTCCATCTACAGAAAGAATTTCTTCAACCATTTTGCCAAGCTTTTTTCCATATTCATCAGGAGAGGAAACAATCAGAGCTTTTTCTCCTCCAAGTATTTTTGTCCACTCTCCTGTTTTTTTAATACAGCCTGGCTCAATAAGGTTCGTAGTCGGTATGTGATAAGTTCCCGGCACTATTACACTTTTTTTATAAATTAATTTTTTATCACTTATGCTTCTGCTAACACACGATATTTATTTGTCAGGAATTCAAATGTCATTGACATAACAATAAAGAAGAACAGATCAGCAATTAAAGTATTAAAGTAAAACGGAATAGCAGCTACATAACAAGTGATCAAACCGCTGAATGTCTGAGGATATAATATTCCAGCATACCACTCATAAAAATTGGTAAAAACAAAAAACAATGTTGATGCTGCAATTGATCCGGCAACTAGCCATGATACTTTATTTGTTTTTCTGAGTAAAAGTCCAATTCCTACAATTAATAAGAAACTGAAATAAACCATTGGAATTAAATAGTGGAAACCTATTACTGCATCTGTTATTATCATTACTAAAATGGGAACAACAAAAGCTAACTTTTTATCAGTGTAATATTTCCCTCCAAATAATGCTAATGCAGCAATTGGTGCAAAGTTCGGCGGATGCGGAATAAATCTGACCAATGCAGCAAGTATTATCATAGATGTTATAACCAGAAATCTTGGTTTAATTAAATTCGAAAACATTTTATCTCTCCTTTTAGTTTTTATTATAGTTTTAAACCCATTGTTTAAGAATTTCTTTTCGTGGTGAAGGAATAACTACTTTATTTACAAGAAGTCCTTTCCCTTTAATTACATTTACGCCTGCATCAACAGCGGCTTTAACAGAACCAACATCACCGGTTAACATCACATAAGCTTTTCCACCAATAGCCATTGCAAGATATACAGTTATTAAACTAACAGGCGCTGCTTTAACAGCTGCATCAGCACATTCAATAATTGATGCGACAGAAAATGATTCGATAACTCCTAATGCATCCAATTCTTCAATCGCATTTATTCCATTGATTGCAGGGAATATAGAAGGATGAACATTCGGTATTACAAAATGATCAACGATCTCTTCCTGCGCTAATTCAACTCCCGTTTCAACACTTGCATTAACAGCATCAACATCTCCGCCTATCAATACCATATATTTGCCGGGACAGATAGTTCTGTTAACTATCATCTGAACCTGAGCTCTTTTCAACATTGCGTCAGATACTTCGATTCCCTTTGCTATACTCGATAATTCAACTAATCCAATTGCAGCTTTCATATCCTTGTAACCTTTAAGAATTATTTGAAGTTATAATAATACTGTTATTTACTATCTCCTTTACTGTACCATCTATACTTGAGTGAAAAGGAGTAGCCAAAGCATTTCCATTTACTTGACTAATTATCTGTCCTTTTGTAACAACATCACCAACATTAACGCAAGGAGCTACATCTCCGCCAAAAATATTTTTCAATTCAATCTTAACACTGTTGACAGGTCCGGTTTTTATAAAATCAGCTTTACGATCATACTTTTTTATGCCTAATCTTTTGTATAAGAAACTAATAGGAATTTCTCTTCCATCTCTTACCGGATGAACATCGCTGAATAAAGATTCAAGTTCGGTTTTTGAAAATCCTTTATTTTCTTTTCTTAGTTTTCTCTTTGTATCAGTACAAATATTTTTGGGATCAAGTTTTTCCGGACAGGCAAAAAGCGAGCAAACGTTACATTCACAGCAGTTCTGTGCCCAATTACTTAATCTTTCTTTTTCATCTCCGGTCATTTGCAGACTCCTCATAACCAAATGAGGTTGAATCGGATAACCTAAAATGTATCGGGGACAAAGTTGTGTACAAATACTGCATTGATCACAAGCACTATGACCAATGTTATTATATACTTTAGCTGGAGTAGTTTTTCGTACAACAATACTGTGATCATCCGGAAGAACTATAAGTCCGCTTATAGTTTTTGAAACAGAAAGTGATAAATCATTTACAACACTGCCCATCATAACGCCGCCGGTTAAGATAGAAAATCTATCAACAGTAGTTCCGCCGGCAAATTCCAAGCACTTTCCAAAACTTGTCCCCAATGGAACTTTGATTGTAACAGGATTTTTAACTGCTCCGGCAATTGTCATATATTTTTCAGTAACCGGAATATCATTTACAGCATTGGTTACATTTACGAAAGTCTCAACATTACCAACTACACATCCAACCTGCAATGGAATTCCAAGCGGTGGAATTCTTTTACCGGTAACATCATATACCAGTATATATTCATCACCAGCCGGATACACATTTTCCATCAGGAAGATATCAATACCATATTTATCAGCCGAAGGTCTAAGTATATCGATCAGATCGGAGTTCTTTTTCTTAATAGCAATAGTAACTTTTGAAGCACCGGTAATATTTTTTATAATTATCAATCCGGCAATAAGTTTATCTGTTTCCTGCAGCATCACTTCTCTGTCTTTGTAGAGAAGCGGTTCGCATTCCACGCCATTTGCTATTATATGATCAACTGTTGCTTCAAGCTTTTTAAAAGTAGGGAAACCGCCACCGCCAGCTCCAACAACTCCGGCTTGTCTTATTTTATTTAATATCTCTTCTCTGTTCATATTATTTCTACCCGATTAATTTTTTCTATATGAGGTTATTGCCAATGGCGTTGAATAAAGAGGATTGCTTGGCAAATAAATATTTTTACCGGGGAAAGCATCCTTAAAAACCTCACCAATACCGGGGTAACAACAAGTTCCGCCGGTTAAAAAAATATCATCTACTTTATAATCAGAAATATGATTCTTTACTATATCAGTCATCTTTTCAAATACCGGTAATATTATTGGTTTCAGTTTGCCTTTAGAATCTTTTCTTTTCATAATTTCGGCATCATCAAAAGATACCTTCTGATTACCGGCAATTGTTAAAGTAAGATGAACTCCTCCGGTTGGTTCATCACCGGAGTAAATAATTTCCTTGTCCTGAACGACTGAAATTCCAGTTGTGCCGCCGCCAATATCTATCACTGCGCCACTTTCCAGATTAATCAGTTTTGCAAAACTTGAAGGTTCATCAACAATTTCACTAACTTCTAATCCGGCACCTTTGATAACGTTAACAGAAATATATGGATCTGTTCCCGGCGGATAAGATGTATTAACAGACTTAATTTCAATACCTAATTTCTTTTCAGCCTTTTTTATAAGTCCTGATACAATATTAATAGCCTTCCAATAGTCAAGAACAATTCCATCTTTAACTACATCAGCCCATTCAAGAAATGCAGCAACAACATTATCCTTGTCATCCAGAACAACAACTACTACATCAGAAGTTCCAAGATCAACTCCAACTTTAAATGAAGAAGTTAACTTTACTTTTGATTCATTGTTTACAATTTCTTCAATTTGTCTGATCTGTGAATTAACAAATTCAAATTTCCCGTTTGTTTTCACCATCTTAATCAAACAATTCTGAAATGATCAACCAAAGTACATCTTCTCAAGCGCACAAATGTTTTTGCATTTGTCACTCCTTCACCTGTCGGAGTAGAAATTGTCATACTTGTCCAGCCTTCACCGCCAACACCAAGACCGGCAAGACAAGGACCATTCTTCACAAACAAGCTGGTATTAATTTCACTTGCCATTCTGTGCAGATTATCAATATTCTTTGAGTGCATCGCAGCAGTGTGCTTCAATCCATGTTCAAGTTCAATACCGATATCAATTGCTTCATCAGCATTACGTGCTCTTATCATCGGAATAACCGGCATCATCATCTCTGTTTGCGGGAAAGAATGATTCTTATCTGTTTCCACAAAAAGCAATTTTGTATCGTCTGGCACATTTACACCAATTGCATCTGCAAGGATTTTTGCATCTTTACCAACAAACTTTCTGTTCAGTGACAGATCATTTGACGGATAATTTTTGAAAAGAAGTTTTGCCAGTTCATCTGCCTGAGCAAGACTGATTTCAACAGCATTGTGTTTTTTCATTTCCTGTTTAAACTGATCCGCAACAGAATCAACAATTACAATTTCTTTTTCATCAACACAAATAATATTATTATCAAAAGATGCTCCGAATACAACTGATTTTGCCGCTTTGGGGATATCAGCAGTTTCATCAATAACAACCGGCGGATTTCCTGCACCGGCAGCAATAAGTCTTTTATCCGTAACTTTCTTCGCAGCACTTATTACTGCTTCGCCGCCTGTAATAACAAGTAAATTAATTCCCTGATACTGGAACAAATTATTTGCAACTTCAATACTTGGTTCTGCCACCGTAACTAAAAGATTTGCAGGACCGCCAACATTAACTATTGCTTCATTAAGAATTGAAATAGTCCGTTGTGAAGCCGCTTTAGCTGCCGGATGCGGAGAAAATATAATCGAGTTTCCGGCAGATATCATGCTTATACTGTTATTTATAATAGTTGCTGTTGGATTTGTTGACGGAGTAACTGATGCAATAACTCCCCACGGAGCATTTTCAACCAATGTTAATCCTCGATCACCAGACAGCGCCAAAGGCTCTAATATTTCAGGACCCGGAGTTTGATTTGCCACAAGTAAGTTTTTACTAATTTTATCAGGCACTCTACCCATTCCGGTTTCTCTTACTGCTAATTCGGATAGTTCTTGTGAGTATTTTATTGCTGCTTCTCTGATGGCTCTGATAATTTTATGGCGCAACTCCAGGTTCCTGATTTTCTTTTGAGCATTGTTAGCTTCGTAATATGCTTCTTCAAGAGTTTCAAAAATACCCATCGGCAATCTGCCCTTTTTATCATAGCCGGGTGATTCTTTCAATCTTCTTAGAACACCTTCAACAATAAGATTTACATCTTGCTTTGTAAGTTCCATTATTTATTCCTTTAGAATAGGTTCATTTTTAATATACACTACTTTGCCGTTTGAACGGATATTATCAACTATCCCTACAACATTTAAATCGACAGAAGATTTATTTGAAAGGGATACTCTTGCTGAGCTTCCGCGGACGAGCAATACAATTTCTTCTTCACCCGCACCAATAGTATCAAGAGCAACTTGCGGATTACCGATTTCATTACCGTTTTCGTCAATAGATTTGACCAGCAAGAGTTTTCCCGCTCCAAGATTTTCTATCTTAACTGTTGCAACAACATTTCCTATTACTTTAGCTAATTCCATAGCATTACCTACACTTTCTTACCGAAGTAATATTATTAAAACACTTAAATTAAAACAGATATTCTGTTATAATTATTCTATTGGAGTCTTAACAGCAATTTTATAGATATCTTCAAGATCTCCGTGAGGTCTTGGTATTACGTGAACTGCAATAAGTTCTCCGATTCTTTGAGCAGCAGCAGCGCCTGCATCTGTAGCAGCTTTACAAGCAGCAACATCACCTCTTACCAATGCAGTTACATAACCGCCGCCAATCTGTTGATAACCGACTAATTTAACTCTTGCAGCTTTTACCATTGCATCCGATGCTTCGATTAAACCAACAAGACCTTTTGTTTCAATCATTCCTAAAGCTTCCATTGTGTTTTCCTTTCTGTTATTAATTTATTTTTCTAATAATTTAATTGAATAAATATCTTCGAGATCTCCGTGCGGGCGTGGTATTACGTGAACAGCAACAAGTTCACCGATTTTTTGAGCTGCAGCCGCACCTGCATCTGTAGCTGCTTTACAAGCAGCAACATCACCTCTTACCAATGCAGTAACATAGCCGCCTCCGATTTTCTGCCATCCGACAAGTTTAACTCTTGCGGCTTTTACCATTGCATCAGAAGCTTCTATCAAAGAAACCAATCCTCTGGTTTCAATCATTCCTAATGCTTCCATTTTTTCTCCTCTTTTATTGTGAAGTAATAAATTATTTAATTTAAATTTTTAATTTTCAATACAAGACGCAATAACAGTTGTATTAACTATATCCTGCCAACTGCATCCGCGTGAAAGATCATGCATTTGTTTTTGCAGTCCTTGTATAAAAGGACCTAACGCTAAATAATTACCAAGTCTTTCAGCAATTTTATAACCTATATTCCCTGCTTCTAAAGATGGAAACACAAACACATTTGCATCTCCTTTAATTGGTGAATTCGGTGCTTTCTTTTTTCCGACTTCAGGCACTAAAGCAGCATCAAATTGAATTTCACCATCAAAAATCATATCCGGATATTTTGAAGACAGAACTTTTACAGCATTTTTAATCTTCTCTGTTGATGGATGTTCAGCACTTCCCTTTGTTGAAAACGACAGCAGCGCAGTCTTTGGTGTATAACAAGTGATGCTTTTATAATTCATCGCTGATGAATATGCAATATCAACCAACTGCTCGCTTGTCGGTTCGGGAATAACTGCACAATCCGAAAATGAATATATGGTATTTCCATCCGGACTAATCATCAAAAAGAAACTTGAAACTGTTTTTATTCCTTCCGGCATTCCGATTATCTGTATTGCAGCTTTTAACACATTTGCTGTTGTTGATAGATTTCCTGCAATACAAATATCTGCACTGTTTTTTCTGACAAGCATTGCAGCATAATTAACCGGATCAAGAATTAATTTTTCCGCTTCTTCAAGAGTCATGCCCTTATGTTTTCTAAGTTCATAAAATGTTGACGCAAAACTTTTTATATCAGGACATTGAGTAGGACTGTTAATATCAATACCTTTTGTAGAAATTCTGTATTCATCAGCAAAGTCTCTTATTTCAAAAGGACCGCCGATTAATATCGGAACAGCCAAACTTTCATCTGCTAAATATCTTGCAGCTTTAAGCACCCGTTCATCTTTCGAGTCCGGAAATACAACTCGTTTCGGATTTCCTTTAATCTTTAATTTACAAGTATCTATTAAATTCATTTTATTTCGCCAATTACCTGGTCTAAATTTTTTCCTTTTTCTGCAATAAGTATCATAATCATCACTATATACAATGCACTGCTTAATCTGTTAAGTGCTCTCATAATATCAGGTCTTAATACTTTTAATGAAGCATCTATATATAAATTTGCTGCAACCAGCTCTGCTTCTCTCACTATCGATCTGAGATAATTTACCAATGCTATCCATTTACCGTGACTTAACTCAGGAACGATATGATCGTAACCTAAATACTTTAACGGATTATGAGATATTTTTCGAATCGAATCATCCGAAAAATCTCCCATAAAAATCGGCTCTATTGTTTCATCCTTAACTTCAGCTTTAAGAACATTACCCATATTGGATCTTATATCAGCAAGAAATCTTTTTATGATTTCAGGTCCGTCATAATTCACAAATTCATTTTGAACAAGAACTGCATAAGAGATCATACTATCCAGCTTGCCTCTGAATGCTATCCTTGGATGATTTTTCGGAACCAGATTGTTTGAATCAAGCCAGGTTAAAACATCCGATTTAGTTTCAATTTTATTATTACATAAACCACAATAAAGAGCATCCGGTCTTTGATCAGAAGTTGTTAACGGATGAACCTTCTTCTCTTTTTTACCATCAGCATTAACATCATTTTTTATAAAAACTTTTCCTTGCTCATCAATATACTTAACTGAAATTTTTCTATCGCTCAGATATTGAGAAGCTGATGGCGTCAGTCTTGTATTATAAGGCAAATGAATTTCAGTGCCCCAGGTAAGACTGAATTTTTCTCTAAGCTCTGTTTCTGTTAAGAATTTATCGTTCATAAAATCCTCAAGCTAAGCAGACCAGTTAGCCGGATAAGTTACATACATAATTTTTGTATAACTCGGTGTACCGAATATTATCTTACTGCCTTTTGGTATATAAAAGATATCACCCTGCTTTCCGGAAAACACCTGCCCGTCAATTGTTATCTCTAATTCGCCTTCTATTACATAATCAACTTCATCGTAAGTTAATTCCCAAGGGAATGAATCTTCTTTTTTCCAGGACATAACCCCAGCGGACATTGGAGAGCCATCCTGATAAGTAATAACATCCAACAGTTTAACATTTTTATCTTTACCAGCATCTTCAAATCTTTTCAGCTTTATCGAATTACCTTTAATTACTTTTAGTCCGTTTGCTGCTTTACCGGAAATATATCCTGAATCAACATTACAAGCTGATATATTTTCCTTCTCAAGATATTTACAAATAATGGATACTAATTCATCTTTGTTGTATTCCGTATTTCCGAGACGTGTAACTATTTTATCTATAATAACAGGAAGTAATTCGGATGTTGAACTGCCGGGAGTTACAACGTTACTAGCAGAAACAGGACTGCAATAATTAAACTTGATATTGTATTTCTGGGCTAAATCTCTGGCTTCTGATGTTATTATAGTATTTTTATCATCTACATAAATGTATTTCAGCCCGTCTTTGTGGCATTCTTTAACGATGTTTGCAGAGATTAATTTTTTCATATTTTTCTCATCTACCTAAATTGATAAAAGTATTTTTAATATTCCTTACTAAGAAATTCTCTCAATTTATCTATCGAACTTTCAGAATAAATTGAGACTTTGAAAATTTCTCCATCTATACCGAAATCTCTAAGGATTTCTTCAACCGCATCAACATCTGCATCCGGTAAATCCGTTTTTGAAATAACACCAACTAATCTTTTTGAATTATAAATCTGAAATAAACCATGCGGCAGTTTTCTTTCAGTTGAGTTTGCCGGATGAACATATATAATGGTATCAATGTCCGACATAGTCTGAATTATCGCTGAATAAAGTCGTGGACTATCAAAATATTCACCCGGAGTATCAACAGTTTTTTCGTTATGATAAACAAGTGCCTGAGTTTTCATAGCCTCATCTTCAATACCCAATAACATATTGAACAGTGATGTTTTACCAACACCGACTCCACCTATTAAAATGAAGTTTGTAAGCTTATCGGTCATTATGTTATCGTCAACTTGCATGGTGTATAGTTTAATAATTTTTCTAATTTATCATTAACCATTTTTAATGCTTCTTCTACTGCTCCGACAGAGCCGTAAATAACAAGTGCACCTGTGAATCTGTCTAAAAATCCTATCTGAACTTCAGCAGCTTTTAACGCAATATCACCTGCTATAATTGCAGTTTCACCCGGAGTTAATGTCATAATACCGATTGCATCAACAGCAGGAACGCCGATTTTTTTACAAAGTTCCTGTCCCGGATGAGCAATTAAATGTGCAAGTGTAACCTGCTTACCGGGAACATACTCCTGAATAATCCTCTCTTTATTTGAAAATATATTATCCTGTTCAGACATTAGTTAATCCTCATCAACACTTCTTTTGCAAGATTCATATAATCCAGAGATCCTTTTGCGCCGGGAAAATACTCCACAACGGTTTTCTCATTATTATAAGCTTCTATAAGTTTGCTGTTAATACTGATTGTGCTGTCAAATAACTGATCGCCGAATTGTTCTTTTAACTGTTTAAAAATCTCTTCAGATAATTTAATTCTTCTGTCAAAATAAGTTGCAAACAATCCAAGCACTTTCAACCTTGAGTTAAAGTAGCGCCTTACTTTGTCAACCAGTTCCAAAGTAATATACAAACCGGATATTGCACTGAACTGCACCTGAGCAGGAATCAAAACATAATCTGATATTGATAATGAATTAAAAACAAGATTGCCCATATTCGGCGGACTATCAAAGAAAATGAAATCATATTCAGAGTTAAAGTAATTCCTTTGAAGCAATTGCTTGTCATCTTCGTCGTTTGCTACTTCCTGATAAAAATCTGATAAAAGTCTTTCAGAGGGAATAACATCAAGATTCTCTGAATATTTCTGAGTATAATTTTTCAGACTTTTATTCTTATCAATAATAAAATCGCAGATAGTAGAAAACTTCTTTTTAGTTTTGTCAAATCCTAAATGAATAGAAGCAGATGCTGCAGAATCAAGATCAACTAGAAGAACTTTTTTCTTCAGCAAAGAGATACAATATGCAAGATTGACTGCACTTGTAGTCTTTCCTACTCCGCCTTTATTATTTAGAATTACAATTAATTTCATTTCTTAATAAAATATTTATTACCTGCCTTTTCAATCAGATTATTATCAATCATTTTCTTAAGCAGTTGTCTTAATTCAGTCTTATCAATACCGGTTTTTTCGGATAATAAATCAATAGTAAGTCCTTTTCCACTTTTAATCAAGTTAAGTATGTTTTCTTCCGGATTCTTTTTCTTACTAACAGATTTCTTCCGGACTGCTTTCTTTTCAGATTTTTCTTTAACAACAGCTTTCTCTAAAGTATTCCCTGAAATAAAAAGATTTACCAAATGATTAGTATCTTCAAAAGGTCTTGCAATTACATTTGACGATATTAATTCTCCGACTCTCATTGCTGCTTCCTTGCCGGCATCTACGGCTGCAATGCAGGAAGCTAAATCTCCTTTAACAACAACAGTAACCAACGCACCGCCAATTCTGAAATGATTAAGCAGTTTTACCTGTGCAGCTTTTACCATTGCATCAGATGCTTCAATTGCACCGATGAAAGATTTAGTTTCTACAAAGCCTAAAGATTCACCAAAAATATTTTCAGTTACATCAGCCATTTATAAAATTATTATTTTACATGTAACTTATAACGAATCGGGTAATCAGCCACTTCAAGCACTGCTTCCTGAAACGCATCACACGCTGCTTTACAAGCTGCCTGTGTTCCGGTTAATAATCCACCCGAATAGTTTGTCTCAGATGGAGGAGCAAACCAGGCTTTTATTTCAACATTTGCTCTTTTCAGTGCAAGATCCAAAGCATAGTTAGCTTCTAACGGCGGTGCAATTAAGTAAGCTAACGAATCACCAGGATTTATACCAGCAACCTTTGATAAATAAGTTCCCGTTCTGGAAATAAGATGCGGGAAAAATGTTATTGTATTATCTTCGTTTGCAGAATACCAGATTGCGTCATTTTTGATATAATGAATAGCTGCATTTAATCCTGCTTCAACTTCACCCGGAGTCGGACCTGATAACATTGCAATTATTTCACCGGATAATTTACCTGAAGCATGTGCTGAACCGGCATAAAACGATTTAGCATAAATAACTTCTACATCAGCCATTTTGGTTGCTTCGTCTATTGCTACATAACAAGCATCATCTATGTCACAAGTAAGAAGACCTAAGCTGCGATGTCCTTGTGGCATGTTTACTTGTGCTGCCAATCCTGCATCAACTGAGGAAATAAGTCTGACAGCCAAAACATTTGCTATAATTTGATCTAATTTTGCCATTGTTCTTCCTGATTTCTTATGAATTATTTGATAATTTAATTCCGCTTGCCTTTGTGGCTAACATCTTCTTTACAAGATCTACAATAACAGCAGATGCTTCAACCGGCGGTGTTCCTTCTTTATGAATATTTGATATAACTGTTCTGTCTGATTCAACGGTTGTGGCAACTGAAGGTTTGTAAATCATATATGAACTCATACTTTCAGATTGACCAAGACCCGGTCTTTCTCCGATCAACAGAACTATTACATCTACACCAAGCAGTTCACCAATTTCATCTTCAACTTTTACTCTTCCGTATTTTACAAAGAATGGTGTACCTACATTTATTCCTGCAGATTCAAATCCTTTTAATAACGGTGGTAAAATTTCATCATAGTTCATTGTAAGTGCATCAGTGCTTAACCCATCAGATAAAACTATTTGCACTTGCGGATTTTTCTTACACTTCTCTTTAATAGTCTGAATTGCTTCTTCACTAAGTCTTCTTCCTAAATCAGGTCTGGTTAAATATTCATCTTTATCCTGAACCTTTGTCTGAACCATAAATAATCCGGTTTTCTTAACCCATTCTTCAGGAACTTCTTTAAAAACCGTATCACGTGAAAGAGAGTGATCAGCAAGGAATCTTAATAGAGTGTTTGTGCGTGGACGCGGACCTGCGTGTCCAACACATACTCTTGCATTTGTCGATTTTCTTATCTCCTTTACCACTTCAGCATTTTTCGCATGATCAAGACCAATCCATACTTTAAATTCATCACCTGCTAAATCAGGTAAAGGTTGATCAGTACTGCAGGCAGCAGCAGTTGAACCAACCTGTCCAGCGCTAACTGTCTGTTTTAATCCAGAGCTATCTTTCTTAATTTCTTTAAGAACAGCTTCAACTAATTGTTCAATTTGTTTATTGTCCATCTTTTACTTCCTTTCTTATGAAAAAATTGACGGATCACCAGCTAACGCTGTTAATTTTCCATCAGCCATTAAACCCATTTTCTCCATCCACTTTTCGAACTCCGGACAAGGACGAAGATTGAGCAATTGTCTTACGGTAGCTGCATCATGATAACTTGTTGTTTGATAATTAAGCATAATATCATCACCCATCGGAACACCCATAACAAAATTACAGCCGGCAGCAACAAGAAGAACAGTTAAATTTTCAATTGTATTCTGATCAGCATTAGCATGATTTGTATAACAAGCATCGGCGCCCATCGGTATTCCGGTTAGTTTACCCATAAAGTGATCTTCTAAGCCTGCACGTGTTATCTGACGACCGTCATATAAATATTCAGGACCAATAAATCCTACCACAGTATTTACCATAAATGGCTTATATCTTTTTGCTAATCCGTAACATCGTGCTTCCAATGTAACCTGATCAGCACCAAAGTGTGCATCAGCTGAAAGCTCAGCACCTTGACCGGTTTCAAAATACATCATATTTGACCCAGCTATCTTGCAATAATGCTTTCCTATTTCATACGCTTCATCAAGCATTGCAACAGAAATTCCAAATTCATTATTACCTTTTTCTGATCCAGCAATACTTTGGAATATCAATCCGGCAGGAGCTCCGTCTTTGATGGCTTTCATCTGATTACTAACGTGAGCCAGAATACAATTTTGTGTCGGTATCTGATACTTCTGAATAATTTCATCAGTTGCAATTAATAATTTCTTGATATTTTCAGGTGTATCAATAACAGGGTTAATACCAATAACAACATCACCCGAACCGTATGCGAGACCTTCAAATATCTCGGCTCTGATGCTCTTTACATCATCTCTCGGATCATTTGGCTGCAGCCGCTGACCAAATCTGCCAGGCAATCCGACAGTTGAATTTGCTTTTGCAACAACTCTGATTTTCTTACCGGCATATATTAAATCCATGTTCGACATTAACTTAGCGACACCTGCCACCATTTCTGATGTTAAGCCTCTTCTAAGTTTTTCAATATCTTCGTGAGTCGTCGAATCAGCAAGAATATACTCACGAAGTTCTCCCACAGACCAGTTTTTAATCTGTGAATAGAATGTTTCATTAACCGAATCCTGAATAACCCTGGTTACCTCATCTTTTTCATAAGGAACTACAGGATTATTCCTCAAATCAGCTAAAGTTAAATTACTCAGGACGTACTTTGCAGCAACTCTTTCTTGTGATGTTTCTGCTGCAACACCGGCTAACACATCTCCCGAACGCTGTTCGTTGGCTTTAGCCAGTACATCTTTTACATCCTTGAAAGTATAAGTTTTTCCGAACAATTGAGTACTTAATCTCATTGTTTATACCTCTTATTTTATGGAAACGCTAGTGACTTAATTGTTAAAGGAACTATTTCACCTCCAAAATAACTTTTGCCGATATCAATGTAATCTCCTTCATAGGAAACTACTTCATCTATAATTGCCAGCGGATGAGATTTCAAATAAGATGAAAGCTCCATCCCTAACACTTTACCAATATCATTAAAAGATAAAATTATTACGGGTGAATTGTCTTCTTTTCGATGTTTATTAAATACAGTAATTAATTCCTCAGCACATTTCTGAACTGCTTTATAAGTAACAGGAATTTCTTTAGAAAGATAGATTGCATATTCATCATTAGATAAGCTTATATCCATTGTCTTTGCTGCTTCCTCAATTCCATAGGACAATGATGAATTTGCATCGTTCCAATCGAAGTGAGGATGAAGCACCGGAAGATTCCGCAAAGGTAAATTTTCTGCGGTTAACCAAATTGTACTTCCGCTTAATGATAAAGTATATGCACCAGCTCCTATAACTGTTGCTCTTATAGTTTGATTAGGTTCAATTACATTATATTTTTTTGATATATTTTTTTTCATCAATGCTTCTGCCAGTAATACACCAATATCTGAGAATTGAAATTTGTCCTTTACCATTTCATCAAGTTTATAGTAACACTCACCAACACCGCCAGAAAGAAATACAGCACCAAAAGTGTATTTCTGTTTTAGTGGATTGGTCTGTAATAATTCTTTTGCTAAGGGAGATACATTGTTGCCTTCTATACAATCGATTATCAAATCTGCCATTACATCACATACAGATTTAATATCATTAAGTGAAAGTGAATTATAATCTTCCTGAAAATTCGGGATAATGTTTTTTAATATCTTCTTGGCGGGTTCTGTTATCTTTGTAACCTTACCGTTTTTATCTGTCTGAATTAATCTTCCGCCTACATTTAAACAACAGGTATCTATAACTCTGCCGTTTCTAAATACTGCATAATTAGAAGTTCCGCCTCCAATATCAATATTCAAAACAGTTGTTGTATGTTCTTCAGAATAAACAGAACTTCCTGATCCGCGTCCGGCAATTACTGATTCGAAATGCGGACCGGCAGTTGCAACAACAAAATCTCCCAGATCGCCAGCCAGTTGCATCAGTGTTGTCTTAGCATTCTTAGCTTTTGAAGTTTCGCCGGTAATTATAATTGCACCGGTTTCAACTTCTTTCAATCCAAAGCCGGCTTTTTTATATTCATCTAATACCATATTCCATAGACTAATATGATCAATCGTACCATCAGAGTTAAAAGGAGTAAATAAAATTTTTCCAGTATAAAGAATTTTTCTATCAACAAATTCAAAGTGTGGGACTTGAGTGGGTGCTGCAATATTTCTCAGCACCAGAGACGAAAATATGACCTGTGTAGTAGTAGTACCAACATCAATCCCCACACTATTTATAACCTTGCTGCTCACTTTATTACATATATTTAAGAAAAAAGCAGGGAGCTTACTCCCTGCTTATAAATTCAGTTATTTCAATAACTGGGGTTCTGTTTTACCTAAGAGTATAGATTCGGAGCTTTTGCGGAATACCCCAGTATTCTCATCGCGACCCTGCAGAATAAATCTTGGATATGCTTCATCTTTTTGTTCAACAGCTTTCTTGCTGAGCTCACCAATTGGTCCGCCTTTAACTCTGTTGAATACAACTGTAAGTTTCATATCCTTATATTCTGTTGACATCTCATAATCGCCGTCGCTATCGCCAGCTGACATTAATGGGTCCCAATTTTTTCCTAAACCATCCTGAATTATCAGCTTTATAGCTTCTACTTTACCCATTCTTTGAGTCTGTGGATAATTTTCTTTATAATAAGGCTGAATGACTCCGTTCTTTTCACCCAATTCCATTGCAATAACTCTGTCAGATGGAACATTGTATCCATAATCAGCGCCTGATATTGTCTGAATAACCGGCTTATAGCTTGCTGATACAATCCATACCTCAATACCATTTGTTTGAAGAGCAAAAATCAGATTCTGCATTTCAGGATATAATCTTAATCCTGTCTTGAAGGAATAGCTTACAGCTCCTGCTTTAGTATTAAAGCCGGCAGGTGTTCCCCACTTGCTCTTTCCTAATTTATTGCCTAATTCAAATTGTATAGCTTCTTTAGCTAATGCCTGAACATCAGCTTCGGTAAAACCAGTAAACAGATAAAGAACCCAGGGATATCCGTAATCAGCATCAATACCCTTTGTATCACAGTATCCGTCATATAAGAATGCAACTTTAGCGATAAAGTCATTGTATTGAGGAGTCTTTTGAATATCCTCTAATTTCATTTTGCCAGCTAATCCCTCATAATTATCGTAAAGGTAATTGTAATCAGCAATCAAGTCAGCATTGATATCTTTCAATGGTGTATTATTATAATCTGCTGATAATTTAGTAACTCCTTTTATTTCGTCTTTTAATAATCCGGCAAATTGGTCTTTTGTCATCTTAAAACGGAGATGACTTAACTGGTATCTCATTATTGCTTCTTCAACATCAAAATGACCGCAGGTTTGATCCCAATCAAATACTACATACGGAGGTTTGTTTGCATCATAATTTTTTCCGCCAATTCCATAATCTGTAATAAGGTTATTAAGAACTTCATAGTTCTTATCTGACCAGTTCATTCTTGCTAACTTTGTTTTATCTCCAGCAGAATTAACTGATGAACATCCCAAAATAATAGCACTGAGAATTAGAATATTAAAAACTTTTTTTAATAACATTTTTTTTACCTCTTGTTTTTTTTAGAAATTAACTAATAATTGGAAATTATATCTCATATTTGATTTTGATTCACCGCCTACTTTAAAGCTCTCATTAACTAAGTTGAACATAATGTAGGTATCAGAAACAAATTCATAATTAACACCGCCAATGATCATCAGCATTTCATCGTCACTTACATCTGTATTATTATCCATCATACCTACCTGACCAACAAACAATAGTTCAGGTAGAGGTGAATAATTAATATATCCCATATATGAAGCAGCTTTTATTTCAGACACTGAGTTTTTAGCAAAATCTACTTCACCACCAACGTCTAACATTTTAGCAAGTTTATATTCTAAACCGCCGCCAAAAACATTATTATGTGCTTCATTATTATTAGCAGCATAATAATCAATCATTGTCCAGCCAAATACTGTAATACCAGTTCCGGGAGGTTTAATCCAGATGTCTGATATAAAGTTTTTAGCTTTATTTTCATCGACTGCCTTTGTATAACCATTATAGTTTGCAACTGCAGCACGAACGTATCCCCATTTTTCCGGGAAGTTATAAGTTAACATTGCACCGGTAACAGCTGAACTGAATCCGTAAGTATAATATCTGTCTAACCAGCTGTTTTCAATTGTGTTGTGGTAATCCTGCGGACCAGGCTGCTCGTAATTACCGAAGGTAGCTGTAAGACCATTTAACCCAAGGAAATCATCCATTTCCAAATAGGCATATTTGATTCTTCCACGGGTACCGTCATTGGCGTTTACTGTACTTGTATTTAATTCCCCTCCACTGCCAATTGAGGCTGATCTGAGAGCAATTCGATTAGTATGATCAAAATCCATAGTAAATCTAGCACGGATTTTATCAGTAAATTTATACTTCATTGTGATATAACCACGCTGAAAGTAAAAATAATTTTGTGTTTTCTTTGTATATGGATCATCGATTAAATATCTGTAACGCAGTGTTGAAGACAAACTAAAGTTATCAGATATTTTTCCGAAAAATGGAGTATTGGGGATATATGTATTATCCTCCGAATACTTTTCCGGGTCTGCAGCCAATGTTGCGGGCACTAACATCATAACTGCAACCAAAGTTAAAAAGAAGTTTTTTATCATTGTAGATCTCCTCTGTTTAGTTGAATTGAAAAAAAGAATATTTAATTAGTTAATTTATTTTTTGGTGCAACAATCATTGCAACTAAAATAGCTGTAACACCTGCTGTCAGTTTTCCAACCATTACCGGAAATATCATATCCGGTTTAACAGCGGCTGTAAAACCAAGATGATCTCCTAAAGTAAATGCAGCGCTAACTGCAAATGCTATATTTATTACTTTCCCGCGTTCATCCATATTGCTTAATATTTTGAACATCGGAATGCAATTAGCAAGTGTTGCGATAAACCCAACAGCTGAAACTTCGCTAACTCCCAGTTTTAGCCCCAATTTGGTAAGTGGTTTCTTAAACCATTTAGATACTAGAAAAACCATTGGATAAGCACCGGCAAGTATCAGTGCAATTCTACTGACTACTTCAAGTGCTCTGATATCTATTCCCGGTGTATCTCCGATAATAGGAACAATTGGTTCCAGACCCGGTATTAATGGAATACCTGTTAATGTTTCAAATACAATTGATGCTAATCCTATTGTAATAAATGCTACTAACAATTTGGCAAAGATCATAAATCCTTTTATCATCAGATTTGGGATCTTCCATAAGCCGACGGAAATAAGAGCAGAAAAAATTACAATCGGAATCAGATTGGTGAATATTAAAGAATATGAAAAAACTATCGGTGCCCCTTCCGGAGTTGTTATTGAAGAATATATTGCTATAAGACCTCCGGCAATACATCCAATAGGTATTGTAACCATACCGGCTAATATTCCAAGCGCTAAAGATGGTCTGTCTTTTTTATCAATGATACCAATACCAACTGGAATTGTAAAAACAATTGTCGGACCCATCATAGAACCTAATATTAAACCTGCGTACATCCAGGATGCATAATCAGTTACAATTCCATTTTCGGTAACTAATTCTTTTGCAAGAAAATATCCGCCCATATCATTGGCTAAAAGAGTTGTTCCAAACATTGCTGGACTTGCACCGAGAGCTGAATATAGTGGTATAATAATAGGACTTAATATAGCTGCTAAAACCGGCGCTAAAGCAATCACTCCAACCATTGCAAGTGCCAAAGCTCCCCACGAATTAAAACCTTCTTCAAATTCTTTTCCTACTCCATCAATTGCATTACCTAAAAACCCTAATCCGATTTTTTTTAAGACATTTGCTGAACCCCCGAATTGATCTAAAATTCTATCCAAAGCACCAATTAATAAAAACCCCACCATTATGTATAAAATTATTTCATTAATAATCTGCATATCAATATCCCTTGATTAAAAAAAATGAATTGATTTTCTGAAGTAAATTTGCCCAGTCAGATTTGTGCTTGTTTAAAAAGCAAAAACGATTTGAGAGATTTAGATTTTTATAAAATATATCTACAAGCATAGCATCCATAACTTAAAAGAATAACACCACTTTTTCGATAATTGTTCTGAAATCCTGAGCAAACATCACCATAATTGTTAAGAATAGTTTAAAAATGTAATAAGCTTGCTACTTTTTGTAATAAGCTTAGAGTTTTCAGGATAAAAACAGGTGTGTTAAGCCAATTGCTTACTGAAAAAGCTTTTCTCTTAATCTTCTGCTGAATTTGTGACTTGATAATATTGCGCGGTTAAAATCTTTTAAAAATATTCTAAAGGTATGATTTGGACTTTTTTCTATAGATGTGATATGATTAGTGTTAATAATTGCAGTTCGATGAACTCTTATAAAACATTTTTCAGGTAAAACTTTTTCCCACTCTTTAATTAATTTTCTCACCAAAAACGTTTTATTATTAATAATATTAATGTTTGAATAAACACCGGCTGAGATAATACATACAATTTCATTTAGATTAACTGAATGTGCCTTTCCGTCCGATGAAATTAATATTGAGTCTTCAACTGATAACTGCTGGTTTTCATCCTGCTTAACATCGGATGCCATCTCACTAACTTTTATTTTCTTATCTAACCGCAAACGGATTGCTTTCAGCACTTCCTTTGTTTTTATTGGTTTTGTTAAATAATCATCAGCTCCCAAATTCATTCCTTTACGAAGATCATCCATCTCTGCTTTAGCAGTCAGGAAAATAAAAGGAATTGTCTGAGTTTCTTTTGTTTGAGAAAGTTCTTTCAATATCTGATAGCCGTCAATATCCGGCAGCATAATATCACACACTATCAAATCCGGTAACATCTTTTTCGCCAGCTTTAATCCCATCTCTCCGGTTTCAGCCACTATTGGATAATAATTATTTAAGCTCAGGATTTTTCCGAAGTTTTCCCGAAGGGCTTTATCATCTTCAATAAAAAGTACTGTTTCCATTGACTTAAATCTGTTCAGTTAGAATTTCTTTTTGTTTACTGTCTTTAATAATAATATTATGTGGTATTTTTACAATAAAAACACTGCCAACATTTTCTTTGCTGTTAAAGAAAAGCTCGCCTCCCAAAATTTCAATTGATCTTTTGGTAATTGCTAATCCGAGTCCGGTGCCGTGAATTCCTCCAACGTTTTTTCCCCGTGCAAATAGTTCAAAAACATTATCTTTATCTTCTTCTTTAATTCCTATACCTTCATCTTTTACTTCAATTATCACTTTCTCCTTATTTAAAGAAACATGGAAATAAACCTTTTTATCTTCCTGGGTGTACTTAAGAGCATTTACTACTAAGTTTGAAATTATTTGCCTTAATTCCTTCTTATCAGAATTAACCTTAATTACATTATTACTGGAGGAAAATACCAGTTTGGGTTTCTTATCAAACCTTGCAGACAGCTCCTCAATTATCTGTCTGCTGTAATCAACTATGTTTATCTCTTCTATTTTTAACTCAACTTTTCCAATTTCAGCTTTGTTGATAGATATAACATCGTTAAGCAGTTCCATTATTTCTTCAATTGCATTTTGGATTCTTTTAAATTGTTCAATCTTTTCATCATTCTTTATTCTGTTACTATATAATTCCAAAATCTCAGCAGATGATGATATCGTATATAGTGGTGTTCTGAGCTCGTGAGAGATCATTGAAATGAATCTGGATTTCAGTTCATTTAATTCTTTAGCTTCGACAAGAATTTCTTTTGTTCTCTGATTAACAATTTCTTCCAGCGATCTGTTATATTTTTCTATCTTTGTTTTTGTATCCTGAATTTCCTGATAAGCCTGGTGAAGTTCATTCATCTTTTTCTTAAGCTCATCACGCATAAAAATAAATGACTTTGCAAGATGACCTATCTCATCATTTGAACTAACTTCTGATAACGGAAAATCCATTTTACCTTTCGCAAAATGATCTGCAGCTATAGATAACTTAGTTAAAGGTCTTGTAATAGATTTTGATATTATCATTATAACTGCAAATAAAATAACGATACCAAAAATACTTAATGCAATTATTTTCCTGTTCAAAGAATCAAGCTCGCCTGTCAGTTCATCAAGCGGGTACATTACTGCCAATGACCAGCCATTATGAGGAACAGATGCATAGTAAATCCAATTAACTATTCCATTTGTTCCATCGGTATAATTTATCTTTGCAAATCCTGTTTGTCCCTTAATCATTTTATTTGCAACCTGATCTAACTGAGGCGATTTCAATGATCTGGCTAAATCGAATATTGTATTGTGCATTATTTTATCAATATCCGGATAAGTGATCAATCGCCCTTCTTTTGAAATAAGAAAACCATATCCTGATTCCAGTACCTTAATAGTTGAAACTATCTGATCAAGCCACTCCAAAGAAATATCCGATGTTATTATCCCGATAATTTTTCTTTCGCCATTAATTGTTCTGAAAATCGGTACTGAGAATGTTGACATAATAACATTACCACCGCCCTTATCGAAATATGGTTCACTCCAAACAGCCATTCCAAGCGATTTGGGAACGGTGTACCAATCAGCAAAATGATAGTTATAAGTTTCTGTTCCAAGAGATACGGCTTTTAATGATCCAAAAGATTTATAAACATAAGGTGCAAAATATTTTCTGTTCTTATCAAACATATATGGTTCGAATGCAATTGTAGCACCATAAATCTCATCGTTTTCACCAACCATTGTATTTAAAATTTCGATAAGCTGTTCTTCTGTATATGAAATCTTTTCAATCAGATTTGCAATATTTTGCGGTACCTTTTCAACAGAAATCAAAACTTTTTCAACCTGATTGATTTTATTTTGTGCAAGATTTTCAGCATTGTCTTCGATCTTCTTTTCAATAATTGTTCTGGTAACATTGTAGTTATATAAAAATATCACCATTAGTATGAATGAAATACTGAGAAAAATCGAAGTGACTATTTTAAATGATAGTCCGGTTTGTGGTTTATAAGTATTCATTAAACTATTTCATAAATTCTTTTACAAGTGATTTAATAGCTTCATCAACAGCAAAATACACATCGTCTTTACCAAGTGATTTATCAATCATATAGCTTTTTTTAGCCACTCCCTGAACGATACCTGAAATGACAATCGTCTTTTCATTTATTCCATAAATCACATAACTAATAGAAGCTTCAATGCCGGGTTCAACCAAATCGGCACTTTGATAGCGCTCATTAATATTCCGGACATCATCCAATTGAATTGCTAATGGAATTAAGATGTAATCACCATTTTGTGTAAGTTTTTCATCAATGTTAAACTGTGTTTTTGATGCAGCTTTATAAAAGCCATCTTTTTTTATTATAGGTATCAGAATTTTTGAGCCGTTATTGTTTTCAAGAATAAAACTTTTACTTAAAGATTTCGGAATGAATAAATCCAGATTCTCTGAAATTTTTTTCACCATAAGATTTTGAATATCAGTATCGATACTTTCTCTTTTGGAAAAATCATCGCTGTCAAAAAAAGGTAGTTGTGAGGTCTTCGGAATATTGTTTTCAATTACCTGCGGGACAGATATCAGCACCTCTTTACCTTTAAGTTTGCTTAAGTTAAAATCCGGTTCTTCAATCACTAAACCGCTATTAACAGTTTGACAGCCAAAAATTCCTAAAATCAGTGGAAAGATTAAGTATGATAGTTTTATTGTGTTTTTCATGGATATTCTTAAAAAAGTAATTGTATATAATATTTTGATTGTAATTTATTGATTTTACAAAATATTTGCAAAGAATAGTAGTTATTAGTGATTTTGAGGGATATTCTCAAAATTTTTAATCCTATATCTTAATCAATGATTTAAGGATAACTTCAACTTTTAAAAAAAATGTCAGATCGAAAGTGCTGCCTACAGGATGATATTGGATTCTATTATTTAACCCAGATTTGTCATTAGAAATTTATTTTTGATGCAACAAATGGCCAACTGAAGAGATTTGTACTGGACCAAATTCCTTCAAACCAACTTCGCCTCCTCATTGCTAAAGATAATTTCAAGATTCTATT
>JAKIZM010000094.1 GCA_022708025.1 Bacteroidota bacterium | reverse complement strand
AATAAATTTGGATGTAGATTATTCTCTTGCAAAAACGCCCCCATCGGAAATTCTTTCTTATTTAGGTAATCCATATGTAGCTTCAGAGTCTTTTGAAATGCCAATTACTGGCAGTCTTTATGTTATTGTTTATTCACATACAAACTCAAATGATGCGTTATGGATGGATTTACCTGATACTCAATTAATACAGAGTGATTTAGCCAATCATACCGCAGAAGTAATAGAAATCGGAAGTTTTCAAGTAGGAGAAATGATAAGATTTTTTGTAACATCTTCTAATTCCGTAGTTAGTGGAATCAGTCTATATCCAAGGAGTGAATATATAGAAGAGCCGGATAATGAAGGCAATATTCATTTGTGGAGTTTGTATTTTGAAGACTGGACTGATCTGATGTTTGATGATCTTGAGGTAGAGATTTACATAAGACCTGAAGGCGGTTATCAGGGAAATGTTGCTGTAATTATAACACCGGAACAATTAGCTCCCGGAGATACGGCAAGTATAACTTTTAAGAGGAGATTTTTAAATGGATCACTTGAGGACTTTTCTGAAGAACAGAGATTTGAAGTAGGTATGCTTGAAGGCTGCGATGCAGGACAGATACTTGTTGGTGGAGTGTTAGCACCATATTTTGAAGAAGTAAATCAGCCAATATATTTTGTAGCTGCCAGCAATTTAACAGAGACTGACACAGTAAAAGTTAGGGTGGGATTGATAGAAAGTAGTGCAAGCAGACCGGTGCAGACAAATGACAAAGACCGGGAAATTATAACCTTACGAAAAAATAAAACCTCACAACAAAAACCTTTTGGTGAAAACACAGCAACATATTGTTTCCTTGAAGAAATTGATTGGCCAAAGATGGGCGATGGAATTGTGGTTGTAGAGAATAAATCAGTTGAAATAATGCTTGGTGAAACAAAATACTTTGGAGTAAAAAAGAAGACAGAAACTGGTGAATTAAAAATCGAAGAAATAAAAACCAATTATGGAGAAGAACCAAAATTTCCCGCAGATGCAGATGGATGGGTTTGGCAAAAAACTGATGTTTGGGGAGAAGAACCACTTTCGATTTTAAAAGGCGAAAAGTTGGGCGTTTACTGGGAAAAAGAAAAACCTGTTTGGAATGGAAGTACTGTAAAGGGAAACATACCTAAGGGTTTAATTAGGTTAATTGGCAAATATTGGGAAGATACGGAAACATATAGAGTTAAATTAGATGCTAAAACTCAAGATGAGAAAACAACTTCGCTTGAACTGGAAACTAAAAAACCTAAAAAACTGCATAATTCTAAATCTGGTCTTAAAAAAGAAATGACAAAATATAAAGATATAGATGGTACAGAAAAAAATATAGACGAAATAATTATTAAGAATGCAGGTAAATATGGAATACCGCCTCAGTATTTAAAAGGTCAAATGTTTGTAGAAGCAGGTAAAAATACAAACACTGGTACTTTTTTCCCCTCATATCGGTATGAGCCTTATACAACACAGTGGGATAAAAATCTGAAATCTTGGTCTGGAAAATTTTTTTTCAAGGACAAGAATTCGGCAGACTTTTCTGATGTTCCTAATCATCAAAATGTTAAATATATGAACTATTGGACAACAGCTAAAACGGTCTGGGAAATAATTGAAGAAAATTCTCAGGTAACAAGTGTAAGTAATCCTAAACACTATGGAAAGAGAAATAGTGATAATACTTTGGACTTTGATCGAGATCATTTTCCTTGGCTACAAGATAAATATGATGAAATATTAAAGATTGAACAAGCGAGAAAAGATATTAAAAAAGATGAACAGAAGGTTGATAGTGCAAATTATAAGATGTCCAAATGGTTAAAAGAAAAATGGAAGGATGGCAAAGCCTCAACTGAAGTGGCACAAACAAGATGTGCAAGTTCTTATGGGTTGTTACAAATGATGTATACAACTGCCAGAGATCAGAAATCATACTCTGCGAGTGAAGTTCCTGAAAAATTAAATGAACTCTCTTTGTTCTCTCACTGGGTGGAATATCAATCTGATTTGCTTGGCGGTTTTTTAAATTCGAATAATTGGACAGATGGGTTCGAATCAACTTTTAAAACACAAGTTGTCAAAAAATGGAACAAAGCCACATCCTATCCAAATACATATTTTTCTAATTCAAAATTGTTTATACCACAATAAGGATAATAAAATGAGATTTTATATAACTTTACTTTTATTGACCTTCATAATCAATAATCAGATCCTCTGTCAGTTTTTAAATAGCGAGGTAATAGCAAATTCAGAAATAGAAAGTATACTCTATTCTGGATTAGGAAAATATTATTATGTGAATTCATTCGATGTAAATCTTAGAAAGATAGATCAGGAATATTATATCCAAGATAAGTCAAATTTATTAAAGGATTGTTTTGTTTTCGTAGCTAAAGACTCTTTAACTTATTCTACAATACTTTTTGGAGTATATAAGGCTGGCACCGTGCTCTGGAAAAGTAGGGAATTTTCGTGTGGAAAATCTATAATTTTTTCTGGAGATATTTGGCAAATAAGAAATTTAAAGCCAGATAAAGTTTATGTGATTTTTCAATTACCTTTTATTCCAGATGGGTATGAAAGTAATATCTGGTTAATCTCCTGGGATGGAATTAACGGTTCAATTGTGAATGAAGTTAATAGTGAAGACTTTTCTACAATAAGCTCAACTACCAATTCAATCAAATTTGTAGATATTGATGGTGATGGGAATGAAGAGTTATTGGGTGTAAAAGTCGATTCTACTATTTATCATACTGAAATTGATACTTCCATTAGTTATGCAGGTAAAACCTTGTACACTTGGAACGGAAATATTATATCAGATTATGGTGCAACGTTACCTGATATTTTACCTAAAAATAAATTTGATGCAACAATTAATACAACTTTGAAATTTAATAATAATACTTTCACTTATAAATATCTTGTCGCAAATAGCGCTAATAGTATTCAATCAATTCAGACATTTGCTATTGATACAGATATCGATACTCTAATTGAAAAACAGGTACCTTCAAAATGGATTTGCTTTAACAGTACATTCTTAATGGTTATTTTTACTGTGGATCCTTTTTATATTGATGATGAAGATAGTAAAATTGCACCAGGGGGGAATGATATAAGTTTTACTTTATTAAGTAATAATTTACCAAGTATAGAAAAATTTTACTTACAAGGTTACAATGGAGATTCAAATGACTTTAATAATTTGCGTAATAATTCAAAAAGTGGATATACAGTTGTTCCGACAGTCATATTTGATACTTTAAATACACAAAGTTATTTAGATACTTTAATCAATTATTGTATCAAATCGTTTAAATTGAATTGGATAATAAACCAAAATACAACAGATAAATACGATAGCTTATTTAATGCTGCAAAAACTCAGCTACAGCAAAACAACAACAATGTAGTAAGAACAACTCTACAAACAGTACTACAACAAGTAAAT
Organism: Bacteroidota bacterium; assembly: GCA_022708025.1. Classification (GTDB taxonomy): domain Bacteria; phylum Bacteroidota; class Ignavibacteria; order Ignavibacteriales; family Ignavibacteriaceae; genus IGN3. Next base: position 5,011 of record JAKIZM010000094.1, on the reverse strand, counting down.
ATAGATAGCACAAACAATTTAACAAGCGAAGCTTATGCACTTCTTCGTTACAATACAGAATACTTACTGGAACAAATTCCACAATCATCACCAAACCTTTTAGTAAGATTAACCAACAGCCAAGGTAACCAAATACCTGCAAGTAATGTAATGTATTACGAGGGCAGTTGGAAAGATGCTGTAAACAACGGTGATGGAACATTTACGGTAATAACAACAAAACCAACAGTAAGCATAAGAATGTTTTATGAGTATGCAAACCAGACAGTAAATAATGTTCCTGCTCAAAATAACACCTATACATTTATAACAGTAAATGCAGCAGTTCAGTTAAAGAACAGTTCAGGAAACCTGATAGATGAAGGCACAGTTCAGTATTATGCGGGAGCCTGGAGAAATTTTGGTACAACTGTAAACGGAGTTGCATACAAAGAGTTACTTCCTGTTAATTACAGTTTCAGAATGACTTATGAATATGTATCAATTGATAAACAGCAGAACTTAAGTGAAAATCCGGTTGTAGATTTTAATACAGTTCTTTGCACAATAAAGGTAACTAATGTAAACAATCAACCGCTTGAAGGTGCAAATACAAAATATTATTCAGTAGCTTGGAGAGATATCGGGTTAACAGACTCAAATGGCGAAATAACAAAAGAGCTTCTGCCAAAGAACCTGAGCTTCAGAGCAACGTATAATAATGTAAGTCAGGATAAGCAGCAGGATATCTCTGTAAATAATTTAGTGGAAATAATGTTGAATGTTCCTTAGTAAACCGTAGGCAGTAAACAGTAAACAGTCTTCAGTAGGCAGTAGGCAAAGTGAATTAGCAATTGATAATAAACAATGAATAATTTCCCGCAAAGCTGGATCAGCCTGGGGCTAAAAAAATGAAAATTAAAAGCTCCTTTAGGAGCGGAATATTTGTAGAAAAAGAAATTAATAAAAATAAAGTCCCGTATGGGACGAAATAGAAAAGCTTATCGTACGTATTAAGAAATGTCAGAAAAATTCTTTCACGCAAAGCACGCCAAGAAGATCTGCATAAATCTGCTAAATCTGCGTCATCTGCGTTCTATCAGGGATGCGGCTTGGATAAAAATTTTATCCGGCTATTGACAAAAGTAAAAATAAATTTTAGGTTACAAGCGGGAATAAAAATCACACAGACACCGCGGGTAAAATTCCTGATAAAATGTTAGTCAGCTTAAAACAGTGGAGTAAAACTTTATGATAAAAAGTTTAATTAAAAAATCACTTGACAAGCACACAAAAAGCAGTAGCTTTCGTTTCTCGTTTCTCGTTTCTCGTTTCTCGTTTCTCGTTTCTCGCAATCTCCGTCTTTCTCATAGCAACTTCCGCTAACTCACAGATAAAAATAAAAGAGAAAGTGGAGATAAATCCAAAACTCAATATTTTATTAAAGCCATTAGCACAACACACAATCAGAGTTGACCTGCAATGGACACCAACAGATGCCTATGCAGCTATACGAAGAGTAAATTATCATCCTGAGGATACCTGCAGTATTTGGGGAGGAACAGGTAACCAAACAGGTGGAAATTTATCCTATGAGGTTATTGATAAGGTGGGGGGATCTTATGTTTTTGAATTATCAGGTGGATATTCTCCTTGTTATCCTCCAACAGTGATATATTTTAATTACTCAATTTATTATGATAACGATTCTATCAGCGGCGGTTCATTTACAGCTCCCAGTTATCGTGAAATTATACCTTCCTATGTAGGTCTAACATCGCCTTTGATTACTGACTATGATTTTGAAATTAGTTCTGAAGATATGTGCATAGGTAATCGGGAATTAATGTATTTTGAGTTAGGTTTAGGTTGTACTAATGTGGAGATAGATACCTCGACTGAAAATATTAATTTACAAATAATTGCGGGCGGAGAGTATGCATCATTTTACAGAAATGGTGAGTTACAGGGTGATTATGTTTCAATACCCTTTTCTGATAGAAAGAGCATTGAATTAAAGCAGGATGAATTTAATTTAGGTGATGAAACATTTGTCGTAGTTCAAAGCAATCTTGGTGGATTAATAAAGCAGGACTCTGTTAAAATTTATTCCAAAAGAGATTATGAACTAATAGTTTACTATGACGATATACCAATAAATATCGATCAGATTAATTATATGGGGGTTTATTTAGATTGCCTTGGAGGTTATATATATGAGCTACCGGCTGACATAAAACTAAATGCGGAAATAATAATTGGAAAAGATTTAGGTTATCTAGAAGATTTTGATAACGGACGAACCGGATCAATATTAAATGATATTCCTATCTTACCTACCGAGGGCAATCTTATCGGTTTTGTTGGCAATGGGACAAAAATTACAGAAATGGATACAGCAATAGTACGATTTAAAACCTCTAATCCTCTTTTGGATAGCATTGACGTACCTATAGTTTTTACACCAGGTCGAATAGTTGTAATTATCCAACCGAATACTTTATCATCAGGTGATACTGCAACGGTAACCATTAAAGAAAGATTGGATGATGGCAGCATTGTTGAATTTCCTTCTGATCAAACATTTGAACTTGCAGTATTGGATGGATGCATAAACGGAAACTTTATGGTTGGCGACAGCATAAACGTTTATTTTGAAGATGCGTTACAGCCTATAAAATTTGTAACTTCAGATACACTTGATAGTGAAGTGGATAGTGTTCTAATAAGAGTAGGAACAAACCTTGATGAAGGAGGTGGTGGAGGAATTAGCAGACCTGTTCGAAACATAAAAGGAGAAGAAGAAAAACAAATAACTGTAGATAAAATAAATCAAGAGACACTTCATACAGGTTTTGCAAAAATGTTCGCAGAAAGGAAGGCAGAGGCTGAAATAAAGAAAAAAGAAAACAATGAACCACCAATAGAAGTACCGATAATTGAAGCTTGTTATAATGGCAACTATTTATACGAAACAGATTACTGGCAAGGTAACATTGTGGTGGGCGATGAGTGTGATACTTGGTCTTGTTTATCTGGTTTTAATGATTTTAACGGTCTAATCAATATTCAGGAAGTAGAGCAAGACTATAATGATATTAATTATTGCTTGTTTTCATCAGAACATCAATATCCTCCCGCTGCAGGAATATTTAAACCTTTGTTTGATGAAGTAATTTACAATTCAATTAGTGAAAAAATCAAAGATCAATTACTAGTAAATTTTAATTTGGAAGTATGCTATATGAATTACAATTACAATGGTTATTGGAGATATCGAATTTCTGAAAATTCTATTTTCTTAAGAGCAATTTTGGATGTTTGTGAGGATAATATTTTAAATAGTGGAACAGAATTTATCATACACAATAAAAGTGAATTATCAATTATTCCTAATGAAGAAATATGCTTGGCACTTGAGAATTTTGAGGATCAAAGAAAATACGGTTACGGGGGTAAATATTATTTAATTGCGCCTGTTTGGGCACATGAAAAAGTTCATAAGCAAAATTTTGAAAAAATTATTAACGAAGTATTAAAATTAAAAACGACGTATTTTGGTAATAAATACAGTTATAAAGATTTATTAGTAAGTGTGTTTAAGCTTGAATGCTATGAAAATTCTAATAGTGAGAGTAAAGCCAAATTCCAAATTAGAAAATACTTGGTTAATATTTTAGATTTATTTGTTGATGATCTCTATGAAAGATATAATAAAGCTATAGAAGATGACGACAATGAAAGAAACACACAGAGTCATCCAGATGTACAGTGGAAGATAACTGAATATAAGATAGAATTGCAGAAAAAATCTTTAAAACAGTTCTGGAAAGACTGCCCTTATCGTGAAAAAGATATTTAAGGAGAATAAAAATGAAATTATTTTTATATCATCTAATTTTTATGTTGATATTCATTCCATCAGTTTTTTCCCAAGATTCCCTTTTTACTCAAGAAGAAAAAGAAAAAATAACTTCATATCTTGATAGTATTGATTACAGAGGAGCAATTAACACTATAACTGAATACAAAATATCATACGCAAGAGAAAAAATTGAAGAAGTATTTTGGAATAGTAAATTCAAGAAGTTAGATCAATTGAATCTTCTCGAACTTTTATATGAATTTAATTCCTCCTTTACTCACTCCTTTGCTATGTCTTTTATAGATTCACTTAATAATCTTCCATCTGACTACAGTGGAACTCTTCCTTCTTATTTACAAGCTATGACAGCTGGTATTCTGGTAAAATTAGGTGATAATTCAAAAGTTGATTTGTTTTTTAATTTTGTTGATGAGGATAGTTTAAACTCAACTTTTGCAATCATTGGCTTACTTCCTGTCATAATCGAAAAAGCCCCTGAGTATGAAGAAAGAGCAAAAAATGAATTAGTAAGATATGTTAAATTTTCTGATAATAATGGTGCAAGATACTCTGCTTTAGTGAAATTATATAGAAAATATAAAGCTGAAATGTATCCATTAATGCTTGAAGTTTTTTCAGAAGATGATGATGCTACTAATCGTTCATTAGTTTTGGACACATTGATTGCATGCTGCAAGACAAAAGAACTTCATTCATTGATAAAAGAAAGATTATTTAAAGAACCAAATTATTATGTGCGCTATAGGATTATAGGTAAACTTCTTGGTGTTTACGGAACAGCTGAAGATTTTAAGACGGTATTGGATTATCTACCAGATGAACCAGACCCAAAGGTAAAAGAATTCACACTAAATAAAATTGAATTTTATGCACCCCCCAATCCTGATTCTAATTTAACTGTTGAAAATTTAATTGTTTATACTCTTGAACAATCAGATTCAGTATATAGTTACAACTGGCTTGGCGATCTCACATTTTCAAACGAACTAAAAAATATTTTAACTACTGCCAAAATCAATTTACTTGCCGGAGATTCACTCGCTTGCAGAGTTCAGGTAAAAGAATTTCAGGATTTGGTTGATAATGTTTACAAAGACTCACTTAACACTGACCCTCGTTTTGTAACAATCGAAGGCTGGAAATTTC
>JAKIZM010000036.1 GCA_022708025.1 Bacteroidota bacterium | reverse complement strand
CCACTTAAACTATGCGAGGTCACGTTTCGACAGGCTCAACGTGACAGAGGAATCAACTCCTGACTTCTGTCTTCTTCTTCAGCACTTGTTAATAAGCAACGCTATTCTCTAAATCTCTCCCTTAAAAAGGGAGATACTTTATTTGTCAATGATAACTTAATATTTTTTTTGTTAACGCTACAAATGAAAAGTAATCACTACCAATAAGTCCTTCTCTTGCTAAGAGAAGGATTAGGATGAGTTAACTTATCCTAACAGCACTATAATTACTTCACACTTTTCATTTTGCGATTCAACTCACCCTGTCATACAGAGCATATCGAAGTATGACACACCCACTTAAACTTTGTGAAGTCACATTTCGATCCCACAAACGGGGCAAGCAATCTCAACTAATTTCTGTTTATTGTTTCAGTTACTTTAACTCTCTCTAAATCTCTCCCTTAAAAAGGGAGAGACTTTATTTGTCAATGATAACTTAATATTTTTTTTGTTAACGCTACAAATGAAAAGTAATCACTACCAATAAGTCCTTCTCTTGCCAAGAGAAGGATTAGGATGAGTTCACTAGCCGCTCTAGTTGCTTGCCAACCCATTATTTATCTAACTACATATCATTGATATAACTCTTCTGTCACCCTGAGCCTGTTTACCCCACTCTGCGTGGGTCGAAAGGTGGCACACTATCTTAAACTTTGTGAAGTCACATTTCGATTCCGCAAATGGGACAGGCACACCCTAGATGACAATTGACTATTTGTAGTATGAATAAAAGTTATTCTTTATTTGTGTTTCTGTCATTCGGAATCTAAAGTTGGTTCTTGTTAAGTGTTGCTTGTCATCCTTCGACTCTGCTCAGGATGACAATTGATGGTTTTTGTTAAGTTTTACTTATCATCTTTCGATCCCGCAAACGGGATAAGTAATCTCAACTAATTTTTGTTTATTGTTTCAGTTACTTTAACTCTCTCTAAATCTCTCCCTTAAAAAGGGAGAGACTTTATTTGTCACAGATAACTTATTATTTTTTTTGCTAACACTACAAATGAAAAGTAATCACTACTAAAAAGTCCATCTCTTGCCAAGAGAAGGATTAGGATGAGTTAACTTATCCTAACAGCACTATAATTACTTCACACTTTTCATTTTGCGATTCAACTCATCCTGTCATACAGAGCATATCGAAGTATGACACACCCACTTAAACTATGCGAGGTCACGTTTCGACAGGCTCAACGTGACAGAGGAATCAACTCCTGACTTCTGTCTTCTTCTTCAGCACTTGTTAATAAGCAACGCTATTCTCTAAATCTCTCCCTTAAAAGGGGAGAGACTTTATTTGTCACAGATAACTTATTATTTTTTTTGCTAACACTACAAATGAAAAGTAATCACTACTAAAAAGTCCATCTCTTGCCAAGAGAAGGATTAGGATGAGTTCACTAACCGCTCTAGTTGCTTGCCAACTCTATTCTTTCTGTCACCCTGAGCCTGTTTACCCCGCTCTGCGTGGGTTGAAGGGTGGCACACTATCTTAAACTTTGTGAAGTTACATTTCGATTCCGCAAATGGGACAGGCACACCCTAGATGACAATTGACTATTTGTAGTATGAATAAAAGTTATTCTTTATTTGTGTTTCTGTCATTCGGAATCTAAAATTGGTTCTTGTTAAGTGTTGCTTGTCATCCTTCGACTCCGCTCAGGATGACAATTGATGTTTTTGTTAAAAGTTATTTATCATCCTCAGATTCTGCAAGGCGTGACAAGCAAACTCAGAATGACAAGCGGTAAGAGCAGGATAAAAACCATGCACTCAAAATTGCATATCATTATACTCTAAATTCCTAATCTCTAATACTGCATTTTAATCTTTTTTACCTCCTAAAAAAGACTAACAATAATCAGTTTTAATGTAAGTATATTTTACACGACTTATGATTGTAGGAACTTATTTACCAAAATTCTTTAATAAATAATTCATTTATAAGCTAAAATCAAAGAGTAATTCTGGAACCAAATTTGACGCAGTGACCAAAACTAAAAATTATAATTTATGAGTAAACAATGGTAGAGTATAAATTTACAGCGCAAAAGATGAACGGACAAACAATATCCGGGACCCTGACTGCTGAAACTTCGATGGAGGGAAAGAAGAAAATCCAACGGCTTGCTGAAAAGAATCAGTTGAAATTATTATCCACAGAGAAAAAGTCAACCTTTCTGTACAGAGCGCAAAAGGGAACTGATAAACCAATTAAAGGTGAGCAGAAAGCATTTAACAAAAAAGAAGTTGAAGAGGCACTTGTCCGTTTAGGTTATAAGCCTTTGGCAGTTAATAAAAAACTGTTGGACTTTCAGGCAAAACCGCCGGTAGCAGATATTGTAACATTTGTAAAAATCAGCGCTGAACTGTTAGAGCAAAAATTATCTTATAGTGAAATTCTTACCTTGCTTATTAACGACACTCAAAATCTTGCTCTAAAAAATACATTAAAGGAAATTAATAACGAGCTAAAAAAAGGTGCTGATAGCCAGGCTACTTTTCTCAAATATCAGGATATATTTGGAAAGTTTACTGCATATATGCTTGGGCTTGCATCTAAAAGCGGTAACATGACAGAGATATATCTTGCTACTGCAAAGTTTTTAGAGAGAAGACAGGAATTTAAAAAGAATATGAGAAGTGCTCTGATTACTCCTTTGGTAACGGTGTTTGTTCTCTTTTTAGCAGTGATATTTTATGTCGGATATATTTTTCCTGAAACTGCAAAATTATTTGTGCGTTTTGGAGTTGAGCTTCCGCCTATGACAGCATTCACTTTAAAGATAAGCGACTTCTTGATTGAAAATCCATATTTAGTTGCAGCATTTTGTATAATTCCGCCAATAGCACTTTGGCAGTTTACCAGAACTGAAAAGGGAAAGTACATTATTGATCAGTACATTCTTAAGCTTCCTATAATCGGAACACTGATACATAAAACACTGATTGAAGTTTTTTGCAGAGTGTTTTATACTCTTTACAGCGGTTCAGCAGAAAGCATTGAGCCAATACGAATAGCTGCTGAAGCTGCTGGAAACGCATACTTTGAAGATAGGGTTAAGAATGTTGCAATTCCATTAATGATAAAAAAAGGAGTTGGTGTTACAGATGCATTTGAAGCTTCAGGTGTATTTACAGAAACTGCTTTGTCAAGATTTCACTCCGGTGAAGAAACCGGTACAATTAAAAACACTGCTTTACAGCTAGCAAATTATTATGAAACCGAGACTGTATATAAATTAAAGAATCTTATTGAGATCATACAAGTATTTATTGCAATGTTTATAATGGTGGTTATGATTCTGTTGACATTAGTTTCGGCTGAGACAGCAACAGTAAGACCTAAGACACCAGGCACTGCTTCAAATACTATTTACTTAGAGCAGGATAAGGTTTGATATAGTTGTCTGTGCTTATCATTCGACTTCGTTCATCCTTCGACTCCGCTCAGGATGACAAAAGGAGAAAGCACAGGATGAGAAAAGGAGAAGATCAGGATGACAAAGGAGAAATTGAGGATAACAATGTAGGGACGGCGGCTTGCCCCGTCCGTCAGGAGTTACTTTTGCGAATTGTTAGTTATTGTAAAAAGGAAAGTTTCATCCTTCGACTCCGCTCAGGATGACATAAAGAGAAAGCACAGGATGATAAAGGAGAAGTTAAGGATAACAATGTAGGGACGGCGGCTTGCCCCGTCCGTCAGGAGTTACTTTTGCAAAATTGTTAGTTGTTGTAAAAAGAAAAGTTTCATCCTTCGACTCCGCTCAGGATGACAAAAGAAGAAAGCACAGGATGATAAAAGGAGGAGCTCAGGATGACAAAGGAGAGGCACAGGATAATAAGAGATGAGCTAAGAATGACTTTGATTTAAAGTTGTGGTTCTTATCTCAAATAAATATGAACAAAAGAAAAAGTTTATTAAGTTTCGCAAAACAAATTTTACAAATATTGAATGATTGATACCAGTCTTGAGATGACAGATAAAATCGGTTACCTTCTGTTTAAAAAAGGAATAATCGACGGACAAACGCTTGAAAAAGCAATTGCTGCAAAAACAAATGATAGAAGTAAGATAAAAAGAAATCTGGCACAAATACTTGTTCAGGATTTCAAATACGATCACGACGTTATATTTCGTGAAGTAGCAATTCTTTATGCCTTTCGTGAACTTGAAACCAGACCTGAAGAAATTTCTGATGCCAGATTGGAATCAATAAAGAATATGATTACCGGTTCCGGTGACGCACTGAAGGAAGCTATATTACAGCATAAGATCATTCCGTTTATGTTTGATGATCGTAATAAAGACAAGCTGATACTTGCTGCCATTGATCCGACCGATCGGAACATTCCTAAAATAGCCTTCGGGCTCAATGCAAAAAAGTACGAAGTAATATTTATTCGCAAAGCTGATTATGAAAAGCTGATAGAGAAAATTCTTCCTCCTGAAAATCTGTTTCTTAAAGCGATGGAAGAAAATGCTCAGATGATGGATCTGGAAGAGAATGAAGATGCTTCACTTGATGAGCAGGCACTTGATGCAGAAATAAATAAGAGCGCATTAATAAATCTTGTTGAAGGTGCTTTGGTAGAAGGCGTAAGAAGAGGTGCAAGTGATATTCATTTTATTCCGAAAGCCGGAAATAAAACCTTAGTGATGTTCCGTATTGACGGTAATTTACAGACCTGGCATATTCAGGATGGTACATTGCCTGAAGCAGTGGTAGCAGTAGTTAAAGATCGTGCAAAAGGGATGGATCGTTTTGAAAGAGAAATGGCACAGGATGGTTTTATTCAAAGAGATATTGATGGTATAATAATAAGATTCAGAGTTTCGATTCTGCCGATGGTGGGTACTGAATTGAAAAATAAATTTGAAAGCGTTGTTATAAGAATTCTTGATGATAGAAAAGTTATCCGTGATCTTGATAAACTTGGTCTTGCTGGCAATGCACGCAAGTCATTTGAGAAAGCAATTAACGAGCCCCAGGGAATGGTTATCCTTACTGGACCAACTGGAAGCGGAAAGAGTACAACACTTGTAGCAGCCTTATATCAGGTGATAACTCCGGAAGTTAATGTACTTACTGTAGAAGATCCGGTTGAGTACGTAATTGAAGGTGCAAGACAGCTAAAGATCGGATACAAAATGAATTTTGAGCAGGCAATCCGCTCAATACTAAGACACGATCCTGATATTGTACTCGTTGGTGAGATGAGAGATAAAGAAACGGCTGAGATTGCTATTAAACTTGCAAACACCGGTCACTTAACCTTTTCAACACTTCACACAAATGATGCACCAAGCGCTGTATCAAGACTTTATAAAATGGGTATCGAACCATTTCTTATTGCTTATGCAATTAATCTTATTGTTGCTCAGCGTCTTGTTAGAAAACTTTGTCAGAAATGTAAAAAGAAAGTAGTAAACTTTGATGAAGGTTTGATGAGTGCGGCAGGACTTAATATTGCTGAATGGAGAAATTATACTATTTACCAGGCTGAAGGTTGTGAAGAATGCAGCGGTACAGGTTATAAAGGTCGTTTGGCTATACACGAAGCTTTATATTTTACTAAGGATATAAGACAACTGATTGTAAAATCAGGAGTAGAAGTAGATGAGGAAAGCCTCAGAATTCAGGCAAGAAAAGATGGAACTCTAACTTTAAGGGAAGCCGGACTCGAAAAGGTTAAGATGGGATTAACATCCATTGAAGAAGTTTTAGCAGGCACAAGCGAATCGTAAAATTTTTTACTTAAGTGTAAATTTTACATAGTATTTATATTAAAAAAAGATAATTATTACAGTTTTTACAAAAATCTATTGATTATACGCTGGTATAGTTTTATCTAAGATATTATGGTAGTTTTAGTAGGTTTACATTGAACATCAGTGAAGAAAAAAAAATACTCGAAACCTTTTGCAGAACAATTCCCGAATCTATATTTGGGCCGGATAGAGTACATTATATAATTGAAAATATAGATAAGCTAAAGGATAATGAAAAATTACTGCTGCGGAAGTTTTATAATAAGCTTCTTACAAACATGATTGAGAAAGAAGCTTCGGATATTGAAATTGGCGGACATGGTAATGTCGGTTATGTTTGGATGAGAGTCTTTGGAATTAAAGAGCGTGTGAAAGAAATACCGCAGTTTACAAACGATGAATCAGCGGCGATTATAGTAAACCTTCTTAATGTTAATCAGAGAGAGCAATTAGCAAAAAAACGAAATTTAGATTTTAGCTATACCTTTTTATATGAAAGAAGAAATGCTAATGTAAGATTCAGATCAGATGCGTATTTTGATCTTGATACTCTTTCGATGAATATGAGAGCAATTAATCAAATAATAAGACCGCTTTCATCATTAGATTTTCATCCTAATATTGTCAGGGCATTAAGCCATGGATATATTAAATTTGGGCTTTCATTAATAACTGGTATTACTGGTTCAGGAAAATCAACAACCCTTGATTCAATAATTGATCATCATAATAAAATAGATCCCTGTCACATTATAATTATTGCTGCCCCGATAGAGTATGTACACACGTCCAATATTTCTCTTATCAAGCATAGAGAAGTTGGCAGAGATGTTTTATCGTTTAAAGAAGGTATAGTGCAATCATTACGACAGGACCCGGATATAATAGTTGTTGGTGAAATGAGAGACCCTGATACAATAATGGCTGCGCTTGAAGTTACCGATACAGGACATAAGGTGTTTTCTACATTACATACTTCATCAGCAGTTGAATCAATAGACAGAATTATAGCAGAGTGCGATCCTGCTGAACAGGAAAGAGTAAGAAACAGATTAGCAGACGTTTTAATATCAATAGTTTCACAAAAGCTTGTTCCGAGTCTTGATGGCAAACGAGTGCTGGCTAAAGAGGTTTTACTTGTAACTCCCAGTGTAAAAGCAGCGATAAAAAATAATAACACCAGTGAAATCTATATGATGATTAATCAGGGTGGTGCACAGGGAATGATTACAATGGAACAAGACCTTAAACGTTTGTATCTTGCAAAGAAAATTTCATTAGAAACGGCAATTACTTATGCCAATAATAAAACAAGAATTCAGCAAATATTAGCGGCTTAAATTATGAAAACTATAGCCTGCATTTATTGCGAAGGCAATGACACAAAACTAGCTGTTGTTGGACATGAAAAAAACGGCAGCAGATTAAAAGTACTTAGCACAGCTTCAGTTGATGTAGTTTCCAGTAAGACTGATTTGCATCCAACTGCAGGATTTAACCTTGATGCTGACGGGCTTCAGCTTGAAGGCGAAGGAGCTAAGGATACTTCATTCGGCAGCCCCGAACTTGAGGCACCAAGTATAAGTTCTATTGGTGCAGCTTTAAAGGGAATAAATCTCAACAAGCTTGAATTTATTCCTGCACTTACAGAACCTGCGATTTATTATCATCCCTTCGATGGTAAGAGGGACTTAAAAGGTAATAAACTTCTTGACGAAATTATTTCGGATATCAGGCAAAGTAAGGGAATGAACATTGAAAGAGAGAGTCTTGATTACATTGAGCTTTCTGATGGTTCTTTATTATCTGCATTTGTTGATGGTCCTGTTGCTTGTGTTAATCTAACTGATAATATAGCAGAACACTTAGGTAAAAAATTCTTCAAAGTTCCGACAATTAAAAGTGCCGATATAGCACTTGCATATTATGTTGCAAAGCGGAAAAAGTTTTTCCCGGATGATCAGAGTCTGATTGTTTATATTGGGAAGGAATACAGCAAGCTGATCTTTCTCCAGGGAAGAAAACTAAAACATATTGGTACCACTCTGGATATCGGTACAACTAATCTTCATACGTATGATGTATATTTCTCTAAAATACTCCTCGAAATGGAAAATGGCGGGATATCTTCTTTAGATAATATCATTGTATGTGGCGAAGATGATTCCGAAAATCTGATACTTTCTTTTTACGGAACTTTCCCTGAAGCCAATGTAAGCAGATTGGAGTTTGATGATCTGGATGTATCACAGATTGATGAAGAGACCAAGGCAAAGTTTTCCAGCTACAGCGTTCCAATTGCGGTCGCAACAGAATACTTTGATGAGATTGCAAAAGAACATAAAGGAATAAATGTTTTACCAAAATATATTTCTGAAGAGCAAAAGTTTTTCCAATTTTCGTGGCATAGTTTTGCGGTTCTTCCACTATTGTTCTTAGTTGCGTTTCTGTTTACCTTAAAAGTTTTGCAGAACAACAAAGAGCTTTCAAGACTTGATGAGGAAATTAAACAGAAAAACATGATAATCAGACAAAACCAGGAAACTTTAAGTAAGATATCCGAACTGGAGGGGAAAATCAGCAGCTTTGGTCAAACGCAGGCGATACTCGATTCTGCAGCCGTTGGTACAGGAGTCTGGAAAAATGTTCTTAAAGATATCGCTGCTTTTTGCGGCAGCAAACAGAATATCTGGATATCCAACATAGTCAGGGATAATTCCAATTCTATTAAAATAGAAGGTTACTCATTATCAAAATATTCACCTACTGATCTGGCATACAGTTTTGAAAACGCCAGACTTAATAGTATGCTGAACGAAGCATTACGTGAAAAAAATGCTTATAAATATAATTTAACATTTGATATTACTTCATATCAGAAAAAGAAATGAATAAAAAACTAAGAAGCACTTTGGTTCTATTAGCACTACTGCTTATTATTTTAATAGCAGGAGGCTCTTATCTCTTCTTTGTACAGGGCAAGGAACTTGACAAAAACAGAGATAAGCTGAAAGAACTACAGGCAAAAGCATTAGACCCTCAGGAATTGCTTGCGCAATATGAGGATCTTTTAGTAAAATCGAACCGGCTTGATTCGATTCTTGCTAATCGAGAATTTAATATTCCTCAAAACCTTTCATCCATTAAGTTTTATAACTTTGTTAATAATATAACAAATGGATTTTCTGATAAGGCGCAGGTTAATATTGAATACCTGGAGCAAAAACAGGAGAAAGAGTTTTTCTATCATGATTATAAACTATCCGGATTTGGATACTTTAATGAAGTTTATAATCTGATTTATGCTATCGAACATAGCAAGGAACTAAAGAAAGTTACTAATATCAATTTAGGAAATCTCGTCCAAACAAAAGAAGGTGAAAATCCTGTTTATCTTGTAAACTTTAATATTAATGCAAGAACATATTTCTCCAGCGATAACAGATTTGCACCTGCAACATTTGTGGAAAACAACCTTGGTTCTCCAACCCTATATGATGCATTCTATCCATTAATCAGAAACGAAATACCTCCGAATATTGATGAATTACTGGATGTTCAGGGTGCAACATTGTTAGCGTTAATTCCTGAAGGAGCATTTATTGCTGATAGTAAAGGTAATACATATTTAATATGGGAAGGCGAACAGGTTTATCTGGGTTACTTAACAAAAATTGATTACCAAAACAGCCGTGTTAGTTTTATACTTAACAAAGGCGGTATAATTGAAAAAGTTGATCTGCAATTAGATCGAACAGATTTATTAAAAAAATAAGAATGAGAAGTAAAATGAAAACAATTTTATACTCACTGTTAATAGTTTTAATGTTCATTGGTAACTTATTCCCGCAGAAATATTGGGAAAGAAGATTAAAGGATTATAACAATCCCGATGAGCTTGTTACTATGTCTCAATCATTACCTTTTAGTGAAGCAATTGCATTGTTAAGTAAGGTAAGTGAAAGCACAACCGGAAAACGAATAGTATCAACTATCGTTTCGGATAAACCGATTGGTCTGGAAATCGAAAATATACCCTATGATAAAGCTTTGTTCATGATCGTTCAATATAATGGCTATGTTATCGAAGAAAAAGACGATGTATTTGTAATTAAAAGAGTTCAGCAGGAAGAAGTAAAACCTGAAGATATTTATGCTTCTGTTGATTCAAGAGAAGTAAAGATTTCCGCCGTTTTCTTTGAAGTTGATGTTGCTGAAACTAAAGAAAGAGGAATAGACTGGAAATTTTTATTATCCCAGAACGGATTAGATATTGGAACTGAATTGATTACTCAAACAAAGTCAGAAAAAGAACAACTAGCTAATCCATCTCAGTTTAAAATTAGTGGATCGGGTGATTTTAATCTTGGTGATTTTTATGGTCAGGCTACAGCAATGTTCAGATTTTTTGAGAGTGAAGGACTTGGTGAGATAATAGCTTCTCCAAATATTGCTGTAAGAGATAAAAAACAGGGTAGAATACAGGTTGGATCAGATTTTTCTGTCAGAACAAGGGATTTTGCCGGTAATACAGTTGAAAAGTTTTTCCCAACAGGAACTATAATAGAGGTTACACCCCATGTTTATAAAGAGGATGGTATTGATTACATTCTTCTTAATATAACAGTTGAAAGAAGTTCTTTCATATTGAATGAACAAACAACAGAAATCAAAAAAACAAATGCTACAACACAGGTACTAATGCTTAATGGTGAAGAAACAATTTTAGGCGGTTTATTTGTTAATGAAGAAACAATAACCCGTAACGGAATTCCTTTTCTTAAAGATCTGCCATGGTGGGTGTTTGGTATAAGATATCTTACAGGCTCAGATCAAACAGTTGTAAGAAAAAAGGAACTTGTTATTTTATTAAAGACTGAGCTTCTTCCGACTCTGAAAGAAAGATTAGAGAACCCGATACAGAATCCGCTTAATTCTGAAGTTACAAAACAAAATAAAAGAATTAAGTATTATCAAATGGAATCCACAAGCTCATCTTTTAAAGAAGAAAAGTAGAAATTTATAATGGAATCAATTCTAATTGTTGATGATGATTTAAACCTTTGTACTGTTCTTAAAGAAGAGCTGGAAGAAGTTGGCTACAATTCTAACTTTGTAAACAGCGGCTACGAAGCTCTGGATTTTCTAAAGAACAATAATGTTGATTTAGTTTTGCTCGATCTTAAAATGCCGACAATGGATGGTTTTGATGTATTAAAGGCGATTGAGCAAAATCAAATTAAAGCTAAGGTAATTGTGTTAACAGCTTATGCTGATGTTAAAAGTGCAATTGATTCAGCTAAAATGGGAGCAACTGATTTTATTAGTAAGCCTTATGATTTTGACGAGCTTCTGATAACAATTAGGAAAGTATTGCAAAGAGAATGAAATTAAATGAAAATAAGCTTTCGTATAATTCTTGTTAACCTGCTAATAGTTGCAGTTGTGCTGGGAAGCTCCACAATTGCATTCTATTCAATAATGTATAACACATTGACTTCCCAACAATCCAAAAACATAATTAATTCTTCCCGAAATTTTATTTTTGCTTACCGTTCATTAATAAATGACCTTGATGATGAGTTCTGGAATTATGCTAACAGTAATACTGATCTGTTGTTTTCAAGCAGGATATTATCCGGTGGTATAAACGATTTCTATTTCGAAGCCTCTGTTGCTGATTCCCAGAATATTACCCGTTACACTGCAAAAAGCTGGGTTGAAATCCCCAAGAAGCTTACAATAGATGAGTTTGTAAAACTTAATCCTTATGCGATTATAAACCTGAAAACAATACATGAAAATAAAATTTATTACTATGGTAAGATTATCAACAGTAATTTATTAGATGATTTTTCCCAAAGAATAGGCTCTGATATTGCTTTGTTGTGGGATGATATTACAACTGAGATTTCAAATTATAATAATAACTATCAATATCTTTATTTTCTAAGTGAAGCGAATAAAAAACTCCGGGATAATAATCTTGAAGTGTTCACCGGCGATCGCGAGAATTCCGATATTATTGCAACCCGGTATAAAATTGATAAGCCAACAAAGTTTGGCAATGAATTATCGATTTTAATATTTAAATCAATAAATGAAGTTACTGACCTTAGACGAACTCTTACAGAGATTACAATTATAATTGGTGTTGTGGGTATTATCATCGCTTTATTATTAAGCTATATATTAACTCACAAAATGCGTTTAAGAATCAGTGAGCTTAATCTTGCAACTGCAAAAACAAGTGCAGGAAATTTTAATATACGTATTAATGATACAGGCAAAGATGAAATAGGAAATCTTGGAAAAGCTTTTAACCTGATGCTTGATGAACTTAAGAAAAATCAACAGGCTAAAAATGAGTATTCAGATTTTATTACGTTAATAAATAAAAACGCATCATTAACGGAAATATCAAACGCAGCATTAAAAAAGATACTGGACACTTGTAAGTTTCTAGCAGGCGCACTTTACTCAGTTGACGATGATGAAATTAGTTTAATCTGTACGTATGGATTAAACAGCACAGTTAATAATCGGGAGCAGAACGAGTTTTTCAGGAATATTATTGAATCTAAAAATCCAGTGGAAATCCTGTCTGAAGATTTACTTCCTGTTGTGCAAACAGGTCTGGCAGACCTGAAAATCAGTTACCTGCTATTGCTTCCGGTTATTTATAATAATAAAGTGGTTGCAATCCTGGAATTAGCTTCTATAAACAAACCTTCTTATGAAGCAAAAGAATATCTCGAAAAAATTCAGGAACAGTTAGCCATTGGCTTAACAAATGCTAAAGCTTTGGTTCAGCTAGAAAATCTTGTTGCCGAGCTAAAAGAACTTAATGAAGAATATCAGAAACAAAATATTCAGATAAGAAAACAGCACGATACTTTACTTGAAATGAGTAACCAGCTAAAAATTAAAGCTGAAGAACTGGCGTTTCAAAAAGAAAGAGCTGAAGACTCAACCCGGTTAAAATCTGAGTTTCTGGCAAGTATGTCTCACGAACTTAGAACCCCAATGAATTCGATTCTTGGTCTAACTGAGCTGATACTTGATAAAGCACAGTTAAGCAGCAAGAACAGGGAACGGCTTGAAGTTGTTCTTAAAAGCGGTAAAAGATTAATGAATCTTATAAATGATATTCTTGATCTTTCAAAAATTGAAGCCGGTAAAATGGAAATCAGAGAAGATGATGTTTTACTGGAAGATCTTATTGAAGAAGTTACCGCTACTGCTCAACCTCTTGCCCGGGAAAAGGGTTTGACATTTAATGTTAAACGTTATTGTAATACCAGAATTATTATAAACGCGGATAAAGGGAAAATAAATCAGGTATTAATTAACCTTATTGGAAATGCAATTAAATTTACTCACCAGGGTAATGTTGAATTAAGCGTTTCGATACTGGCAGAAAAGATATTACAGTTTTCAGTGAGCGATACTGGTATTGGAATTTCTGAAGAGGAGAAAAAAATAATATTCCAAGAGTTCAGGCAGCTTGATGGAACTACTACAAGAAAATACAGCGGAACAGGACTTGGCTTAGCTATTTCTAAAAAGATTGTTGATTTGCTTGGCGGTAAAATTTCAGTTGCAAGTATCGTTGGTGAAGGCTCTGTTTTCTCAGTGTCTTTCCCGATAAAGTTCTCACAGGAAAAGAAAAAAGAAAGTCATACAAATATTAATGCTGCGGCTTTAAGAAAGAACAGGAATAATCCGATATTAATAATTGATGATGATGAAGAGGTAAGATATACAATTTCTCAGTATTTAAATTCAAGAGGTTATCAGACTATTTTTGCTGAAGATGGCGAAACCGGAATTAAAATGGCAATTGAAAGACAGCCTTTCGCCATTACACTTGATATTTTACTCCCCAATACTGATGGCTGGAGCGTATTGAAAGAATTAAAAGATAATCCTATCACAAAAGATATTCCGGTAATTTTAATATCAATTCTTGGTGATAAAAACACCGGTTACAGTCTCGGCGCATTTGAATACTTCATTAAGCCATTCTCATTGGAAAAATTGTTAACTGCATTCAACAGGCTTGAATCAATTGTTCAAAGACATGTTCAGAAAATTGTAATTGTTGATGATGATGAATTAGAATTTGAAAAATTTAAGAATGAATTTAAGGATGAGAGGTTGTCAATTGAATTCATTAAAGACAGTGAGTTTGCCTTTAATAAAATTGCTGAAGTGCAGCCTGACCTTATCATTCTGGATCTTATAATGCCTAAAGTTGATGGTATAACTTTAGCTAATAAACTAAAATCAAATAGTAAAACAAAACGAATACCGATAATTATAAGCACTGCTAAGGATCTTACAGAAGAAGAAAAGAGATCACTTAATAATATTGTTGAAGCAATCATTACCAAAACTAAAGATCAGCCTTATGATGTTCTGAAAGCAGTCAGAGATCGGATTAAATTAATTGAATCAGAAATATTTGAATCGGATGATGTAGGCTTTGATAATCCGGATATTGACATAATAGAAAATGGAGATATACCGGTTGAACAATCGATTGAGGTTTTAATCGTTGATGATGATCCTGATACTCTTTTTACTTTAAATGAAATGGTTCAGGCAGCGGGCTGTAAAACCTTTTTGGCAAAAAGCGGAATAGAGTGTTTAAGGATTTTGGAGCAGATAAAACCGGATCTGATTTTGCTCGATATAATGATGCCTGATATGGATGGATTTCAAACATTAAAAAATATCAGAAGTAATACTGATTTAATTGATATTCCGGTTTATGCTGTTACTGCTAAAGCAATGGTGGGTGATAAAGAGATAATATTAAAACATGGCTTTAACGATTATATAGCCAAACCTGTAAACTCCGCAATAATAACAGGAAAAATTTCACAATTAATTTCAAGAATAAAATCACATTAATATGAAAAGAATTTTAGTAATTGATGATTTACCGGAAAATGTTTTTATGCTTCAGGATAGATTAGAGCATGAAGGCTTTGAAGTTTTAACTGCTTATGATGGTTATAATGGTATTGATAAAGCAAAAAACGAACAGCCGGATTTAATATTGCTGGATATTATGATGCCCGATATAACCGGTCTTGAGGTATGCAAGATTTTGGTTAACGATCCGGTAACTAAAGATATTCCTATTATTCTTGTTACTGCAAAATCAGGAGCAGAAGATACAAAAGAAGGATTAGAAGCCGGAGCTTTTGATTATATTAAAAAACCATTTAATCGCGTTGAACTCCTTGCAAGAGTTCAATCTGCACTAAAGTTATCAGAGGCACATAAATTATTATTAGCATCAGAAAAAAGAGGCACATATATTGCCACTGTTGTAACAGCAAATCATAAAATCAAACAACCCCTTACATTATTAAGCTTATCATCTGCTGCAATTAAAAGAGAGCTAAGCAAAGATGAAGTATCCAAAGAAGGTATTTTAAAAAGAGTTAAATACATTGACCTTGCCATTAAAGAAATTACTGATGTGCTAAATCAGCTTAATGCAATTAAAGATCCTGTGCTATCCAATTACACAACTAATATAAAAATGGTTAAAGTTGATGATGACGATGATGAGAAAGACGGGAATAGATCAGATTAGGGATTTTATAGCTTCAAGCATTGTATCAAATTCATAAGGCTTCATAATTTTTTTGCTTACATTATAAAGCTTCAATTCATCATCATTAAATCTTAAACTACCTGATGATAAAATTATCGGTAACTTAAAGTTAAGATTTCGAATTTCTTTAATACATTCTAACCCGTTCATAACCGGCATATTATAATCAATTATCAGAAGATCTATCTTTAATTCTTCGGTTAAAACAGTTAATGCTTCTTCGCCGGATTTCACTTTGATAACATAATACCCGCTTGATTCCAGCATCTCAGCAAGCAGCTCACTAAGCATTTCTTCATCATCGGCGAGCATTATAATTTTATCAGTTACTTTTTCTTTCTTCGGATCGGGAGGTTCAAAAACCGGTAAGTAAACATCAAAAGTAGTTCCTATTCCTTTTTTACTCGTAACATCAATATATCCTTTATGTGCTTTGATAATTCCATAAGTAACATATAGTCCCAAGCCTGAACCGGTATCTTTTTGTTTTGTAGAAAAATAAGGATCAAAAATTTTAGAAATATCAGCTTCGTCTATACCTGAGCCAGTATCACTCACAGAAAATTTTACATATTTACCAACCTCAAGTAAAGGATAATTGATTGAGTTAGAAGCATCAATTAGAAGATTTGATGCACTAAGAATTATTTTGCCTTTTCCTTCAATTGATTCTTTTGCATTTACACATAAGTTTAATAAAATCTGATAAATCTCAGTTCCGTTGCCAAGAATATTGTGTAACCCGGGTTCTATTTTTTCTTCGAGTGTTATTGAATTTGGAAAAGTTTGTGTAACAACTTTTGAAAGTTCGTTCATTAAAAAATTGGGCATCACAATTTCTTTTCTCTTGGCAGTTGGTTTACCAAAAGAAAGTAAACCTTTAGTTAGATCTCTGGCCCTGATAGAACAATTTTCAATATTATCTATAAGTTTAAAAACATTTTCAGATTCCGGTACGCGATTACGAAGCAGATGAAGGCTTCCAAAAATACTTGATAGTAAATTGTTGAAATCGTGAGCCATACCACTGCTTAACTTTCCAATTGTTTCAAGCTTTTGTGCTTGTAGTAATCTGGATTCCAATGCGGTGTTTAGCTGACGGGTTTGAATATTGCTTATTGCAAATGACAGGAGAGTAGAGAACTGCTCTATCTCATTAATGTCTAATGAAGAATATGTTCCTTCTTTTTTACCGAGTAAAATTTTAGCGTGAAGAACATTATCAAAATAACAAGGAGAAATACATAAAGACTCACAGTTTAATACCTGAGTTATTCCATAACCAATATTATTGTGATGATTAAGCGCCAGTAAAGGTCCTTTATTAATATCCAGCCATTTGTTTATAAACGAAGAATTGTATTTGATGCTCTTTTCTACTTCAGCTTTATCGGGGATGAAATCAGATTCATCACTGTAAATAAATTTAGTTATTTCATTGCCGTCTTGCAGAACAATAATGCCAAAATTACTATTTGTAATTTCTAAACATCTTAGAAGAATTTCTTCTGCAATAGTATCAACGGATTTCTCTTTGACCAGCAGAACGAGCAGACTTTGCAGCTCTTTCTGGAAGAATAAATTTCTTCTGAATTTTTCTTTATCAGAATCTTGTTTGAACTCAGAATCAGATATAGGCAGTATTTCTATCAGATAAGAACCGGGTTCTTTTTTCTTTGAATCAGTTATTATTGGTGTAATAACTATGTTTTTATTTTTATCTGCAACAGGAACAACAAATGATTTTGGGGCATTTATAATTGCAGGGCTATCAGGTGTGTTGATACTGAATAATGACTTTAGAGATAATCCTTTTAGTTTACCGGGACCAATATCTTTTTTAAAACTTTTGTTATACCAGAATATTTTAAATGCACTATCAGCGAGTGCAACAGAAGTTGTTTGGAGTTCAAGAAGATCAAGCAACTTGTATTTTCTGATTATTTCATCAGACATTCAGTCTAATCTTGTTTAAGTTCGTATTTCTTTATTTTAGTATAAAGAGTTTTTGGACTAATACCAAGTTGATTTGCTGTAACTGTTCTATCCCAGCGATTTGCATCTAAAACTTTTCCGATATGCCATCTTTCCAGGTCTTCCATACTTAATATTTCTGATGGGATATCTACATTGCCTAATCTTATACCTTCTTTATAGGCAAGAGTATTCGGTAAGTTTAAATCTTCCGGTTTAATAAGATCATCTTCAGCAAAAATAATTGCACGTTCAATAATATGTTCAAGCTCTCTTACGTTTCCGGTAAAGTTATATTCTTCAAGAATCTGTGCGGCTTCTATTGAGAGTTTTTTGGGAGATCTGATCGGTGATTTTGAGCTTAAGAAAAAGTCAGCTAAAATAATAATATCTTCTTTTCTTTCTCTTAACGGCGGGATAGTTAATGTAATAACATTTAATCTAAACAAAAGATCACGCCTGAAGTTTTTTACATCTGCTTCTTCAAGCAGATTTCTGTTTGTTGCACCAATTACTCTTACGTTTGAATTAAGATTAGTTATTCCTCCGATTCGTCTGTATTCACCATTTTCCAAAAATCTGAGAAGTTTTGGCTGGAGAGTTAAGCTCAGTTCGCCGATTTCATCAAGGAATAATGTTCCACCGTGAGCAATTTCCACTAATCCTTGTTTTGTGGATTTTGCATCAGTAAAAGCTCCTTTTTCATGTCCGAATAATTCGCTTTCAATTAACTGATCTGGTAAAGAGGCACAATTGATAACAACGAAAGGCTTATCTTTTCTGGCAGATTGTTTATGAATAAATTCTGCAAATAATTCTTTACCAGTCCCGGTTTCACCTTCAATTAAAACGTTTGAGTCAGATTGTGCAGCTTTATTGGCAAGTGTTAAAACTCTTTGAAGAGATTTACTTTCTCCGATAATTTTTTCGGAGTGATTTTTTTGTGCAACCTTCTTATATAAATTCTTTTCTACTATTAAATCTCTATGCTCAATTGCTCTTCTAACAGTTATAACAAGTTCTTCAAATTCGTATGGTTTGGTAATATAATCATAAGCACCATTCTTAATGCATTGAATTGCCTTTTTAATATCTGATTGAGCAGAAAGAACAATAACTTCAAGTAATTCATAACCGGCATCTTTTACGAATTTTAAAACCTCTTCCCCCTGAACATCGCGCATATTAAGATCAAGAAGCAGAACATCGTAATTTTTAGCTTTTATTGCTTCGATTGCATATTTACCGTCATAAACGGCATCAACAGAAAATCCTTCTTCAAGCAATTGTTCTTTTAGAAGATAACAAAGAGTTTCGTCATCATCGCACACTAAAATTTTCGAATTTTTTGAACTATCTATCATTTCCCACCGATAAAAAATCTTTTAGTTTGGAATAAAAAAGCACATTATTTATATTTGGCGTTCAAAATTTTGGGCGCGTAGCTCAGGGGTAGAGCATCTGCCTTTTAAGCAGAGGGTCGGTGGTTCGAGCCCACCCGCGCTCACATTTAAGCAAGCCACTTTTGTGGCTTGCTTTATTTTAAACAATTTTTAATATCGAATGGTTAATAATAACACATATTATAAAAAACAGCAAGTTTTACCGATTCTAATCGTAATTATGTAATTTAAGGTATATCTTACAATTATTAGAGAGTAGTGTTTGGGTGAAATAGTTTACAAGACAATTATTAGGTCAGGATTGACTCTTTTAATATTATGGTTTCTGAAAAATCATTTTGATGAGAAATATTTTTGGATAGTTAGTCTATTGGCTATTTTCTTCTTTGTGATTAATCCGGCGTATATGTCGTATAAAAGATTTTTAGAAATAAATAAGAATATTGAATCGGGTACATTATGTTCTTTATGCAAACATTTTGATAAATCTGCTATACTTTGTATTAAATATGATAAACATCCGACCGATAGTTATATCCCTTGTGGAGGAAAAGACTGGGAACCTAAATAAGTATGACAATGTTTTTTGTTAAAACTCTTGAAAAAAGAAATATCATATCGTAAACATTTTGTTTTATAGAAAAAAGAATTAAAAACTGATATTATTAGTTGAAACTTTTTCTGCAACCGGTCATATCCCTTCTGCATCAAACCATCATTAAATAAAATAATTTATAACCGGAAAGGAGATATTATGAAAGCGAACGTAGGCACTGCTGATAAAAATATACGTTTAGTTTTAGGTGTAGTCATTATTCTTTTAGGTATTTTTTTAAAAAGTTGGTGGGGACTTATTGGAATAATACCAATTATAACAGCGCTGTTAAATTTTTGCCCAGTGTGGAGATTATTGGGCATATCAACTAAGAAGAAAGTAGAAACTGAAAAACTAAAAGTTTAATAGATCAAAAGCTGCTGTTAAAATTATTTGATAGCAGCCTAATTTTTTTCTGGTGCTTTTTCTTCCTTGGATTTTTTTAATACTCCGGGTATAATCATTCCGATAACAATTCCCGCAATTAAAGTAAGTATTAGGAGCAGCAGTTTCGAAATTTCAAATTTCCAGAACAATAAATTCAAAGGAATGTTTTCAATATTCTGAAGGCAGGCGATGATAAAAAGCCCAAGTAATATTAACATAATTATTGACTTAAAATTCATTGTGGAATCCTTAGATAAAAATTTTTATTGAATATCTTCAATCTAATAAAAAAAGCTGCATCAAAGGATGTGATGATTGAAAAAATATCTTCTGCATAATTATTCTGTATAAGCCAGCCAATATCCGCCAATGCTGAAAATTTTAGTGTCTGCCCAAATCTTAATTTTAATTTTAAATCCTTCTTTTGATACAGAAAGAACTTCAACATCATATCTGCAATTAAAATTTTTATCTGCGTCTAATTCACTGACAGATACAAAAACTTCAGGTTTAACGTCGTATGATTTTGGAAATTTTATCTCAATTGTATTTGATCTTTCACCAATGCCGGAATCAAGATTATAAGAAGGATCTCCGATTTTAGAATTCCAAACGCCACTTTGAGTTTGAGCAGTAATAATTGAAGTAAAGGCAATAGAAAATAAAACCGTTACATATAATAATCGATTTTTCATCAGCCTTTCTTTGTCTATTGGAAAAATTATT
Source organism: Bacteroidota bacterium (assembly GCA_022708025.1). Lineage (GTDB taxonomy): Bacteria > Bacteroidota > Ignavibacteria > Ignavibacteriales > Ignavibacteriaceae > IGN3. The sequence continues at coordinate 15,015 of JAKIZM010000036.1, read as the reverse complement.
CTATCTGAATATTTAGTTGTTTACTAAACGACTCATTAAATCTAAATGATTAACGAATTATATCCTAATAAGTGTTTATTTATAACATCAATGTATTTTTAAGTTTTAAATATCTGTCAATCAACATTGCAAATGAGACCCTTGAGATATAAGCTTTCAGGAAAGTTTGCTGTAATAGTATGATCAACTGATTGTGTTAAGAATTTAGTAAACTTAACATTTCTTCCAGAGTCAAGTGCAGCGTCAGATATAATTTTGTTGAATAGTTCCGTAGTTATATGACCAGAGCAAGAAAAAGTAAACAGAATTCCATTTTGAGTTAATAACTTCATAGCTAATAAATTAATATCTTTATAACCACGACTTGCCTTTTCAATCTGGTTTACTGATTCAGCAAATTTTGGAGGATCGAGAATTATTAAATCATATTGCTGATTTGTATCTCTGAGTTTTCTTAAATATTTAAACACATCATCACACACATTTTCAAATTGATTATTAATTGTAAAACCATTTGCCGTAAGATTTTTTCCGGCAATATTAAGTGAGTCTTCAGAAGAATCAAGATTAACAACTTTTTTTGCACCGGACTTAAGTGCATATACTGAAAAAGCTCCCGTATATGAAAAGCAATTAAGAACATTTTTATCTTTTACATAATCACTGATAGTTTTTCGATTGTCCCTCTGATCTAAATAAAAGCCAGTTTTGTGACCATTAATAATATCAACGAGAAAAATATTGTTGTTCTCGGTGATTTCAATTAAAGCATCCGGATGTTTACCGAATAATATTCCATTTGTTTTTGGTAAACCTTCTTTCTCTCTGACATCAACATCAGACCTTTCATAGATGCCTGAAGGATTAAGCAATTCTATTAAACTATTTACAACAATATTTTTCCAGTATTCAGCCCCGGCTGAAAGAAACTGACAGACTAAAAAATCTGAATATTTATCAACAATAATTCCTGGAAGATTATCGCTTTCAGCATTGATTAATCTATATGCATTAGTTGAGTATTGATCAATTATATTTTTTCTGAATTTAATTGCATCTTCGACCTTTCTTTTAAAAAAACTCTCATCGGGTTTATTATCAGGATCGAAGCTTAACATTCTTACACTTATTTGAGAATGATTTGAAAATGATCCGTAGCCCAAAAGCTTTCCATCGGCAGAAATGACCTCGACAGTTTCACCATTAGATTTAATATCTCTTACAGAATCGATTGCGCCTGAAAATATCCAGGGATGTTTTCTTCGGATTGATTTATCTCTGCCGCTTTTAAGTTTAACTTCGGGCATTAAAATTCCTAATCATGAAAATCTAAAGAGATTCTAACACCCAGATGTAATGTTAAAATATCGGTTTTCGATTGACTTGGGTTATATATTACTTTTGAATTAATAATCTGGATGCTTCCTTCTTTTAAATAATCTGCTTTGGATCCAAACAAATATCTGCCTTTCAAATCCAAATAGATCGCTCCGATCTCTGTTATGGGATCACCGCTTAATAATATTGCGATACCGCCTCCGGCACCATAGCTCCACGCCCAATCATCAAAGTTAGTGTTGCTTGCAATATTATTATTATCATAATCACCTTTAACTGAAGTTTCTGTGTAAAGATAATTACCGCCAAACAACCCTTGAATATATGGACGGATTATTCCGGTTGGCATTCCTAATTCAAAAACTATATGGAAGTTTAAAAGATTATTCGTTCTATCAACATTCAGATAAACATCCGGAATTGTATGACTCCAAGGCTCTCGCCTGGACTCCATTCCATAAACGTAGTAGCCAAGATTTAATCCTATTCCAAAAGGTGATTGTGGTTTTGGTGATAGGAACATAAACTCACCACTAAGTCCATAACCAAGGTTATCGACTTGTTTACCAAATTCTCCTTGTGGTAATGCGAGTGAAAAGTTAATGCTTGCCTGTTGGGCATTTGTAAAGCCAACAATTAAAATAAAAAAGAGTACTAAAAGAGTTATTTTATTTTGCATATTATTTTCCAGTATTTGATTTTTTGATAAACCAAAATACTTTATTATTTGTTTATAATTCTGCTCCGGATGATAAGCGGTTCAATTTCTACTTAAAATAAATTTTGTAAGACCAGGGATTTAATTTTAATTGAAAATTATTATTTAATTCAATTGATTCACCAGTATTAAAATCATTGTAAGTTCCTGTTAACTTCCCTGAAAATATATTTGTATTTATTTCTTTTTCAGTAAGATTAAAAAATCCTATTACTTCGTTTTCATCATATCTGCGTTTGATTATCAAAATATCATTATCGTTATTAATAAAATCAATTGATCCTCTTTTAGCACCAGTCCACAATGCTTTATTTTTATCTTTAAGCTCATTTAAATTTTTGTAAAGCTTTTCGTACTTATTTTTTTGCCAGATAATAGAATCTTTTTCAAAAAACTCTAATCGTTTATTAAAACCACTTTCTTGTCCGTTATAGATTAATGGCATTCCTGGAATAATATAAGTCAGGACTGCAAAAACCTCAGCAGCTTCACCTAATCGCTCAAACTCGGTTCCATTCCAAGAGTTTTCATCGTGATTAGATGTAAACTGCATCCTGTAAGCATAATCGGGATAGTTTTTTAAGTCTTTTAAAATATGCTTAATAATATCATTTGAGTTTTTTTCTTGAAGATAAATACCGTTAAATATTTTATGCAGATCCCAATCATAAGTCATATCAAAAGCGTGTTTATGCATTTCAGGTGTATCCCACTCAGCTAACATAAAAACAGGCTTCATCTTATCAAGTTCAAAACGAGCTTCATTCCAGAATTCAACAGGAATCATACCAGCAACATCACATCTGTATCCATCAATATCAAACTCATTCAGCCAATATTCTAGTGCAGATATCATTTCTTTCCATAATTCTTTGTTATCATAATTCAGATCAATAACATCTGACCAATCAGGAACAGGGGGAATGAAATTTCCCGATGAATCTTTAGTATAAAATTCAGGATTTGTTTTAACCCATTTGTTATCCCAGGCTGTATGATTAGCTACCCAATCTATAATAATATACATCCCTTGATTATGTATTTCATCAACAAGGGTTTTAAAATTTTCCTTGGTGCCAAATTCAGGATTAACATCAACATAATCTTTAATTGAATAATAACTTCCAAGTGTTCCTTTTCTGTTTAGTTCACCAATTGGATTTATTGGCATTAGCCAAAGAATATCAACACCAAGCTCTTTCAGCCGGGTCAAATGCTGCTGAAAAGATTTAAATGTTCCCTCTTTAGTGAATTGTCTGATATTAACTTCGTAGATAGTTGCATTTTTTGCCCAGAAAGGCGCTTTTGGCTGAGAGAAATTATATTGAGGAAAAAGAATAAATAAAAGAAAAAAACTCAGATATTTTTTCATTATAAAATCCTTTTAGTTAATTAAGTTTAAAACAAAAAAGCGCTCAGAAAAGAGCGCCTAAAAAGGAATAAACAGGACCTATTTCTTGGGCTTTGCTTCGCTTACAATGATATTACGACCCTTGAGTTCAGAACCATTTAGTGCCTGAATCGCAGCAGTTGCTTCAGTTTCATTTTCATATTCAACAAAACCAAAACCTCTTGATCTGCGTGTCTCTTTATCAGTTACTACTTTTGCTGATAGAACTTTACCATGTGCGGCAAAAGCTTTCTGCAAATCTTCATCGCTAGCTGACCAGGGGAGACTCCCTACAAACAATTTGATACTCACAAAACGAACCTTTTATTAATTAAACAAAAAAGCGTCATTTGACGCAGGAATAAAATAATACTATTAATTTAAGAAACAAAGAAAAAATGCAATTATTAATAAGTTTTAAGCCTATAAAAAAAGCCCTTTGTCTCAAGTTGATTCTTTAATAGTGGTTATAGTATGGGAATTGTAAAGCCTAAAACCACAGCAATTCTTTATAATAATTTTTCAATTGCATCTTTTACATTATCTGCAGTGATAATTTTTATTGCATTATCTTGTTTTATGCTTTTCATATTTCCGGTTGGAATAATTGCAGTCTTAAAGCCGAGCTTTTTTGCTTCTGTAATTCTTTTATCAATATGACCAACACTTCTGATTTCGCCGCCCAAACCAACTTCGCCAATTAGTATTGTTTGATTATCAATCACTTTATCAATTAAGCTTGATGCAATGCTTGCGCAAACAGCAAGATCAGCAGCAGGTTCGATAACTCTGATTCCGCCAGCTATATTAACAAAAACATTATGTACGGATGCTCTTACATTTGCTCTTTTTTCAAGAACAGCTAAAAGAATTGATAATCTTTTCTGATCAAATCCGTTTGATACTCTTTGCGGATAACCAAAGTTAGAAGGAGTTACTAATGCCTGCACTTCAAGTAAAATTGGTCTGCTTCCTTCTATGCTTGAAGTAACAACAGAACCAGGTGTTTGCTTTTCGCGCTCACTTAAAAATAATTCACTTGGATTTGACACTTCCTTTAAACCATCTTCATACATTTCAAACACGCCGATTTCATTAGTGCTGCCGAATCTGTTTTTTTGTGCTCTTAAAATTCTGAATGAGTGATTTGCTTCTCCTTCAAATTGTAAAACTGTATCAACCATATGTTCAAGAATTTTCGGTCCTGCAATCATTCCTTCTTTTGTAACGTGTCCTATTATTATAACCGAATAATGATTTTTTTTCGCTTCTTCCATCAACAAGGCAGCACATTCACGGATTTGCGTTATTGTGCCGGGAGAATTTTCTAATTCACTTCTATAAGTAGTCTGGATTGAGTCTATAATAACAACAGATGGTTTAATTTCTTTAATCGCACCAAGAATATTCGATAGTTCAGTTTCAGCCTGAATAAAGAATGATTCAGATTTTACTTTTAATCTTGTTGATCTAAGTTTAATTTGTTTTTCGGATTCCTCACCGGTTACATATAAAACTTTTTCTTTGATACTTGCTGCTGCCTGCATTGCAATCGTAGATTTTCCGATTCCTGGATCACCGCCAAGCAGAATTACGGAACCTGGCATTATTCCTCCGCCGAGCACACGGTCGAATTCAGTAATTCCTGTGATTATCCGTTCTTCATCACTGGCAATAACATCAGTTATTTTAGAATAGCTAAACTTAGATTTTGCAATATTAGCTTTTCTTGGAGATGTCTCTACAATTTCTTCTGTAAAAGTATTCCAGCTTTCACATTCAGGACATTTACCGATCCATCTTAATGTTTCGTATCCGCAGTTAGAGCAAATATATTTTACTTTTGTTTTAGCCATTATGATTTTAAAAGATTACCGACAACTTTTTCAATTTTTGATAATGCAGGAATAATCTGATTCACATCCTTACCGCCGGCAGTTGCAAGATGCGGACGACCGCCTCCTCCTCCGCCAACAAGTTTAGCAAGTTCACCAACTATTTTTCCAGCACTAAGATTTTTGTCTTTTATAAGATCATCACTAACTACACATACAATCCCGACTTTATCTTCAATTTGTGCAATTAAAACTCCCACCCCGGATTTGATTTTATTTCTCAACTCATCGCCAAAAGATTTCAGTTCATCCATTGAGTCGGCTGCAACTTTACCTTTGAATATTTTTATATTTTTTTCTTCTGACGAAAGAGAAAGAATATGATCAAGCTGTTCAAGTTTTTCCCGCATTTTAAGTTCGGCTATTTCCTTCTCGAGCTTTTTCTTTGAGTCAATAAGCTCTTCAATTTTCTGCTCAGAAAGTTTTAATTGTTCCTGCTGGGATTGAATATATTTTTCAACACCTGCTCCGGTTACAGCTTCAATTCTGCGAACTCCGCTTGCAATTGATGACTCGCTGAGAATTTTAAACAAACCGATTTCGGACGAATTATGAACGTGAGTTCCGCCGCAGAATTCCATAGTAAAATCGCCAAACTGAACAACATTTACTTTGTCGCCGTATTTATCACCAAAGAACATCAATGCCCCCATTTTTTTTGCTTCGTCGAACGGAGTATTGCGATGATGTTTTAACGGATAATTTTTTCTAGTTTGTTCGTTAACTATTGATTCGATTTTTTGGATTTCCTCGTTAGTTAATTTTGCAAAGTGTGTAAAATCAAATCTTAATCTATCCGGTCCTACATAAGAGCCAGCTTGCTGAACATGATTTCCCAAAACAGTTCTCAAAGCCTTATGTAAAAAGTGAGTTACAGAATGATTTCGCATTATATCCCAGCGTCTGTTTTCATCAACTTCAGCAATTACTTCCACTCCGGGTTTTAATAAAGTTTTATTTGAGTTTAATATATGGATGATTTGATTATCAATTTTTGTTAAATCAATTACATCATAAGATTGAGAATTAACTTTTATTTTTCCAAGATCATCAATTTGTCCCCCTGATTCAACATAGAAGGGAGTTTTATCAAGAATAACTAAAGTATTCTCCCCGTCATTTTTTAATCCAACAACTTTAGCTTTAGATTTCAATTCATCATAGCCGGTAAAAATTGTTGGTTCTGAATTAATAAGTTCAAATCCTGATAAATCATTTAAAGTAATATTTACAGCAGCAAATTTATCTTTTGATGCTTCTCTTCCTCTTTCTTTCTGTTCGTTCATTAATTTGTTGAACCCTTCTTCATCAATCGCAAAGTCTATTTCGCGTGCCATAACATTTGTAAGATCAACAGGAAATCCATAAGTATCATAAAGTTTAAAAACATCTTCGCCGGGAATTACTTTAACATTTTGTTTAATCAATCTTTTAACAACTTCATCAAATAGTTCTATACCGCGGTCCAAAGTTGCGTTAAAACTTTCTTCTTCTCCCTTTATAACTTTTTTAATATAATCTTTTTTCTCCAAAACTTCTGGAAAGACATCACCCATTGCATCTGCAAGAATATCCACAAGTTTATAAAGGAATGGTTCATTAAGATTTATTTTTCTGCCGTAACGTGCAGCTCGTCTTAAAATTCTTCTAAGCACATAACCTCTTCCATCGTTTCCTGGAACAGCGCCATCTGCAATTGCAAAAGTTAAAGCACGGATATGATCTGCAATTACACGCATTGGAATTCTGTCTTCTTCTTTTTCGTATTTTACTTTAGATAGTTTTGAAATAGCATCAATAATCGGAGTAAAAACATCAGTATCATAATTTGATTTTTTATTTTGAAGAACAGCACAAACTCTTTCGAATCCCATTCCGGTATCAACATGCTTTGCAGGAAGTTCATTCAGTTTCCCGGTTTCATCTCTGTTGTATTGAATGAAAACCAGATTCCAGATTTCAATACATTCCGGTGAGCCGGCATTAACCAATTCACTGTTATTTAAATCATCGCTAAGATTAATATGAATTTCTGAACATGGACCACAGGGACCGGTTTCGCCCATTTCCCAGAAGTTATCTTTTTCTCCAAATCTTAAAATATGTTTTGCATCTATATCAGTTTCTGATTTCCAGAATCCGAATGCTTCATCATCATCTTTATAAACTGTTGCCCACAATCTTTCTTTAGGAAGTTTCCAGACTTCAGTTAATAATTCCCATGCCCATTTTATGGCTTCTTTTTTATAATAATCTCCAAAAGACCAGTTGCCAAGCATTTCAAAAAATGTATGATGGTAGGTATCGTGACCAACTTCTTCAAGATCATTATGCTTGCCTGATACACGAATGCATTTTTGAGTATCAACAGCACGTTTATATTCTCTTGTTCCGGAACCAAGAAAAACATCTTTAAATTGGTTCATACCAGCGTTTGTAAAAAGCAGGGTAGGATCATTAAAGGGAACTACCGGAGCCGATTGAACAATTCTATGCTCCTTATTTTTAAAATAATCCAGGAACTGTTGACGGATTTGTCGTGATGTCATATTTACCTTTACAAAAATTTCTATAGGTAAAAATAACAAAATGACATCTAAGCTTAAACAGGAAATGCAGATTATCAATATTTCTAAATGATTGATTCTGGCAATGAAATTGATGAAATAACTTCCCTGTTAATAATTATTAAACAAAAAGATGTCAGTTAATAAACAAACCACCGATAGTGAATTACTGCTTCAGATTGTGGGCTACAATCAGGAAGCATATTTACACCTCTATAATCGCTACTCAGCAACTATTTATTCATTGATAAAAGAGATAGTATCAAATCCAAAACTGTCTGAAAAAATATTACTAAATGTTTTTTCAGTATTTCTTAAACGGATAGAGTATTACAGCACAACCAGCAACAATATTTTTACCTGGTTAACCTTGCTGGCAAGAAATATTTCGCTGGATGTTGTAAAAAGAATGAAGTTTGTTGAAGATATTCCACCTTATTCGGATAAATATGAAATTGAATTTATTCTACCTAACCTTTCCAGTGATATAGATCTGTTGAACCTCGATGAGAGAAAGGTGCTTTCCGAAAAAGTTAAATTATGGAAATCACATTTAAGTGAAATTCAAAACCTGATTTTATCATTGGTCTATTTTGAAGGATTGAACGATGAAGAAATCGCCAAACGCTTAACAGTTCCGGCTTCACAGGTAAGAAATAAACTTATTGCAATAATGGATGTGCTTTATCAGCAATTTACCGGCAAACCAGCTTCATCAGTTAAGAACAGTGAAGTTTTTAATCTGATTAAACTTGAACCGCTTGGCTGCATCTCTTCTGAAGAAAAAAATAAATTAAATAATCTTAGAGAAAATGATCCTGAGTTTTTATGGAGAGAATTAGGTGAAGTTCAGAATTTAATAGCATTGCTTTCAGCAACAGTTCCAATTGTTTATCCGCCAAATGATTTAAGCGATCAACTGAATAAAAATTTTATAGAAATACTTCAAGGCGCAGATGTTGAATATCCAATGATTTCTCCGGAAGTACCGGTTACAGAACAGAAAAATACTCCTTTACCGGATGTAATTAAGAGCACTGGAGTAATTGAAAAGAAAGAAAAAGAATCTCAAATAAAAATTAGTGAGCCTTATACAGTAAAAACAGAATCGGTTAGAAAACCAACAACTCAGCCAATTAAAGAAAAAGTAACGGAAGTATTTGCAAATCAGCATAAGGATGAATCAGCAAAGAAATTAGATGAGATTAGTACCAAGAGTATTGATGAAATTATTAAACCTACTGAACCACAAAAATTTAAGCAAGAAACCGTTCCTCCTGTTATTGAAAACAAATCACAGATAATACCACCAAGTACAACTCCTGTTTTCAAACAGAATAAAACTCAGCCGCCCACAGCTAAAGATGATGTGGTTGTTAGAAACAAACTTACTCCGACAAGCAGTATAAATCTTAAAGAGTTTTTTAAGAATGATAGACCGCTCCCGAATAAACCGGAGCCGGTTACTCTTAAAGATCTTGAAGAGCAAATTAAACCCAAAGTAAAGCAGGAAGTAATTGAACAGAAAAAAGTTAGTGATCCTGATAAAGTTACCCCTAAACAAAATAATGTATCTGTGGAAGAAAAACCGGTAAGAGAGGTTTTTGGAAACAGAACGATTGAAAACAAATCAGACATTAAACTTAAAACGAACATTCCTCCCGTTGAGCCGAAGATAAGTGATACAACCAATCGCAGCGAAAAACAGATAAACAAACCGGAAGAGATAGAAAATAAAATTGCTAAGGAAAAAATTGATATAAAAGAAACACCTGCTAACTTACCTGTTAACGAAAAACTTAATAAAAGCGAAGATAGCATAGAGATAAAAGGTGATATAAAAATAAGGTCTCACGCTGTTGACAGGACTGTTAGAACATTAAATAGTATTAACTTTAAAGGTGAAACACCTAAAGAAATAAAAACACCGCTTAATGAGAAACCGGCAGCTCCTGCTGTAACACAGGGAGTAAAACCAGTCAATAAAGAACAAATTAAGACAGAGCCGATAAATCGGAATGTTGAAAATAAAAATGTGGTACCGCCAGTTCAGCCGAAGCAAAGCATTCCTGTTAAGAAAGCTGAACAGCCGGAAAATGTGAAAACACCCGATACAAAAACATTTCAGGAGTCAGTTCAAGCGAAACCTCAGAGTGAAAAGACAACATTAAAGATCAGAGAAACCAGATTTGAAGATGGTGAGAAGCAGTTAAACGAAATTGCAAAAATAAATAATAAGGAAGCAGAAAAATTATCGGATCAAAAAGGCAATCAGGAAGATGTTGTTAAAACATCTGTGCCTGTAGAAAAATCCAGAATACAAGTTAATGAAAGGGAATCTGAACCGGACATAAAGCCAGTTATTAGTAATAACAAAAATGAGGTTTTGCGTCTTAAGAAAAAATTAAAAAGAAACATCATACTTTCAGCAGCGATGTTTATAATATTAATTGCATCGGGAGTGTTCTTATATGTTCAAATGCAAACGAATACCGGAGATAGAATAACAGAATCGCAAAAACCGGTAGAAAATAAACAAACAGTTGAACCCATAAATGAAGTAATTACGGATGAAGATGTACAATCAGTAACGCCAGAAGAAAATGTTCCGGTTAAAAACGAAAAAGTTGAACAAATTGTTAAAAACGAACCAAAGGTAAATTTACCGCCTTTACCTGAAAGCATTAATAAAGAAGAGAGCACATACTTTGCTTTGAACGAAGGCAATAATCCTTTAATAGAACAAAAGACAGAAACGAAACAAATTGCTGCTGCAAAAACAGAGACTACAGCCCCGCCAACTAAAAAAGCTTCGGAAGAAGAGGAGCCAACATTTTTTGTTGCTGTTGAGCAGATGCCGGAATTAATTGGCGGACTAGGACAGTTGCAGAGTAAAATAAAATATCCTGATATTGCTAAACGTGTCGGTGTTGAAGGTAAAGTTCTTGTACAAGCGCTTGTTGATGAAAAAGGTGATGTAGTTTCTGTTAAGACTTTAAAGGGCATTGGTGCCGGTTGTGATGAAGAAGCAATGAATGCAGTAAAGGACAGCAAATTTGTCCCTGGCAAACAGCGCGGCAAGAATGTAAGAGTTCAGGTAACTATACCAATAGTGTTTAAGAAATAATTTTAGTTACAACAAATTATTTTTTAGACTTTTGTGCAGGCTCATTTAGAGATTCTCACAAATTTAAGTTATGCTGGTTTTATTTATTATAAATAACCGGCATTTGAAATTTCCAGTTACTCCACAATTCCTCATTAATCAATAATTCAGCTATAAAGTGAGCAACATTTATTCTGCTCGTTTTTCCTGAATCAAATACAGGACTTCTTTTAGGCGCTTTAACGATTTCATATTCAGTTTCCTTCTCTTCATTAATTAAAGTATCAGGTCTTATGGCTATCCATTCTATTTTAGAATTATTTTCTCCGATTAAATTTGAGAGATATCTTGCAGCAGCTACATTATCTTTATGAGGTGGAAGGAAAAGTGCTAACAGTGAAAGCACAATTCTGTCTTTTCTGGAATAATTTTCTTTTGCTTTTCTATTCATATTAGCAGTGGTGTTCATTAAGATAAGTTTTGTTTTTTCCTTATTGCTTTTCTTAATTGCATTACAAATATTTCTTATAGAATCAGTTACCAGCATTCTTGGCTTTCCGAATATTCCTTTGAAACTAATATTATGCCCAAGACAGCAGACAACGGAATCGCAATCCTTTATCAACCCGATATTTTGATCCAAATCAAATAAGGAGATATTTCCAATAACCGTTTCCAAACATCTGTTGTTTGATAAATCATTTAATTTGTTGCTTCCGATTCTAACAACAACTTTAACATTAATATTTTTATTAATTAGTTGTCGTACAACTAAACTGCCTGTTGCTCCCGATGCACCTAAAACTAAAACTTTCATAATGTATTCTATCTAATAATTATAATTCTTTAATAATTGTTTATTCAATCGCGATTGCCACATTTCCTTTTTTATGTCCTTGCTCAACATAGTAATGAGCTTCTTTAACATTATCCAGCTTGTATGTTTTATCAATCACTGGTTTTACTTTGCCTTTTTCAATTAACTCGTTAAGAAAGGTCATATACTTTGTTTTTTCTGTTGTCGGATATTTAACAGACAGAAAGGCTCCGTTATTTTTTAATACATTTTTGCAGGATGATTTATTTATCTTTCCAACGGCATCAAAAATAATATGATAAGATTTTCTTTTTTTTCTGAAATCCTCATTTTGATAATCCATTACTGCATCTGCGCCAATTGATTTTACCATCTCATGGTTTCTGGCACTGCAAACTGCTGTTACTTCAGCACCAAAATATTTTGCAAGTTGTACTGCGTAAGTTCCAACTGATCCGGATGCGCCATAGATAAGTATTTTTTGGTTCTGATTAATATTTACTTTTTTTAAAATATGAAGTGCAGTCATTCCACCAACCGGGATTACTGCTGCATCAATAAACGAAATATTATCTGGTTTTTTAACGATAACACCTTTCTTTGATTTTTCAGGAACACAAACAAATTCAGCATTAGCACCAAACTCTAATCCTGAAGTTGTTCCGTAAACTTTATCTCCTTTATTAAATAGGCTTACATCAAATCCAGCAGATTCAACCTTACCTGCAAACTCTACCCCTGTTATCTTCATTGGTTTGAAACCAAACAAAAATCCTAAAGGGACTGTGATTAAACGTGATAACTTTCTCAACTTCACATCACCTATTGTTACAGATGATGCAATAACTTTTATCAGAACTTCATTCTGTTTTGGAATTGGTCGTTCTAAATCAACAAGTTTTAAAACTTCTGGCGAACCTGATTTTATGCAGACAATTGCTTTCATTCCGATAATTAATTTTGGTGATTTAATCTATTTTTAAATGCGAATAAAGAACCACTTAAAGCTGATAGCAAAATAATCGGAGCCAATACTTTTATTGCGTAAGGAGTTCCAAAGAAATAGTACATAGGAAAAATTAGTTCTGTTATTAAACTAACAAGCAAGAAATAAACGACTAATCCTAATGCATAAAGTGTAATTTTTATAAAGTTAGTTTTAAACAAAAGATTTGGAGTTAAACAAAATAATGACCAGTTGAACACCGGAATTGAACCCAGTAATGATATAATTATTATATCAGAATTCGTTTTTACAATTTCTAATAAGCTTTCAGGTTCTCCGGCCGGAAGTCCGGGTAATGATGTCGTATCCTGTGCTGCCCATTTGAAATACAGTATTAGAAATGGAATTGCTATCCAAAATAATATATGTAATGCCGACTTATAAATCGTTTTCATAAGATATCCTTTAACCTGGTAATAAATATATCTGTATTCTTATTTAATAATTTATTTACTATAACGACATTTGTCGCTATTTAAGCACAATCATTTTCTTTCGATCACAAAAAGTGTTTGTCTTCAGAATATAGAAATAAATTCCACTTGAAAAATTTCTGGCGTCAAATTCCACTTCATATCTGCCTGCAGGTTTATATTCGTTGACTAGAATTGCAACTTCATTGCCCAGCGCGTCATAAACTTTAAGCGATTGCCAACTGCTGACTGAAGACTGCCAACTAATTTTTGTAGAAGGATTAAATGGATTAGGATAATTCTGATAAAGTTTATAATCATTTAAACTTTGTTCATCATCTGTAATGTCGGTTGACGTATCTTCAATCTTAAGACTGAATGTACAGAATGCTTTTGCATTTGCATTATCAGTTGCAGTTACTTTGATCAGTATATTTCCAACTGTTGTTGGTGTGCCATAAAATAATCTTGCTGATGGATCAAAGCTTAGCCAGGATGGAAGCGGATTACCGTTGCTCAGAGTTGCAGAATATGTTAGACTATTATTCCCATCGTCATCAATAAAAGTAGAATCAGAGAAAGTGTAATTAAATTCATAACCAACAGAATCAGTTTGATTTGGTATTTGGTTGTATAAATAAGGTGCGAAGTTAGTGTATCTCAAACTATCAATAATATTATCAATTTTAATCCAGTATGTGTAATATGAACTCATAGTTGTTCCACCGCTTGTATAAAACAAATACATACCATCTTTTGATACAAACATTCCATATTCCCAGCTATTCCCGGGTTTATTAATTGGTTCTCCCAGATTTTTCGGGTTAGTCCATTTTCCATCTGATTTTTTATAACTGAGAAATATATCACCACCACCGGAATTATTTCTGCTAAATAATAGATACGATTCATCATCCGAAACAAAGAGATCATTTTCATCAGAGGCTGTGCTAATTGGCAAGCCTAAACTTTGAATTAAAGTATCTGTTCCGTTTATTACTAATTTGCAAATATCTCTTTGAGCCGGTGTATTCGGTAAATTGGATGAGACATAAGAATTATTTAAAGCTGTGGTTTGAAAATAATGAGTTTGCTGTGTAGTGTTAAGCAGCTTTTTTGGTGTACTCCAACCTGAGCTGATTTTGATTGAACGATAAGTAGTAGAAAAATCATTAATATTTGTTTGGATATACATTGTGCTATCATTTACCGTCAGTCTTGGTGACGCGTGATTTTCAAAAACATCAAATGGTCCCTGCCACCTGTCATTAAAATATTTATAACATTTTGTTCTTTGAACAGATGGAGGATAAGTGTTTAATAATCCGAAATAAATTTCTTTTCCGTCTGAAGAAATTGCAATTCTTTCGATTGGGCGAAGTCCACCCGTTACAGGTAAATTAAATATTTTAGGAATATTTCCCGGAGGTGTTTGTCCCAAATACAAGCTGTCAGACGGGATTCCCTGCGCAAATAACAAATTAGAAAAAACAACTGAGATTACCACTGACAGTAAAAGTTCAAATAATTTTTTCATTATAATTTTCCTTCAAAAAACTTTACTTAAAATGTTGAATTAGTTTTATTCAATAAAATCATTGAATAATCACGATTGAAAATTAAATTGTGTTTATTTGCCAGAGTAGAAATATCTTGTGAAGTGCACTAAGGGCTTGTGAAATGCACTTGATATACTAAAGAAGAGAATTTTTAAATGTTAAAAAAATAAATTGTTGTGGAATGAAAAATAAATCTAACTCAAATA